>NZ_JBITJK010000012.1:0-191570 GCF_044459945.1 Streptomyces sp. NPDC050164
CCCCAGGTCATCCGTTCGACAGGGGGACACAGTCATGCCGGACCCGGAGGCCAGCGGCCCTCTTGCAGGACCGCGAAGAACATAACGGGGGCTGGGCTGTGTGAAGGGGCTCCGCCCTTTGACCCCGCCAGGGGGCTCCGCCCCCTGAACCCCTGGGCCCTATGCCCACCCACCGCCCGACGCGGTCAGGCTGGACTCGCGTTCCGTCACGCCCTGATGATCGCCAGTGCCTCGTCCCTCACCCTGGCCATCGTCTCCGGGTCCCTCGCCTCCGCGTTCAGGCGGAGCAACGGCTCCGTGTTGGAGGGGCGGACGTTGAACCACCAGTCGGTGGCGGAGACGGTCAGGCCGTCCAGGTCGTCGAGGGTGATGCCCTCGCGGCCCTCGTACGCGGAGCGGATCGCGGCGAGGCGGGCCGCCTGGTCGGTGACCGTGGAGTTGATCTCGCCGGAGCCGGCGTAGCGGTCGTACTGGGCGACGAGGGCGGACAGCGTGCCCGGCTGGCCGCCGAGGGCCGCCAGGACGTGGAGGGCGGCCAGCATGCCCGTGTCGGCGTTCCAGAAGTCGCGGAAGTAGTAGTGCGCGGAGTGTTCGCCGCCGAAGATCGCGCCCGAGCGCGCCATTTCCGCCTTGATGAAGGAGTGGCCCACGCGGGTGCGGACGGCGGTGCCGCCGTTCTCCGCGACGACCTCGGGGACCGACCAGGACGTGATCAGGTTGTGGATGATCGTGCCCCTGCCGCCGTACCTGGCCAGTTCGCGGGAGGCCACCAGGGCGGTGATCGCCGACGGGGAGACCGGCTCGCCGCGCTCGTCGACGACGAAGCAGCGGTCGGCGTCGCCGTCGAAGGCGAGGCCGAGGTCGGCGCCCTCTTCGCGGACCCGCTTCTGGAGGTCGACGAGGTTGGCCGGGTCGAGGGGGTTGGCCTCGTGGTTGGGGAAGGTGCCGTCGAGTTCGAAGTACATCGGGACGAGCGTCAGGGGCAGGCCGGCGAAGACCTCGGGGACCGTGTGGCCGCCCATGCCGTTGCCCGCGTCGACGACGACCTTCAGGGGGCGGATGGAGGTCAGGTCGACCAGGGAGCGCAGGTGCGCCGCGTAGTCCGACAACGTGTCGCGGCCGGTGATGGTTCCGGGCGTCGCGGCGGGCTCGGGGGCACCCCACTCGCTCCAGCGCTCCACCAGTTCGCGGATCTCGGCGAGGCCGGTGTCCTGGCCGACCGGGGCGGCGCCCATGCGGCACAGCTTGATGCCGTTGTACTGCGCCGGGTTGTGGGAGGCGGTGAACATGGCGCCCGGCAGGTTCAGCGCGCCCGAGGCGTAGTAGAGCTGGTCCGTCGAGCACAGGCCGATCTCCGTCACGTCGGCGCCCAGCGCCGCCGCCCCGCGCGCGAAGGCACGCGACAGGCCCGGTGAGGAGGGCCGCATGTCGTGCCCGGTCGCGATGGCGCTCGCGCCGGTGACCTGTACGAAGGCCGCTCCGAAGAGCTCGGCCAGGGACTCGTCCCACTGGTCGGGGACGACCCCGCGTACGTCGTACGCCTTGACGACCTGCGACAGATCAGCAGCCACGGCCAACCTTCCTGAAAAAGTACTGTCGGTCCGCACAAACTACCCCCGGCCGCTGACAGCGCGCTGTGCGGACGCCCAGTGGACGTCCGGACGTCAGCTCTGGTCAGGGCAGCATCCAGCCCAGGACGGATGTGCTCTGGCCGACCACGATCAGGCACATCACCAGCAGCAGGCCCAGGCTCCACGGCAGGACCTTGCGCAGCAAGTCGCCCTCGCGGCCCGCGAGTCCGACGGCCGCGCAGGCGATGGTGAGGTTCTGCGGGGAGATCATCTTGCCGAGGACGCCGCCGGAGCTGTTGGCGGCGGCCAGGAGGTCGGGCGACAGCCCGGACTCGCGGGCGGCGGTCACCTGGAGGGCGCCGAAGAGGGCGTTGGCCGAGGTGTCCGATCCGGACACGGCGACGCCGAACCAGCCGAGGACGGGCGACAGGAAGGCGAGCCCGGCTCCGGCCGCCGCCACGAAGTGGCCGATGGTCGCCGCCTGGCCGGAGAGGTTCATGACGTAGGCGAGCGCCAGTACGGACGTCACCGTAAGGATCGCGAAGCGCAGTTCGTGGACGGTCGCGAGCCACTCCTTCACCGCCACGCGCGCGTGCACCCCGATGACGGCGGCCGTGCAGATCCCGGCGAGCAGCACGAGTGTGCCGCCGGTCGACACGATCGGCCAGGTGAATACGTTGCCGCCGACCGGTTCGCCGTCGGAGCCGAGCACGTTCAGCAAGGGCCAGTCGTAGGTCTGGGTGGCCTTGTCCAGCCGGTCCTTGACGGCCGGGATCTGGGCGACGGAGAAGATCAGGACGATCATCGCGTAGGGGGCGTAGGCGCGCAGGACCTCGCGGGGTGGGTCCTCCTCGTCCAGTTCCTCGCTGCGTACGCCGGTCAGCACGGAGGTGCGGACGGACTCGGCGGCGGGCACGCGCGCGTGGGGGACGGCGACCAGGGCGCCCGCGCCCGCCAGGGCGGCGCCGATGTCGGCGAGTTGGGCGGAGACGTAGTTGGAGGCGGCGAACTGGGCGACGGCGAAGGCGACTCCGCAGGCGAGCGCGGGCACCCAGGTCTCGCGCAGCCCGCGTCGGCCGTCCACGAGCCAGACCAGCACGAGGGGCACCGCGAGGGCCAGCAGCGGCGTCTGACGGCCCACCACGGACGCCACGGAGTCCAGCGGAAGCCCGGTGACCTGGGCGAGCGTGACGACCGGCGTGCCCATCGCACCGAAGGCCACGGGCGCAGTGTTGGCGACCAGGGCGACGACGGCGGCGCGCACCGGTTCGAACCCGAGGGCGACCAGCATGACCGCGCTGATCGCGACGGGCGCCCCGAAGCCGGCGAGCGCCTCCAGCAGCGCCCCGAAGCAGAAGGCGATGACGAGCGCCTGGATGCGGGGGTCGTCGGAGAGCCGCCCGAAGGACCGGCGCAGGATGTCGAAGTGCCGGGTGCGGACGGTCATCCGGTACACCCACAAAGCGTTGACGACGATCCACAGGATGGGGAAGAGGCCGAAGACGGCGCCCTGGGCGGCACTGGAGAGCGTCTGGTCCAGGGGCATGCCGTAGGCGAGCCGGGCGACGAGAACGGCGGCGAGGAGGCCGGTCAGGCCCGCCAGGTGCGCCTTCATGCGGACGCCGCCGAGCAGGACCAGGACGATCACGAGGGGCAGGGCGGCCACGAGGGCGGACAGGCCCAGTGAGCCGGCGACGGGTTCCAGTTCCTGGACGTACACGGGCGCCTCCCCGGTTTCCGTCATGCGAAAGCGATTTCTCGCGACCTCAAAACGGAATGGTCATGTCCGCGCCAAGCTCGCGTCAATGGGTGCGTGCGGGGAGGAACCGGGAGTGCGGTCAGTTGTCAGGCGACCGGAGGACGCGCAGGTGTCCTCGCCGGGCGACCTCCATCGGGTCGGCCGCACGCCTGCCGCCACCGGCCCCGGCCGCCCGCTCCTGGGGACGGGCCGCCTCTCGCACGGCGTTCGCAAGCGCTTCCAGGTCGTCGCCACTGGGGCGCGCCGGGGCCGAGCCGTCGAGGAGCCGGACGACCTCCCAGCCGCGCGGGGCGGTGAGGCGCTCGGAGTGCTCGGCGCACAGGTCGTAGCAGTGGGGTTCGGCGTAGGTGGCGAGCGGGCCGAGGACCGCGGTCGAGTCGGCGTAGACGTACGTCAGCGTCGCGACGGCGGGACGGCCGCAGGCGGTGCGCGAACAGCGACGTACAGGGCTCACGACGTTGGACGGTACCGCACTCTTGAGCGGGCCGCGACGACTCTCCACCAGGTCACTCCCCCGTGTCGTGCTGTGAAACGCCCCACACACTCCTTCCGGCACACCCTGCTGACCTGCCCGGACACCGTCGTCCGGGATGCCGGACAGCCCCTCAAGCGGTCAAGAGTCGTCACAAAACCCTCAATTGCCGCGAGGTCGCCGGTCTCGGCGGGATACGGAATCGAGCCCAACCTTGGCTGGAATGGTCATGTAACGACATGCCGTATCGGTCGGCCGGAAGCCGTCTCCACCGCCGTGCGGTGCCGGGCGCAGGGGCGCGGCGGGGACTACCCTTCACCAGTGATGGACAAGCCCGTAACGCCCCGAGCCGCCGCCCCCGGGCCCCGCCGCCGTGATCGCCATGGCCGGGGCATGCGCGGCCCGATCGCACCGCCGCAGGTGCCGCTCGCCGCCAGCCGTGCGGAGGCGTTCGCCGATCTGGTGCAGGACTCCGTGGAGCGCCTGGAGCGGCGGTGGCCGCAGCTCGCCGACATCGATTTCCTGGTGCTGGAGGTGCCGCGGCTCGACGGGCCCGGCCAGGCCTGGAACGACGAGGCGGTTCCGCTGGGCGGCACGGTCAGCGCCCGCGAGGGGCGCCCCGCGCGCGTGGTGGTCTACCGGCGGCCGGTCGAGATCCGCACCAAGGGGCGCGACGAGCGGGCGGCGCTGGTGCACGAGATCGTCGTCGAGCAGGTCGCCGAGCTGCTGGGGCTGACGCCGGAGACGGTGGATCCGCGGTACGGCGAGGACCAGGGCTGAGACGGCCGGCAGCGGTCAGGGCTACTTCTGCAGCACCGAAAGATCCTCGTCCGCCTCCGGTACGGCCACCGTCCCCCGGTCGTCGGGGAGCGTCTGCACGGTGAAGCCGGGGACGCCGCCCTGCGTCGCCGCCAGGGTGCGGGCGCCGTAGACCGGGCCGCCGGACTTCGGCTCGACCGTGAGCGCGTAGGTGCCCTTCAGTCCGCTGGGGACCGGGGGCTCGATGTCCTGGGTCGTGCCGGCCTTGATCGTGTACGTCTTCGACACCGGCGTGCCGCCCTCGCTGCCCGCCGAGGCGGTGACCTCGACCGTGGCGGTGCGGCCGGGGGCGGTCAGGGAGAGCGTGCTGCCCTTGGCGCTGTTGTCCGCGGAGGTCGCGCGCGTGCCGACGGGGCGGGTGGCCGGGATGAACGCCGTCTCCTGCTTGTCGCCCTTGCCGCGTACGACCCGCAGGGCCGCCACGACCGGCACGGACCGGTCGGTCGGCGTCAGCACCAGGGAGCCCGCTTCGCCGCGTGTGACGTCGCCCAGGTCGACGGCGGTGGTCATGCCGCCCTTGACGTGCACCGTCTCGTGTCCGGCCGGGGTGATCAGCCCGGAGGGGGAGGCGAGGCGCAGCTTGAGGTCCGCGTCGGCGTCGCCGGGGGTGAAGGCGACCAGGCGCACGGAGGTGGCGTCCTTGGGGATGCCGGGCAGGACCAGGCTGCCCGACGGGTCCGTGGACGCGGCCAGCCAGTCGCCGCCGACCTTGTCGTCCAGGGCCTGCACGGCGGCGCCGACCCGCCCGCTGCGGACGTTGACGTGCACGGTGAGGTCGGTCTGCTGCTCGTCGGTGAGCGTGGACAGCAGGAGCGGCTCACTGGAGTGCGGCTGGACCGTGATGCCCTCCCCCACCGTGGACTGCAGGGTGCCGTCCTTGCCGTAGAGCTCGATGTCGACCACGGCGGCCGAGTCGTCGGGGTTCGTCAGGTGGACGTAGTCGGTGCGGTCGGCCGCGGTACTGGCGCCGGGGAACCAGAAACTCGTGTCCGGAGCCGTGCAGTTGACGCCCTGGAGGCCGCGCCCGGTCCCCGCGGCGACCTCCGTCGTCTCCTGGACCGTCCAGCCGGGCGCGAACCTGCCGTCCGCGGTCCCGACCAGCGCGGGCGATTCGGCGCCCGAACTGTCCCCGGTGACCGGCTTGCCGGGCTCCTTGGAGGTCAGCACGGGCTTGTCGGTCTTCCGCTCGCCGGACTTGCCGTTGCCCTTGCCCTTGTCACCGCCCGCGCCCGAACCCTCTCGCGACTCCTGGGCGGCCGCCTGGAGTTCGGCCTTGCCGCCGCTCCCGGTGCCCTTCGTGACGGGCGTGAAGGAGGAGTAGGACGTCTCGGCGATGTCGGACATGCTGGGTGCGGGGCACAGCAGGCTCGTGCGCTCCACGGGCAGTTGGGCGGCCGCCTTGGCGGTGCTGTCCGAGCCCGGGGTGTCCGGGGCGGACAGCGCGGCGAATCCGGTGACGGCGGCGAGCACGGTCGCGCCGGCGATCAGGGACAGGGTGGTGCGGTTCACTGCTGGCTCCCGTCGGGACGCTCACTGCCCGTGCCGTGGGGGTGGTGCTGCTGCGCCGGGTCGTACGGCGTGCCGTAGGCCTGGTCGTAGCCCGTCTGGTCGTACGACGGCGTCTGGGGCTGGCCGCCGTACGCGTACGGGTCGTACTGGCCGCCCTGGTACGGATCCGCCTGGTACTGCTGTCCGTACGCGTCCGCCGGGTACTGGGCGCCCTGGTACTGGTCGCCGTAGTTCGCGTACTCGCCGCTCTGGTAGCCGGCGTTGTCCCTCCCCCAGGCTCGAACATCCTCGCCCGGGGGGACCCCCATCCCGTAGTTCTGCTGCTGGGGCACGGGTGCCGGGGGCTGCTCGGGCTGCGGGGGCGGGAACTCCTCGGGCTGTGCCGCCCCTTCGGCCTCGGCTTCCGCCTGGGCGCGCAGGCGGCGGGCCCGGCGGCCCTCGCCCGCGACCGGCTGGGCCGGGACGGCCGGCTCCTCGGGCAGGTCGTCGTCGATGTCGCGGCGCCGGCCGGGCAGGGCGAGCACCACGAGCACGACGGCGAGGATGCCCTGCGCCCACAGCCACGCGGTGTGGCCGACCGGATCGTCGTAGGTGACGTCCAGCCTGCCGCCGGTGGCGGGGAGTTCGAAGCCCTGGGCCCAGCCGTCGACCGTGGTGCGGATGAGCGGCTTGCCGTCGAGCGTGGCGGTCCAGCCCTCGGAGGCGGTGTCGGCCAGGCGCAGCACGCGTCCGTCGGAGCCGGTCGGGATCGTGGTGTGGATGTCGACGGGCCCGGCGGGGACGGGCTGGGGGGTGCCGGAGCCGGAGGCGGGGACGATGGTGGCGCGCGCGACCTCCTGGTCGATCTGCCACAGCGCGCCGCCGTCCTGCTGGCTGAGCCGCGTCAGGCCGGGCGTGGCGTCCAGGACACGGGTGACATCGCGGGGCGCGCCCTGGTGGACGAGGACGTAGCGCACGGCGAAGCCGCCGAGCTGGTCGGCCTGGTCGGCGCCGGAGCCGGCGACGAGGTTGGCGACGACCTTGTCGAGCCTGCCGTTCTCGCCGTCGGCCGCAGCGATCTCGCCGTCGCCGAGGCGGGCGCCGGAGCCGCGGACCAGCATGTATCCGACGTGGGAGGCGGAGTCGCTGTCGAGGACGAGGGTGCGGGCCTGGTCGCTGCTGCCGCTCTCCTCGGCGACGAACGCGGGGACCTGGGTCGGGTCGCGCCGCTCCAGGGGGCCGTCGGCGCCGCGGATCATCCAGCCCGCGGCGACGAGCAGCGGGCCCGCGGCCGAGGCGAAGGCGATCAGCACGGCCACCGGCTGGCGCCAGCCGAAGCTCTGCTCGGCCACACGCGCGCGTGCGCCGTCGGCGCCGAGCGCGGCGGCCGCCAGGAGGGCGATGCCGTAGACGAGGGTCGCGGGGCCGGACCAGGTGGAGCTGTTGGACAGGACCGCGAAGACGAAGCCGGTCAGGGCGGCCGTCCAGGCCGTCCAGATGCCCAGCCGGCGTTCCGAGCGGAGCAGGGCGGCGAGCGCGGCCAGCACGATGCCGATCAGCATGAGGCCGCTGACGGTGCCGGGGCCGCCAGGGCTGGCGGCGAGCAGGTCGAGGGGGGAGGCGGCCGAGGGGCCGTACTCCAGACCGGCTTCCTGGAAGAAGCCGAACGGGAGCAGCGACAGCGACCAGGGCGCGAGGACCAGCAGCGGCGTGCCGAGCTGGGCGAGGAACCGCAGCCCGTACGCCGTGATGTCGGACCGGCGGATGACCAGCAGCCCGGCGCCGAGGAGCAGCGCGATGGGCCACACGATCGGGGTGAACGCGGTGGTGATGGTCAGCAGCAGCGCGTACGCCCAGGTGGCGCGCCAGCTGCCGCGCGCTCCCGAGGGGTTCGCCAGGCCGCTGGCGGCGATGCCCGCGCGGGCGATGAGCGGCAGCAGCACGGCCAGCACGGCGGTGCCGATCCGGCCGCCGGCGAGGGCGCCGGTGGCGGCGGGCAGGAAGGCGTAGACGACGGCCGCCCACGCGCGCAGCAGCCGGGACTCGACCAGCGGGCGGGAGGCGAAGTAGGCGGTGACACCGGCCAGCGGCACCGAGCAGACGAGCAGCAGCGTGACGGCGAGGCCGGTCGAGCCGAACAGCAGGGACGCCAGCATCGCCACGAGCGCGATGTAGGGCGGCGCGGAGGAGGTGCCGCCGGCGGCGACCGGGTGCCAGGCGTCCAGGTAGCGCGCCCACAGTTCGGAGGAGTCGGCCGGGGCGGGCAGCAGGGCGCCGCCCGAGAGCGCGCCGCCGCCGAGGAGTTCGCGGCAGGCGGCCAGGGAGACGAGCAGCAGCACCAGGAAGAGCACCGGGCCGGGCTTGCGCGCGATGCGCTTGAGCCGGGCGAACTGCTCGATCTCCAGGAAGTCGGCGTCGTCGCCGCCGGGGCCCGACTCGACGGCACCGCCGTGCCGTCCGGCGCCGGCGGCGACCTCGGGGTCGGCGCGGCCGACGAGGTTGCTCGCGACCTGCTCGACGGTCATGCGGACGGTCGCGCCGGGCGGCGGGAACAGCGGCCGCAGCTCGTCCTTGTCGATCCGGGGGGCGCCTCTGCCGCGCCGCCCGGCGAGGATCCGCTCGGGCCTGAGCAGCGTGCCCATGAGGCCGCGGATCTCGTCGACGGCCTGTCCGGGGACCTTGCCGACGAGGTAGGCGACGGTCCGCAGCAGCGTGCCGAGCACGATCCGCAGCAGCACCCAGGGCAGCACGGCCGTACGCGCGTTGACGAGCAGGGTGTAGACGGCGCCGGCCTTGTCGACCTTGTGCGGGGAGGCGGCCGTGCGGCCCACGCAGTCGACCGTGCGGCGCTCGCGGGAGGCCGCCTCGGCGTGCCGGACGACCGCCTCGGGGGCGATCAGGACGCGGTAGCCCGCCGCGTGCGCGCGCCAGCACAGGTCGACGTCGTCGCGCATGAGGGGCAGGTGCCGGTCGAAGCCGCCGAGCTGTTCGAAGACGTCGCGGCGGATCAGCATGCCGGCGGTGGACACCGACAGCACGGGCCGGACGTGGTCGTGCTGGCCCTGGTCCTGCTCGCGGCGGTCCAGGCCGGTCCAGCGGCGGCCGGAGTTGGCGATGCTGACGCCGACCTCCAGCAACTGCCGCCGGTCGTACCAGCCGCGGAGCTTGGGGCCTACGACGGCCACGTCCTCGCGGCCGAGCTCGTACTCGTTGTCCACGACCCGCAGCAGCTGGGCCAGGGCGTCGGGCTCCGGGGCGCAGTCGTCGTGCAGCAGCCACAGCCACTGCACCGGCTCTCCGTGCGGGAGCTCGGGCATGTCGTACGCGTCGTCGCGCCAGGAGCGGGTGACCGGGTCCCAGCCGCTGGGCCGCTTCAGGTACGGGAGCTGCTCCGGGGTGAGGACCGGGGCGGTGCGGCCGCACTCCTCGACGGCCTGGCCGAAGCCGGTGCGGCGGGCCAGGTGCAGCACGCGGTCGGCGCCGAGGGCGCCGGTGACCAGCTGGGCGGAGTCGTCCGCGCTGCCGGTGTCGGCGCCCATCGCGTACTGGACGGGTCGCTCCTGGCCGAGCAGCCCGGCGAGCGCGTCGGGCAGCCAGCGGGCGCCGTCGTGGGAGACGAGGACCGCGGTCACCACATGACGCGGGAACTCAGGTGTGGCAGCGCTGTCGTGATGAGCTGCCGGGTGGCTGTGCACGGACATCGAGGTACGGGCCCCGGTTCGGTGGACTGCGGTGGACGCCTGCGACCGGTGGGGGCAGCGGGGCGTCTCGGACGAGCGACCACACTATCGGCTGCGCAACAAGGGGGCCCGCCGCCTGTGGATAACCCACCCTGCGACGGGCCTTTCGAGCCGTACGTACGGATCCGGGATGCCGGTCAGACCGCTGCCTTCTTCAGCCGGCGGCGCTCCCGCTCGGACAGGCCGCCCCAGATGCCGAATCGCTCGTCGTTGGCGAGGGCGTACTCGAGGCACTCGGAGCGGACCTCACAGGCGAGGCAGACCTTCTTGGCCTCCCGGGTCGAGCCGCCCTTCTCAGGGAAGAAGGACTCGGGGTCGGTCTGGGCGCACAGTGCGCGCTCCTGCCAGCCGAGTTCCTCGTCCGCGTCGTCGACCAGCAGTTGCTGCACCGTCTCGGTCATGTGCGCCCCTCGTCTGTCTTTCGCGTCCCCGTGATCTAGCCGTTACCGATTCCGGCTGAACGACACGAGTGAAATTACAAGTGTGCGGCTCCGGGCGAGTCAAGCCGAGATCTGCTATTGAGCCCCTTATTCACTCTGCGGAACCAAGCCCAAGCGGAAAGTGTTCAAATCACCATAAAACCTGCCACACCGACGGAGCCCGCACGGGCTCACGCCGTCCGCCGGACCCCTTGCAGACCTGTACGGAGAAGGACGCCCAGAGGTTCGATCTCGTTCCGACACGCACCTCGAAGCGAAACGGATCACAGTTGGATCACGAGTACGCAACGGGGTTTCGCGCTCCCGGTTGGACGCCATGTGTCCCGGCCGAGCCGTGAACAAACCTTTCATCTGAGTGAACGACCGGATGAGGTGAACCGCATCCCACATACCGGGTGCCGAGTTGACAGTGAGGGTGTGAACCGGTGTCCTAGTGGGCATGCTCGCGAACTTGGCACTCACCTCGACCCGCTCCGCCGGGTCCCTCGGTGCTGCCCACGCTCGCTGTAGCTGTTGCTGTTCCAGCTGTTGAGCCCCACCTGCTCCAGCTGAAGGCCGAGCCACCCGTCTCTCGGCTCCTGTTCCCTCTGACCTTCCTTCACTGAGGAACCACCACACCCATGAACAGCGACAGCGACCTCCAGATCGCCGGCGACATCCTCGAAGTCCAGCATCTGCTCCAGACCCCCCGCGAGCACCCGGCCACCGTCGCCGAGTTCGTCGGACTCGCCCGCTCCATCGCCGCCGACCGCTCCCAGTGGGAGCACCTCGTCCGGTACGACGCGACCAGCCGCTGGTACCACCGGCTGCGCACCGGCCCGGGCTACGAGGTGTGGCTGCTGTCCTGGGTGCCCGGGCAGGGCAGCGGGCTGCACGACCACGGCCGCTCCTCCGGTGTGCTGACCGTGCTGGACGGCACGCTGACCGAGCGCACGGAGCGGGGCACACGCGCCTTGCGGGCAGGCGCGCAGCGCGTTTTCGCGCCGGGGTACGTGCACGAAGTCGTGAACGACGCACTGGAGTCGGCGGTCAGCCTGCACGTCTACTACCCGGGCCTGACGCAGATGCCGATGCTCCCCCAGTCTCAACTTCGTTCGACCGGGGAGACCCCCATGGCCCAGCACTGCGAGGCCCGGGGCGTACCGGGTGCCCTGACGGCCTGACCGGTTGCCGTAGCCGCTGACCCGTTGTCGTAGGGGCCTGCAAGACTGGCTTCCATGCGCATTGTGGTTCTGGCAGGCGGCATCGGTGGTGCCCGGTTCCTGCGTGGTCTGAAGCGGGCCGTGCCGGACGCGGACATCACGGTCATCGGCAACACCGGGGACGACATCCACCTCTTCGGGCTGAAGGTCTGCCCGGACCTCGACACGGTGATGTACACGCTCGGCGGCGGTATCAACGAGGAGCAGGGCTGGGGGCGCGCCGACGAGACCTTCCACCTCAAGGAGGAACTCGCGGCGTACGGCGTCGGGCCCGAGTGGTTCGGCCTCGGCGACCGGGACTTCGCCACGCACATCGTGCGGACGCAGATGATCGGCGCCGGATACCCGCTGAGCGCGGTGACCCAGGCGCTGTGCGACCGCTGGCAGCCGGGCGTGCGGCTGATCCCGATGTCCGACGACCGCGTCGAGACGCACGTGGCCGTAGAGGTCGACGGCGAGCGCAAGGCGATCCACTTCCAGGAGTACTGGGTACGGCTGCGCGCCTCGGTGCCCGCGGAGGCGATCGTGCCGGTGGGTGCCGACCAGGCGAAGCCCGCGCCGGGTGTGCTGGAGGCGATCGCCGAGGCGGACGTGATCCTCTTCCCGCCGTCCAACCCGGTCGTGTCGATCGGCACGATCCTCGCCGTGCCCGGCATCCGGGAGGCCATCGCCGACGCGGGGGTGCCGGTGGTCGGCCTGTCCCCCATCGTCGGTGACGCGCCCGTGCGGGGCATGGCCGACAAGGTGCTCGCCGCCGTGGGCGTCGAGTCGACCGCGCCGGCGGTGGCCGAGCACTACGGCTCGGGCCT
The DNA here is from genome assembly GCF_044459945.1 of Streptomyces sp. NPDC050164. NCBI lineage: Bacteria > Bacillati > Actinomycetota > Actinomycetes > Kitasatosporales > Streptomycetaceae > Streptomyces > Streptomyces sp. NPDC050164. The sequence continues at coordinate 12,301 of NZ_JBITJK010000012.1, forward strand.
GCTGGACGGCTGGCTCGTCGACACGGTGGACGCCGGCGCGGTGGAGCGGGTCGGGGCGGCCGGGATCCGCTGCCGGGCCGTGCCGCTGATGATGACCGACGCGGACGCGACCGCGCAGATGGCGCGGGAGGCCCTGGCTCTGGCGGAGGAGGTGCGGGAAGCTTGAGCGGCGAGGTCCCGGAGAACCGGCAGGGTGCCGACGGATACCGGGTGTGGGCCCTGGCCGATATGCCCGAGGTCGCGGCCGGGGCCGATCTGGCCAAGCTGATCGCGGCCGCCGAGCCCGGTCTGGCCGACGGGGACGTGCTGCTGGTCACGTCGAAGATCGTGTCCAAGGCGGAGGGCCGGGCGGTCCGGGCGGCCGACCGGGAGGCGGCCATCGACGCCGAGACGGTACGGGTGGTCGCCCGGCGCGGCAGTCTCCGGATCGTCGAGAACCGGCAGGGCCTCGTCATGGCCGCGGCCGGGGTGGACGCGTCCAACACCCCGTCCGGGACGGTGCTGTTGCTGCCCGAGGACCCGGACGCCTCCGCCCGCGCGATCCGCGACGGACTGCGGGACATCCTCGGCGTCGACATCGGTGTCGTCGTCACCGACACGTTCGGGCGGCCCTGGCGCGCGGGGCTCACGGACGTCGCGATCGGCGCCGCCGGGGTGCGCGTACTGGACGATCTGCGCGGCGGCACGGACGCGTACGGCAACCCGCTCAGCGCCACCGTCGTCGCCACGGCCGACGAACTCGCCGCGGCCGGCGACCTGGTCAAGGGCAAGGCGGCGGGGCTCCCCGTCGCCGTGGTGCGCGGGCTGCCGCACGTGCTGGCGCAGGGCGACGCAGAGGGAGCGCGGGCCATGGTGCGCGGCGCGCGCGACGACATGTTCCGGCTCGGCACGTCGGAGGCGATACGGCTGGCGGTTACCCAGCGGCGTACGGTCCGGGCCTTCACGGACGAGCCCGTCGACCCAGGAGCGGTACGGCGGGCGGTGGCCGCGGCGGTGACGGCGCCGGCGCCGCACCACACCACCCCCTGGCGATTCGTGCTGCTGGAGTCCGAGGAGTCGCGGACGCGGCTGCTCGACGCCATGCGCGACGCCTGGATCGCCGATCTGCGGCGGGACGGCAAGACCAAGGAGTCCATCGCCAAGCGGGTGCGGCGGGGGGACGTCCTGCGCAACGCGCCGTACCTCGTCGTCCCCTGTCTGGTCATGGACGGCTCGCACACCTACGGCGACGCGCGGCGCGACGGGGCCGAGCGGGAGATGTTCGTGGTCGCCGCGGGCGCCGGAGTGCAGAACTTCCTGGTCGCACTGGCCGGGGAGCGGCTGGGGTCGGCGTGGGTGTCCTCGACGATGTTCTGCCGGGACGTGGTGCGCAAGGTGCTGGGGCTGTCGGCGGACTGGGATCCGATGGGCGCGGTGGCGGTCGGGCACCCGGCGGAGGACCCGCGGCCGCGGCCGGAGCGGGACGCGGGGGCTTTCATCGAGGTGCGGTGACCGGCGGCGGCCGGCGCCTACGCTCTTAGCGCTGCTCCTCTCTCATCCCAGGGACTTCACTCATGGCAGGACGGTTCGCTCCCCGGCCCACGTCTACGACCGTGAGCGGCGGGCATGTCGGCGTCGCCGGGGGCGTGCCGCGGCAGGCGGCGGGGCCGGGGCGGGTGCGCGACTGGGTGCCGGACGGGCCGCTGGATCTCGGTCTGGTGCTCGGGCCGCTACGGCGCGGGCCGGGTGATCCGACGTTCCGGGCGATGCCGGACGGGTCCGTGTGGCGGGCCTGTCGCACGCCCACCGGACCCGGGACGCTACGGGTCTGTGCGTACGGCGCTGGGGTGCGCGGCCAGGCTTGGGGGCCCGGGGCGGAGTGGCTGCTGGACCGGTTGCCGGAGCTGCTCGGGGGCGCCGATGATCCGTCCGTGTTCGTGCCCCGGCACCGGCTGGTGGCGCTGGCCCGGCATCGGCGGCCGGGGCTCAGGCTGACGCAGAGCGGGCTGGTGCTGGAGTCGCTGATTCCGTCGATTCTGGAGCAGAAAGTCACGACCGACGAGGCGTATCGGGCGTGGCGGTTGCTGGTGCGGAAGTTCGGGGAACCGGCGCCGGGGCCGGCGCCCGGGCGGATGTGTGTGATGCCGGAGCCTCGGGCGTGGGCGCTGATCCCGTCGTGGGAGTGGCATCGGGCCGGGGTCGACAACAAGCGGGCGTCGACGATTCTGCGTGCGGTTCGGGTGGCCGGGCGGTTGGAGGAGGCGGCCGGGATGGAGCCGGGGGCGGCTCGGGCGCGGTTGGAGGTTGTGCCGGGGGTTGGGCCGTGGACGTCGGCGGAGACGGTGCAGCGGAGTCATGGGGCGCCGGATGAGGTGACCGTGGGGGATCTGCATCTGCCCGGGATCGTGGGGTGGGCGTTGGCCGGGGATCGGGATGCGGATGACTCCGTGATGCTGGAGTTGCTGGAGCCGTACGCGGGGCAGCGGCATCGGGCGGCGCGGTTGATTCTGCTGAGTGGGAGGGTGCCGGGGCGCAGGGCGCCGAAGATGCCGCGGTGGGATATCGGGGCGTTGTGATGGGCTGCCCGGTTTCTGGTGCTGCGGCGTTGGTCTGGGGCGGGCGGGGTTGCACCACTCAAGGTTGCAGGGTACTCGGCGGTGTTGCTGGCGCGGGGTGGGTGCGCGACTCGGCGCTACGAGGTGCCGCTGCGCCCACCCGTGCCGCCCCAGCGGCACGACTGCCCGCAGCCAGGGCGGCTGCGGCCTCGCAGCGGCGGCCTGTGCGCTACTGGTCCGAAGAGAAGCGGACCGCTCCTGCCGGGATTTGGGCGTCGCACCAGATGCGGGCGCCGTCGCGGAGTTCGTTGTCGGGGCCGATGATCGCGCCGTCGCCTATGACCGTGCCGGTGAGGACGGAGCGTTCGCCGACGCGGGCTCGGGTGCCTATGAGGGAGTCGGTGATGACCGCGCCGGGTTCGATCACGGCGCCCGGGAGGATCGTGCTGCCGAAGACGCGGGCGCCCTCCGCGACGAAGGCGCCCTCGCCGACCACCGTGCCGCCGGACAGCTTCGCGTCGGCCGCGACCGTCGCCGTCGGCAGGACCAGACGGTCGCCGCAGCGGCCGGGGACCGCCGGGGACGGTGCCCGGCCCAGGACCAGGTCCGCCGAGCCCCGGACGAACGCCGCGGGTGTGCCGAGGTCCAGCCAGTACGTCGAGTCGACCATGCCCTGGAGGTGCGCCCCGGCGGACAACAGGTCCGGAAAGGTCTCGCGCTCCACCGACACCGGCCGGCCCAGCGGGATCGTGTCGATGACCGAGCGGCGGAAGACGTACGCCCCCGCGTTGATCTGGTCGGTGACGATCTCCTCCGGCGTCTGCGGCTTCTCCAGGAACGCCAGGACCCTGCCCGTGTCGTCCGTGGGGACCAGACCGTAGGCGCGCGGGTCCGTGACCTTGGTGAGGTGCAGGGAGACGTCCGCGCCCGTGGTCTCGTGGGTGTCGACCAGGGCCCGGATGTCGAGGCCCGTCAGGATGTCGCCGTTGAAGATCAGAACCGGGTCGTCGGGGCCCGAGTGCAGCCGGGAGACCACGTTGCGGATTGCGCCGCCCGTGCCCAGGGGCTCCTCCTCCGTCACGTACTCCAGGTGCAGCCCCAGGGCGGCACCGTCACCGAAGTACGGCTCGAAGACCTCGGCCAGATAGGACGTGGCCAGGACGATGTGCTCGACACCCGCCGCTCTCGCTCTCGCCAACTGGTGCGTGAGGAAGGGCACCCCGGCCGCCGGCACCATGGGCTTGGGCGTGTGCACCGTGAGCGGGCGCAGCCGGGTGCCCTTGCCGCCGACCAGGAGGATCGCTTCTGTCACGTGTCGTCTCTGCTTCCTGCCGGGACCGGCCGAACTGTCTTTTGGCCGGTCAGTGTATGCAGACCGTTCCGTGGCGCCTTCGCTGGCCGTGCGGCATTCCGCCCCTCCCTGCCCCCCCCTGACGGCGGTGAACGTGTTGTCAGCGGCCCTGGTAGTGGGCCGCCTTGGAGCGGGCCGAGCCGAGCTTGCCGTAGAGCTTGCGTCCCGGGCACTCCGTCACGAAGCCGTCCCGGTGGCCGGAGATCACGTTCAGTCGTACCTTCTTACCTTTTCGGTAGAGATTGCTACCACCTGACGTCAGGTATGTCTTTCCCCGCGGGTTCATCCGGTACAGCCCCAGCTTCCACGCGCTGAGCCGGGCGATGGCCTTGACGGCGGCGGACGACGGCTTCTTGTCGCCGTACGACCCGAGGACGGCGATCCCCATGCTGTTGCTGTTGAAACCAAGGGTGTGCGCGCCGAGGACCGGCTTGGCCACGCCCCCGGCGCGGCCCTCGTAGATCTTTCCGCACTTGTCGATGACGAAGTTGTAGCCGATGTCCCGCCAGCCCATGCTCTTGACGTGGTAGCGGTAGATACTGCGGATGAGTGACGGGGACTGCGAGCAGCGGTAGTTGTTGCCGCTGGCCGTGTGGTGCACGAAGGCCGCCTTGACCTTCTTCGTGTACCGGAAGCCCCGCTCCCGCAACCCCTCGTTCGCGCCCCAGCCGCGCCGCGTGACGATGCGCGGACGCGGGCCGACGTACGGCCTCGCCCGCTGCTGCTCCGTCAGCTCGCCGGTGTTGAGGGCGAGGTACTCCTGCTCGGTCTGCGCGCGGTTCAGTGCCGGGATCTCGGTGGCGCCGAGGGGGGCCAGGTCGGCGTTGGCAGCGGAGGCCTCGGTGGCGGCGGAGGTCTCGGCGGCGAGGCCGGCGGTGCGGGGGCCGTCCGCGAAGGCGCCGGGCGGCACGGCGTCCTCGCCCGGGTCGACGAGTTCGAGGCGGAGGCCGGAGGGGAGCGGGAGCGCGGCGGGCAGGTTGCGGGCGCCCGTGCCGTGGTGCGCGGAGTCGGCTTCCGCGCTCTCGGGTTCGGAGCGGACCCGGAGTTCCACGCCGTCGGAGTCCCCCACCCACAGCGGTGCCGTGGCGCCGCGTACGCGGCCCGAGGTGCTCTCGGGGGTGCCCCGGTCGGCCGCGTGGTCGGCGTTGTGCGTCTCGACGTCCTGCCAGCCCGACCAGGTGCCGGTGCCGGCGGCTCGGGTGCGTACCTGGACGCGGCCGTGCAGTTGGGTTTCGGGGTCGTCCCAGACGATGCCGACGAGGGAGAAGTGGCGTACGGCACGGCGGGTCAGGCCCTGTTCGGGGGTGCCGGGGCCGGTGGGGGTGGCGCGGTTGCGGGTGAGGGGTTCGAGGGGGAGGGACTGGGTGCTGCCGGGGGCGTACGGTTCGGCCGCGCGCCGGTCGGCCATGGTCGTGTCCGGGGTCCCCGCGTGGGGCGCGGGTCTCGCGGTCGTGGCCGCTTCCGTGGTCGGTACCGGTCTCGCCGTCGTCGCCGCGACGGCGGGCGGAGTGAGGGGGAGGGCCAGAGCGGCCGCACAGGTGACACCGATCGAAGAAGCAAGAAATCCATGCATGCCCCTGATCTTGGACATAGTCGTATAAGTCTGTCTATTTGAGAGTTGACGCGCCGTCGGTCGGGGTTCGGCCGAACCGGTGGCGGATTCATGGCGGGGCGGTGGCCTGGCCGTTGGGTGGAGGCTTGGGTGCCGCGTACGCTTGCGCGGGTGAACGCCACCGATCGCACCCCTGCCGACCTGCTGAATTCCGCGCTCGCCGCGGATCCGGGACGTCCCCTGGTGACCTTCTACGACGACGCCACGGGCGAACGTGTCGAACTGTCCGTGGCCACCTTCGCCAATTGGGTGGCCAAGACCGCCAACCTCCTCCAGGACGAGCTGTCCGTCGAGCCCGGGGACCGGGTGGCGTTGTTGCTGCCCGCGCACTGGCAGACGGCGGTGTGGCTGCTGGCGTGTTCGTCGGTGGGAGTCGTCGCGGACGTTGGCGGGGATGCGCGGGCGGCCGATGTCGTGGTGAGCGGGCCGGACGAGCTGGAGGCGGCGCGGGCGTGTTCCGGGGCGCGGGTCGCGATGGCGCTGCGGCCGCTCGGGGGGCGGTTTCCGCAGGTGCCCGAGGGGTTTGTCGACTACGCGGTGGAGGTGCCGGGGCAGGGGGACCGGTTCGTGCCGTATGCGCCGGTGGATCCGGAGGGGCCTGCGCTGATCGTGGCGGGGCGGGAGTTCAGCGGGGCGGAGGTTGTCGAGCGGGCTCGGGCGGAGGCGACGGGGCTGGGGTTGACCGGGCCCGGGTCGCGGATTTTGTCGGGGCTGCCGTATGACACGTGGGAGGGGTTGAACGCGGGGTTGTACGGGCCGTTGGCCACGGGGGGTTCTGTGGTGTTGTGCCGGCATCTGGAGCGGGCGGGGGACGGGGTGCTGGACAAGCGGGTGGAGAGTGAGCGAATTACGGCTATTGCCCGGTAAGGACGGTTTGTCAGGTGCCCTGCATCGAGGCTCAGGGCGGGGCGTTGCGCAGCCCGGCGTGACGGGGTGCCGCTTCTTCGGGACGGGCGCCGCCCCGGCGGCACGACTGCCCGCAGCCAGGGCGGCCACCAGCGCCCGCAGCCAGTAAGCCCCCCCCGTTCAGCCCATCCCCACCCCACCCCCACCCCCCATCCACGCCAAAGTCGTAAGAGCAGTGCGCGCGCACGTTCGTACGTCGTGAGGGGTGGTCTGTGTCGTGGGCGACACCGGGAGGCTTGGGCCGGGGGCGGGGGCCTCGGCCAGTGGGCCGGGGCTGGTGCGGCGGCGTCGGCGGCGGTGGGTGCGGATCGGGGCGTTCGGGGCCGCCGGTGTCGTCGTCGCGGCCGGCGGGGCCGGATGGGCCGTGTACGCGAAGCTCAGCGGGAACATCACCCCCGACGAGGCCGCCGCCGCCGAGCTCGCCCGGTACGAGAAGGAACGGCCCACCTCGCTGGTCAAGGGCGCGCGGAACATCCTGCTGATCGGGTCGGACTCGCGCGAGGGGGACGACAACGCGCGCTACGGGCGTGACTCCGGGACCGAGCGGTCGGACACCACGATCCTGCTGCACCTGTCCGCGGGCCGGGGCAGCGCCACCGCCGTCTCCCTGCCCCGGGACCTGATGGTGGACCTGCCGGGCTGCCGGCGCCCGGACGGCTCGCGCAGCGCGCCGCGGTTCGCCGCGTTCAACCAGGCCTTCCAGGTGGGCGGTTCGGCCTGCACCATCCGGACCGTCGAGAAGCTCACCGACATCCGCGTCGATCATCACGTCGTCGTCGACTTCCACGGCTTCAAGGAGATGGTCGACGCGGTCGACGGCGTTCAGGTGTGCCTGCGGGAGCCGATCGACGACCGGGCCGCCAAGCTGCGGCTCCCCGCCGGACGCGTGACCCTCGACGGCGAGCAGGCGCTCGGCTACGTCCGCGCCCGCAAGACGCTCGGCGACGGCAGTGACACGGAGCGCATGGAGCGGCAGCAACGATTCCTCGGGGCACTCGTCAACAAGGTGCGCAGCAATGACGTCCTGCTGAATCCGGCGAAGCTGTATCCCGTGCTGGACGCCGCCACGTCATCTCTCACAACCGACCCGGATCTGGCCAGCCTTCGCGGTTTGTACGAACTCGTGCGCGGGCTGCGCAACATCCCCATGGAACGTGTGCAATTCCTGACCGTTCCACGAGAGTCGTACGCGTACGACGCCAATCGCGACCAACTCGTGGAGCCCGAGGCGGAGAGGCTGTTCGAACGGTTGCGTACGGACACACCCGTGGTGGTGGCCCGGGACGTTCCGCACGGTTCCGCCCCGCTGAGGCCTACCGATTCGCATGACGGGTCGTACGGGGATTCGCATCCGGGGCCGCTCACGAAGCCCGTCGTCACCGTTTCTCCTCCACCCACGTTCCGGGGGAACACGGCAGCCGAGGACACCTGTGAGTAAAAAGGGCGCCAAGGTAACTCCAAGGCAATGAACTCTTCACCCGAGAAATGGGCGAATTGCCCAGGTGTAGGGACGTGGAATTTGTCACCGTCGTCGTTCGGCACTGAACTGGGCGGTTAGTGTGAGCGATCCGGTGCGCCCGGCTCTGAGGACGGTCCTGAGGTCGCGCACTGTGTGACCGAGACCGAGCGCCTTGGAGGGGGAAGGCGCCGCGTGCCCCGACGGAGGAAACAGGCAACCGTGGACGCGCAAGGCCGTGGGCGGGCGGACGATATCGATCCCGCAGACCAGTGGGTACTCAATCCGAACACCGGCGAATACGAACTGCGACTGCCCCCTTCCCCACCGCAGTCGGGCGTCCCCAGCCCCCGCAGGCCACCGGCCCCCGAAGCGGGCCCGCAGGGGCGCGGCCGTACGGAGGCGCCCGGCAGGCCGCGGCCCGAGACGCCGGGCCGTGCGGTGCCGCCGCGCAGGCGCCGCGGGACGCCGGAGGAGCCGCTGCCGGGGCGGCGCGGGCGGCGGCCTGCCAAGAAGGCCGCGAAGAGGAAGAAGGTCCTGCTGTGGACCGGCGGCGCGATGGCGTTCGTGCTGGTCGCCGGGGCGGGCGCCGCGTACTTCTACATCGAGCACCTGAACGGCAACATCGCGTCCGTCTCCGACGACGGCGCGAGCACCGGTGGCTTCCAGCAGGACAAGGCGATCAACATCCTGCTGATCGGCACCGACAAGCGCACCGGCGCGGGCAACGAAAAGTACGGCGACGCGGGCAGCGTCGGCCACGCCGACACCACGATCCTGCTGCACGTCTCCAAGGACCGCTCGAACGCCACCGCGCTGAGCATCCCGCGTGACCTGATCGTCGACGTGCCGGACTGCCCGACCACGCAGGAGGACGGGTCGCAGAAGATCATCCCGGGCACGCGGCAGGCCCGATTCAACACCAGCCTCGGCCAGGACGGCCGTACCCCCAGCTGCACGATGCGGACCGTGACCGAGCTGACCGGGGTCAAGCCGGACAACTTCATGGTCGCCGACTTCAACGCCGTCAAGACGCTGACCAGCGCGGTCGGCGGGGTCGAGGTCTGTCTGGGCAAGGACATCGACGACCCGGACTCCAAGCTGAAGCTGTCGAAGGGCACGCACACGATCGAGGGCGAGCAGGCGCTGGCCTTCGTGCGCACCCGGCACTCCGTCGGCTTCGGCGGTGACCTGAGCCGGATCGGACTCCAGCAGCAGTTCCTGAGCGCGCTGATGCGCAAGCTGAAGTCCAACGACACCCTCACCAGCCCCTCGAAGATGCTCGATCTGGCCGAGGCGGGCACCAAGGCCCTGACCGTCGACTCGCAGCTGGACAGCATCGGCAAGCTGAAGGACCTCGGTCTGGAGCTGGGCAAGCTCAACACCAAGAACCTGACGTTCACCACGACCCCGGTGATCGACAACCCGGCGGAGAAGGTCAAGACCACGGTCGTGCTGAACGAGTCGACGGCCCCGCAGGTCTTCGACATGATCAAGAACGACGTCTCCTTCACCGCGGTCAAGGAAAAGAAGAAGAAGGAGGCGGCCGCGGTGGCCGCCCGCCTGAAGGGCAGCAAGGCCTCGGCCTCCGAGGTCCGGGTGCGGATCCTCAACGGCGGTGCCGTCGCCGGCAGCGCCCAGGAGACGCTCAGCTGGCTCCAGGTCGAGGAGGGCGTGACCAAGTCGGAGAACGGCGGGAACGCGCCCGCCGAGCTGGCGAAGACCACGCTCGAGTACGCCCCCGACCAGGCCGACCAGGCCCGCCGCCTCGCCGACATCATGGGCCTTCCCGGGTCGGCGATGAAGCCGGGCGAGAGCGTGGAGAACGCCCAGGGGCTGCCCGCGATGACGCTGACCCTCGGCAAGGACTTCGAGGGCGCGGGCACCTCCCTCACCGCTCCGTCGAAGGCGCCGGAGGGTGTCCAGAAGTCCACGGCGGACAAGGTCGAGTGCGCCGAGTGACCTGACGGGCCTGCCGTACGTCTCACAGGGCGTACGGCAGGCCTTGTCCGGTGACACGGGGGTGGGAAAGAGCAGATGGCACAGAGCAGCAGTGTGTACGAGGAGGGGACGAAGCCCGGTGCCGTCCCGGGCGACGGGGACGGCCGGGGAGGCCCTCGGCCCGGCCGGGGCCGCCGCGTCCTGCGCTGGTCGGCTACGGCTCTGTCCCTGCTGATCCTCGCGACCGCCGGCGCCGGCTACCTCTACTACGAGCACCTGAACGGCAACATCGACAAGGGCCGGCGCAGCAGCGGCGACTCCAAGGCGCGCAAGGCCACTCCGAACGCGGCCGGGCAGACGCCCCTGAACATCCTGCTGGTCGGTTCCGACAGCCGTGACTCCGACGAGAACGTGAAGCTGGGTGGCGCCCGGAAGGACCGCGGCAATCCGCCGCTGGGCGACGTGCAGATGCTCATCCACCTGGCCGCGGACCGCAAGAGCGCCGCCGTGGTGAGCATCCCGCGCGACACCCGGGTCGACATACCCGAGTGCACCGACCCGAAGACCGGGCGGACGTACCCGCCGGTCAACACGATCATCAACGCCTCGCTGGCCCGTGGCGGGGCGGGCTGCACGCTGGCGACCTGGGAAAACCTCACCGGGGTCTACGTCGACCACTGGATGACGATTGACTTCGCGGGCGTGGTGAAGATGGCGGACGCCATCGGCGGGGTCGAGGTGTGCGTGCGGCAGAACGTGTGGGACCGCCCGCTGCCCGGCGTGTCCGGCGGCTCGGGTCTGAAGCTGACGGCCGGCCGGAAGAAGGTCCAGGGCGAGCAGGCACTCCAGTGGCTGCGCACCCGGCACGCCTGGGGCAGCGACCCGCTGCGGGCCAGGGCGCAGCACATGTACATGAACTCGATGATCCGCACGCTCAAGGCGCAGAACGTCTTCACCGACACCGGCCGGCTGACCGATCTGGCCGAGGCGGCGACCAGGTCGCTGCACGTGTCCGAGGAGCTCGGCACGGTGAAGAAGCTGTACGACCTGGGGATGCAGCTGAAGACGGTCCCGACGGACCGCATCACCATGACGACGCTGCCCACCGCCGCGGACCCGCAGGACCGCAACCACCTGGTCCCGGCCGGCACCGACGCCGACCGGGTGTGGGCCATGATCCGCGACGACGTGCCCTTCGACGGCAAGGGCGGGGAGCCGGGCACGAAGAAGGCGGAGAAGGCCGAGGAGGTTTCGCGGGATCCGGCCGCGGCGGACGACGCGATCGGCGTCCTGGTGCAGAACGCCACGCGCTCCAGCACCCTCGGTCCCGTGAGCGGGCGCGCGGGCGCCGTCGCGCAGTCGCTCGTGGGCAAGGGCTTCACGAAGGCCGCCGCGGACACCTCGGGCGCGCTGTCCGAGGAGCGGACCGTGGTGCGTTATCCGAGCGCCGAGCTGGAGGGCGATGCGCAGCGCGTCGCCAAGGCGCTGGGCGTTCCCGCGGGTTCGGTGAAGCGGTCGACCGACGTCTTTGGCGTCACACTCGTCGTGGGCGCCGACTGGCGCGAGGGCACGGCCTATCCGAAGCAGCCGGCTCCGAAGGCCGGGGACCTGCCCGGCGACGCGGACGCCCTCAACGGCTCGGACGCCGGGCAGTGCATGGACGTGTACGCGCCCTACCGCTGGTAGCGACCGGAGAAACAACTCCACTCCTCCACGCGGAATTGGGATGGATTGCCCAAATGTATGGACGTTGAATTTGTCATTCAGCGCACATCGACGTTCAACTGGGCGGATAGTGTGAGCGATCCAGTGCTTCTGTGATGACAAGTACCCGTGCGCCTTCCGGGGGGAGAAGGCGCCGCGTGCCCCGACGGAGGAAACGACAACCGTGGACGCGCAACGCCGTGGGCGGGGGGACCAGATCGACCCCGCAGACCAGTGGGTACTCAATCCGAACACCGGCGAATACGAACTGCGACTGACTCCATCCGCAGCGCAGTCGCCGATATCCGGGACACGCGGATCCACTCCCCCGACGGGGGCGGGCGGCCGTACGGCGGGAGCGCGTAAGGCGGCTCCCCGTGAGGCGACTTCACGTGCGGGCGGCACCCGCACCGACGTTCCGCCCCAGCGCCGGCGGCGCGGTGCGCCCGAGGAGCCGCCGCCCGGGCGGCGCGGCGGGCGCCGGCCGGTGCAGCGGAAGCCGAAGAAGGCCAAGAAGGCGCTGATGTGGACCGGCGGCACGATGGCGTTCGTGCTGGTCGGGGTCGGCGCGGCCGGCTACTTCTACCTCCGGCACCTGGAGGGCAACGTCACGACGACCGACGTCGGCAGCGCGGGCGCCAGCAACTTCAGCAAGGACGAGGCCTTCAGCATCCTCATCATCGGCACGGACAAGCGCACCGGTGAGGGCAACGAGGGCTACGGCGACAAGGGCAGCTCCGGGCACGCCGACACCACGATCCTGCTGCACGTCGCGAAGGACCGCTCCAACGCGACCGCGCTCAGCATCCCCCGGGACCTGATCGTGAACATCCCCGACTGCCCGACGAGGCTGGAGGACGGCTCGGAGAAGATCGTCCCGGGCCAGCAGGGCGTCCGCTTCAACCGGAGCCTCGGGGAGAGCGGCCGGGACCCGGGCTGCACGATGCGCACGGTGAAGGAGAACACCGGCATCCAGGTCGACCACTTCATGATGGCCGACTTCAACGCGGTGAAGACGCTGACCACGGCGGTGGACGGCGTCGACGTCTGTGTGGAGAAGCCGGTCAACGACAAGGAGTCCAAACTCGTCCTGCCCGCGGGTCCGTCGAAGGTCGAGGGCGAGCAGGCCCTCGCGTTCGTCCGTACCCGCAAGAGCTTCGGCAACAGCGGTGACCTGGACCGGATCAAGGTGCAGCAGCAGTTCCTGGGCTCGCTCATGCGCAAGATGTCCTCCAGTGACACCCTCACCAGCCCCTCGAAGCTGCTGAAGCTGGCCGAGGCCGCCACCAAGGCGCTGACCGTGGACAAGGCCATCGGCAACGTCGGCACGCTCAAGGACATCGCCCTGGAGCTGAAGAAGGTACCGACGAAGAACATCGCCTTCACGACCGTGCCGGTGAAGGACAACCCGGCGGAGACGGTGAAGGCGACAGTCGTCCTCAACGAGTCACAGGCCCCCCAGGTGTTCGAAATGATCCAGAACGACGTCTCGTTCACCGAGGTCAAGCAGCAGAAGAAGAAGGAGAAGGACGCCGAGGCGGCGCGGCTGAAGGGCACCAAGGCCCCGGCCTCCGAGGTCCGGGTCCGGGTCCTCAACGGCGGGGCCGTCACCGGCAGCGCGCAGAAGACCCTCCAGTACCTCCAGGTCGAGGAGGGCGTGACCAAGTCCGAGAACGGCGGGAACGCGCCCGCCGAGCTGGCGAAGACCACGCTCGAGTACGCCCCCGACCAGGCCGACCAGGCCCGCCGCCTCGCCGACATCATGGGGCTGTCCGGGTCGGCCCTGAAGCCCGGCGAGAGCGTGACCAACTCCCAGGGCGTGCCCGCCATGACCCTGACCCTCGGCAAGGACTTCAAGGGCGCCGGCGTGAAGCTCAACGCCCCGGTCGAGGCGGCGGACGTGGAGAAGTCCACCGCCGACAAGGTGAAGTGCGCGAGTTGACCCGCTGAGGGCAACTGACAGGCCCGTCGTGCGTCTAACAGGGGGCAGGACGGGCCTGTTGCATGCGCCGGGGGCGGGAAGGACCGGGGAAGTGACGCAGAGCGGTGTGCGGGAGAACGAAACGCGGCAGGGCGTCCGCCAGGAACCGGGCCCGGGAGAGACCAAGCCGGCGACGGGCGGCCCAGCCGGTGGCGGGGGCCGGCCCCGGCGTACCCGGCGGCTGCTGAGGTGGTCCGCCGCCGTGCTCGCCGTCCTCATACTCGGGACGGCCGGAGCCGGATACCTCTACTACCGCCACCTGAACGGCAACATCAAGAAGGACGAGCTGAACCTCGGCGACAACAAGGTCGCCGCGCCGACGCCGAACGCCGCCGGGCAGACGCCGCTGAACATCCTGCTCATCGGCTCGGACGCGCGGGACACCGAGGAGAACCAGAAACTCGGCGGTGCTCGTGAGACGTTCGGCGCCGCGCCGCTGGCGGACGTGCAGATGCTGCTGCACCTGTCCGCCGACCGCACCAACATGTCGGTCATCAGCATGCCCCGCGACACGCTCGTGAAGATCCCGAAGTGCACCGACCCGGACGACGGGAAGGTGTACCCGGGGACCCAGGGGCGGACGATGACCAACCAGAGCCTCGGGCACGGCGGCCCGGGCTGCACCGTGGCCACCTGGCAGGAGCTCACCGGCATCCACATCGACCACTTCGTCATGGTCGACTTCGCGGGCGTGGTGTCGATGGCCGACGCCGTCGGCGGTGTCCCGGTGTGCGTCGACGCCAACATCCACTCCCGCACCTCCGACGGCAAGGGCTCCGGCCTGAAACTAAAGAAGGGCACCTCGTACATCCAGGGCGAGCAGGCCCTCCAGTGGCTGCGCACCCGCTACGGCTTCGAGGACGGCAGCGACCTCGCCCGCGCCAAGGCCCAGCACATGTACATGAACGCGATGGTCCGCCAGCTGCGCGAGAACGCCACGCTCAGCAGCCCGAACAAGCTCCGCAGACTGGCCGAGGAGGCCACCCGGGCACTGACGGTCGACCCCGGCCTCGACACCGTCAAGAAGCTCTACGACCTCAGCGACGAGCTGCGCAAGGTGGAGCCGGAGCGCATCACCATGACCACGATGCCCAACCGGTACGTCGGCGCCCGCGTGGAGCCGACCGAGGACGCCGAGCAGCTGTTCCGGCTGGTGCGGGAGGACATCGCGCTGGACGGCAAGGACAAGGGCCGTGAGAAGGCCGCGGAGAAGGCCTCCGCCGACCCGGCCGCGGCCGACGACGAGATCCCCGTCCAGGTCCGCAACGGCACCCGGACCGGCACCCTGGCCGCGGCCCGCGGGCGCGCGAGCACGGTGACCGGGCTGCTGAAGGAGCAGGGCTTCGCCCAGGCCGTCGCCGACACCAACGGCTCGTGGAGCCAGGAGCGGACCGTCGTCCGCTACCCGAGCGCCGACCTGGAGGGCGACGCCCAGCGGGTCGCCAAGGCCCTCGGGATTCCGCTGAGTTCGGTGAAGCGGTCGACCGACGTCTCCGGCGTCACACTCGTCGTGGGCGCCGACTGGCGGGAGGGCGCGGACTACAAGGCGCCGAAGCGCAGCGACAAGACCCCGAAGTCGGCCGAGGCGCTCAACGGCGCGGACGACAAGGCCTGTATGCACGTGGCCCCGAACTTCACCTGGTGACGCAAACGGGCCCCTCCCAGGAGAGAGGGGCCCGAACGCGTGCGTGCGGTGTGCCTCAGCCGGTGGCCGCGTCCGCGTCCGCGTTCGCCCGGACCGCCGGACGCCGGCTCGCTATCACCTTGCGGGCCAGCGACCGCGGACTGGTCAGGAAGCCCCAGCCCCACGACATATGCATGGTGACGAGCGCCACGGGGATCTGGAGCCGCGCCTTCAGCGGCAGCCCCTTGCCCGCCGGGACCGAGCCGAGCAGGATCGCCACGAGATAACCGCCGGGCACCACGAAACCCCACGGCGTCAGCAGCGCGCCCACCAGGAGCCCGGTCGCGATCGCGCACAGGGCGGTCGGCGGGGCGAGGTAGCGCAGGTTGATGGACCCCTCGTGGAAGCGGGCGACGACGTGCCGCCAGCGGCCGTAGTCCTTGTACTGCTTGGCGAGCGCCTTCACGCTCGGCCGCGGCCGGTACGACACCTTGAGCTCGGGCGAGAACCAGATCAGCCCGCCGGCCTCGCGGATACGGAAGTTCAGCTCCCAGTCCTGGGCGCGGATGAACTCCACGTTGTAGCCGCCCTGCCGCTCCAGCGCCTCGCGCCGGAAGACACCGAGATAGACGGTGTCGGCCGGGCCCGCCTCCCCGCCCGTGTGGAAGGAGGCGTTGCCCACCCCGATCTTCGAGGTCATCGCGGCGGCGACGGCGTGCTCCCAGTCGTTCTCGCCCTCGGCGTGCATGATGCCGCCGACGTTCTGCGCGCCGGTCGCCTCCAGGAGCCGTACCGCGGTGGCGATGTAGTTGGGCGAGAGCATGCCGTGCCCGTCGACGCGGACGACGATCGGGTGGCGGGAGGCGTTGATCGCCGCGTTCAGGGCGGCCGGCGTACGGCCGGTCGGGTTCGGCACGGTATGCACGCGCGGGTCTTCGGCCACGAGCTCGGCGGCGATCTCGTCCGTGCGGTCCGTGGACGGACCGAGGGCGATCACGACCTCCATCTCGCCGGCGTACTCCTGCGCGAGGATCGCTTGGACTGCTCCCCGCAGATGCCGTTCCTCGTTGAGGACAGGCATGATCACGGAAACGGCGGGGAGCCGCACGTCGGGATTGGCGTTCATAGGGGCCACACGTTACCGCGAACGGGGGACACCGGTGCGCGCCGCCGGGGCGATAGCGCGGGCCGCAGATCGTATCGGCCTACGGTTTCACGGATCCCACGTACGGCCGTCGTCCGGAGGTGTCCCCTTGCCCACGCCGCCGCGATCCCCTCGGTCCACCTCCGCCCCGCAGCGCCGCCCGCAGCCCTCCCCCGGGCACGCCCCGCGCAGGCCCGCGCCGCCCGTACGGCGCCGGAAACCGCGCTGGGGGATGCGGATGGTCACCACCCTGTCCGTGGTGGTCCTCGCGTCCGCCGGTATCGGGCACGCGGTGATGACCAGCCTGGACGCGGACATCGCCCGGGTCGACCCCTTCAAGGACATGAAGAACCGGCCGCAGGCGGGCCACGGCATGAACGTGCTGCTGGTCGGCACCGACGGCCGCGAGAAGATCAGCAAGGAGGAGCGGCGGAAGTACCGGCTGGGCGGGGCGCCCTGCCACTGCACCGACACGATCATGATCGTGCACATCTCGGAGGACCGGAAGCGGGCGAGTGTGGTCAGCCTGCCGCGCGACTCGTACGCCGTGATGCCCGCGCACGTCGACCGTACGACGGGCAAGCGGCACGGGGCGCACCCGGTCAAGCTGAACGCGGCGTACGCCGAGGGCGGGCCGCAGCTGACCGTGCGGACGGTCGAGAGCATGACGCAGGTGAAGATCGACCACTACCTGGAGGTCGACTTCACCAGCTTCATGAGGACGGTGGACGTGGTCGGGGGCGTAAAGATCTGCACCGCGGTCCCCCTGAAGGACAGCTACACCGGCCTGAACCTCCCGCCCGGACGGCACACGCTCGCCGGCGGGCAAGCACTCCAGTACGTACGCGCCCGGCACATCGACGGGGCCTCGGACCTCGGCCGGATGAAACGTCAGCAGCGCTTCATGGCGGCGCTCGTGGAACGGATCACCTCCTCGGGGCTCCTCCTCAACCCGATGAAGTTCCGGGACGTGACCCGGGCGGTACTCGGTTCGGTGCGGGCCGACAAGGGCTTCGGCACGGACGAGATGCTGGACCTGGGCCGGGCCATGCGGAACTTCTCCCCCTCCTCCTCCGAGTTCACGACCGTCCCGATCGGGCGGATGGGATACGCCGTGAAGGGCGTCGGCTCCACACTGAAGTGGGACCCCGTGAAGGCGGAGCGGCTCTTCGGCGCCCTGCGCGAGGACCAGCCGCTGTCGGTGCACCGGCCCCGCGGCGCGGCACGGATCGTCTCGGTCGCCCCCCAGCAGATCCGCGTCCAGGTGGAGAACGGCACCCGCACGCCCGGGCTGGGCCGCCGTGTCGACGCGGCCCTGGCCTCGACGGGCTTCCGTACGACCCGGGCCCCGGTGAACGCCGCCGCCCGCGACGTCAAGCGCACGATCATCGCCCACGACCCCCGCTGGGACCGCTCCGCCAAGTCCCTCGCCACGGCCTTGCCGGGCAGCGAACTCCGCCCGGTCAAGGGCCTGGGCGCGACCCTGAAGGTCATCGCGGGCACGGATTTCGAACGCGTACACAAGGTACGGGCCGAGGACCCGGGGCAGGGCGAGTTCGGGGTGGTGCGGGGGGATGAGGTGGCGTGCTCGTAGGGGCCGGGCAGGGGCGGTCGGGCCCCGGGCATTCGCGACGGCCGTTCGTCCCCCGCGGGCTCGCGCCGACTGATCGGGCCCCGCGGCTCTCGCCGTGGTCGGTCCTGCGGCGGTCACACCGGCCAGTCCTCCCTGGACACCCGCACCGACCGCTGCACGCCCCTGATGACGGCCGTTCGCCCCAGGTGGGCAAGTCCAGGTGCTCGGCGCCACCGCGCCCGCCCCGGTCGCCGGACTCGCGTCAGTCCCCGAACCCCTCCGCCGCCCGCTTCTCCCGCAGTTCCACGATCGCCCGCCGGCGGGCCAGGCGGTGGGTGCGGCGGATCTGGGCCTCCTGGTAGCGGCGCTTGTCGCGTTCGGTCTCCGGGAGGACCGGGGGGACCCGGCGGGGCTTGCCGTCGGCGTCGACGGCCGCGAAGACGAGGTAGGCGGAGCCGACCTGGGTGGGCGGGGCGGACTCGTTCCAGCGTTCGGCCAGGACGCGGACGCCGACCTCCATGGAGGTGCGGCCGGTCCAGTTGACCTGCGCCTTGACGTGGACCAGGTCACCGACGCGGACCGGCTCCAGGAAGGCCATCTCGTCCATGGACGCGGTGACGGCCGGCCCGCCGGAGTGCCGCCCGGCCACGGCACCCGCCGCGTCGTCCACCAGCTTCATGATCACCCCGCCGTGCACCGTCCCCAGAAGGTTCGTGTCGTTGTGGGTCATGATGTGGCTGAGGGTGGTGCGGGAGGCCGAAGTCGGCTTGCCCGGGATATCCGGAGTGCCGGATTCCGCGGCTGGGGCCTGGTCTGTCATGGCCCCTACCTTATGCCGAGGCGGCATGAGGGGATTTTGTGTCAGCTTCGCCACAGCCGTGCTCTGATTTTCCGACGACTCTTGTATGCCGTACTACGGGGGCCTGCACACTGGGGCGCATGAACAATTGGTCCGAGGGATGGTCCGACGACAACCGCGGCAGCCGGTACGGACGCGGAAGCGCGAGCGCACAGCCCGAGAGCGCCCGCGTGATGCGGCAGGTCCGCCGCGGTCCGGCGCCGTCGCCCGGACAGGGTGCCTACGGCGGCGCAGCGCCGTACGCCGGCGGGGTACCGCAGCAGCCGTCGTACGTCGACGGCGGCTACGCCGAGCCGCCGGGCGCCTACGACAGCGGCTACAACACCGGCCAGGTCTACGGCTCCCCCGGCGGCAGAGGCCCCGGCGGCCCGGGCGACGGCATGTACGAGCCGCGCCCCGCGCCGAACTGGCGCCGCCGTATCAAGGTGACGGCCATCATGGTCGTGACGGTGCTGGTCGTGACGAGCGTCGCCACGTACTTCTGGGCCGACTCCAAGCTCAACCGCGACGTCGACCTGTCGAAGGTCATCGACCGTCCGGAGGCGGGCGAGGGCACGAACTACCTGATCGTCGGCTCCGACAGCCGCGCGGGCATGTCGGCCGAGGAGAAGAAGAAGCTGCACACCGGGTCCGCCGAGGGCAAGCGCACGGACTCGATGATGATCCTGCACACCGGCAGCAACGGCCCGACGCTGATCTCGCTACCGCGTGACTCGAACGTCACGATCCCGTCGTTCAAGGGCTCCGACTCCGGCAAGTTTTACCCGGCCACGGGTCGCCAGGTGAAGCTGAACGCGGCGTACGCGGAGGACGGCCCCGAGCTGCTGGTCCGTACCGTCGAGGCCAACACGGGCCTGCACATCGACCACTACGTGGAGATCGGCTTCGGCGGCTTCGCGAACATCGTGGACGCGGTCGGCGGTGTCGAGATGGACATCCCGCAGGACATCAAGGACAAGAAGTCGGGCGCGGACCTCAAGAAGGGCAAGCAGACCCTCACCGGCGAGCAGGCCCTCGCCTTCGTCCGCACCCGCTACGCGCTCGCGGGCTCCGACCTGGACCGTACGAAGAACCAGCAGAAGTTCCTGTCGGCCCTGGCCAACCAGGTCGCCACCCCGAGCACGATCCTCAACCCGTTCAGGCTGTACCCGACCATGGGCG
Organism: Streptomyces sp. NPDC050164; assembly: GCF_044459945.1. Classification (NCBI taxonomy): domain Bacteria; kingdom Bacillati; phylum Actinomycetota; class Actinomycetes; order Kitasatosporales; family Streptomycetaceae; genus Streptomyces; species Streptomyces sp. NPDC050164. Next base: position 32,147 of record NZ_JBITJK010000012.1, read on the forward strand.
CGGGTCTGGACTCCCTCGTGGTCGACAAGGACATGGGCCTGTTCGACCTGGGGTCCATGTTCTGGGCGATGAAGGGCGTCAGCGGCGGCGAGGGCAAGTCGATGAACATGCCGATCTCGGGCAACTCCGCGAACGGCAACCTCCAGTGGGACACCACGAAGATGAAGACGCTGGTGAACCAGCTGAAGAACGACGAGACGGTCACCGTCTCGGGCAACTGAGCACCGGCATGCGTCGGGGGCACCCACGGGGGTGCCCCCGACTGCTGTGAGGCGGTCCTCACATCGTGGCGGCCGACATCGAGCGGCACATCTCGGCACAGCGGCGACACGCCTCGGCGCAGCGCATCATCTGGGCGTCGTCCGGCATGGACATACACGCCTCGGCGCACATGTCACAGGCCCGGGCGCACATCGCGCACATCTCGGCCGACAGCGGCGAGCGGCGCATCATCATGTCGGCGCACATACGCGTCATCTCGGCGCAGTCCATGACCGCGCGCATGATCTGCATCTGGGCCTGGCCGCCCATCTGCAGGCAGGAGCTCATGGTCTCCTCGCACACGCTGTGGCAGGTCATGCACGCCTGGACGCACTCCTGCATCTCCTTGCTCAGCGGGGTCATGGTGGGCTGCTGGGTCATGATTCCTCCCGGGGGACGGCGAGAGCCGGGGGTCGACCCTCGTGCCTTCCGTCCTACGCCTGCCCGGCCTCGGCCGCCACGGGGCGGAAGGAAGGAATCCGCCATGCGTGCGTCAGGGTAGGCCGCCGGGGCAAAACGCAGGTCGCCCTCCTGGCTGGGCAGGAGGGCGACCCGAGGAACGGAACGACGGGCTCACGGCAGGTTTCGCGCCATCACGATGCGCTGGACCTGGTTCGTCCCTTCGTATATCTGTGTGATTTTGGCGTCGCGCATCATGCGCTCCACCGGGTAGTCACGGGTGTAGCCGTACCCGCCGAGGAGCTGGACCGCGTCCGTGGTGACCTCCATGGCCACGTCCGAGGCGAAGCACTTGGCGGCGGCGCCCAGGTAGGTGAGGTCGCTGTCGCCGCGCTCGGAGGCGGCTGCGGCCTGGTAGGTCAGGGCGCGGGCGGCCGAGATCTTCATGGCCATGTCGGCGAGCATGAACTGGATGCCCTGGAAGTCGGCGATCGGCTTGCCGAACTGCTTGCGCTCCTTGACGTAGCCCTTGGCGTAGTCGAGGGCGCCCTGGGCGATGCCGAGGGCCTGGGCGGCGATCGTGATGCGGGTGTGGTCCAGGGTCTTCATGGCTGTCGCGAAACCCGTGCCCTCCTCGCCGATCATGCGGTCGGCGGGGATACGGACGTTGTCGAGGTAGACCTCGCGGGTCGGGGAGCCCTTGATGCCGAGCTTCTTCTCCGGGGCACCGAAGGAGACACCCTCGTCCGACTTCTCGACGACGAAGGCGGAGATGCCCTTGGAGCGCTTGGCCGGGTCCGTGACCGCCATCACCGTGTAGAAGTCGGACTCGCCCGCGTTGGTGATCCAGCGCTTCACGCCGTTGAGGACGTAGTGGTCGCCGTCGCGGACGGCCTTCGTCTTCATGCCGGCGGCGTCGGAGCCGGCGTCCGGCTCGGACAGGCAGTACGAGAACATGCCGTCGCCCTTGGCGAGCGGGGCCATGTACTTCTTCTTCAGCGCCTCGGAGCCGGAGAGGATCACCGGGAGCGAACCCAGCTTGTTCACCGCGGGGATGAGGGAGGACGAGGCGCAGACGCGTGCGACCTCCTCGATCACTATGACGGTCGCCAGGGCGTCGGCGCCCGAGCCGCCGTACTCCTCGGGTACGTGCACGGCGTGCAGGTCGTTCGCGACCAGTGCCTCGAGCGCCTCCTGCGGGAAGCGGGCCTCCTCGTCCACCGCGGCGGCGTACGGTGCGATCTTCGCCTCGGCCAGCGAGCGGACGGCGTCACGGAGCATGTCGTGCTCCTCGGACGGGCGGTACAGGTCGAAGTCAGCCGATCCGGCCAAGGTCTCTCACGCTCCAAAACGCTGCGATGGTGACGCTAACTACCGTTAAGTAATCAAAAGTTTATGGGGTCGCCCACCAGAGGGATACGTGACCTAGACGACAGCGGGAAAGTTGCCCCGTGAAGCGCGTTCCCATGCCCCGGCTATGCTCGGGCGCGCACCTGCCGTAGACCCCTGGAGCACCCATGGCCCTGAAGATCACCGTGATCGGCACCGGTTATCTCGGCGCGACACACGCGGCGGCCATGGCCGAGCTGGGCTTCGAGGTGCTCGCCCTCGACGTCGTGCCCGAGAAGATCGAGATGCTGGAGCGCGGCGAGGCCCCGATGTACGAGCCGGGGCTCGACGAGCTGCTGCGCCGGCACGTCGCCGGTTTCGAGGGTTCCAGCGGGCGGCTGCGCTTCACCCAGGACTGGGCCGAGGTCGGTGCCTTCGGCGATGTGCACTTCGTCTGCGTGAACACCCCGCAGCGGCACGGCGAGTACGCCTGTGACATGAGTTACGTCGACTCCGCCTTCGCCTCGCTCGCCCCGCATCTGCACGGTCCCGCCCTGGTCGTCGGCAAGTCGACCGTGCCCGTCGGCTCCGCCGACCGGCTGGCGGCCTACCTGTCCGCGCACGCGCCCGCCGGAGAGGACGCCGAGCTGGCCTGGAACCCGGAGTTCCTGCGCGAGGGCTTCGCGGTCGACGACACGCTGCACCCCGACCGGATCGTGGTCGGCGTGCGCAGCGAACGCGCCGAGAAGCTGCTGCGGGAGGTGTACGCCACGCCGATCGCCGAGGGCTCGCCGTTCGTGGTGACCGACTTCCCGACGTCCGAGCTGGTGAAGACCTCCGCGAACTCCTTCCTCGCCACGAAGATCTCGTTCATCAACGCCATGGCGGAGGTGTGCGAGGCGGCAGGCGGTGACGTGGCCAAGCTGGCGGAGGCCATCGGCTACGACGACCGGATCGGGAAGAAGTTCCTGCGGGCCGGGATCGGGTTCGGTGGCGGATGTCTGCCGAAGGACATCCGCGCCTTCATGGCGCGGGCCGGTGAGCTGGGTGCCGACCAGGCGCTGACGTTCCTGCGGGAGATCGACTCCATCAACATGCGCCAGCGCGGGCAGATGGTGGAGCTGGCCCGGCAGGCGCTGGGCGGCGGGCCGTTCCTCGGCAAGCGCGTCGCGGTGCTGGGCGCGACCTTCAAGCCCGACTCGGACGACGTACGGGACTCCCCCGCACTGAACGTCGCCGGGCAGATCCACCTCCAGGGCGGCCAGGTCACGGTCTACGACCCCAAGGGCATGGACAACGCCCGCCGCGTCTTCCCGACCCTCGGCTACGCCGACTCGGCGCTGGATGCCGTACGCGGCGCCGACATCGTGCTGCACCTGACGGAGTGGCGGGAGTTCCGGGAGCTGGACACCGAGGCCCTCGGCGAGGTCGCGGCGGCCCGGGTCATCCTCGACGGCCGCAACGCCCTCGACCCGGAGCGCTGGCGCAAGGCCGGGTGGACGTACCGGGCGATGGGGCGGCCGAACGCCTGAGTCCGACCGACCGGACGTACGACAGGAGTCGCCCGGACAGCAGGTGACCGATCTGCTGAACCACGACAGCCACGTGAAGACGCACACGGTCTGGGCCGGGCAGATGCTCAAGCCCACCGCGGTCCGCGACAACAGGGTGGGCGCCGCTCCGGCCGGGGCTCAGCCGGCCGGAGCGGCGCCCGCTCCATTCTCCACACCATCGCCATGCTTCGGGAACCGCCTTCCGAGGAGACCGGGATGACGACCGTCACCCTGCCCACGGTCCCTCTCGCGCCACAGCCGCGCGACGGCGCCGACCGCCGGCTGCCCGGCCGGTACACCGTGACCCCCGGCCGCTCGCTCATCGAACTCACCGCCTGGTGCGGACCGTTGCCGCTCCTGCGCCGTCGCGTCACGCTCGGCGAGGCCTCCCTCACCGTGTCGGAGGACGCCGAACACCCCTCGTTCCGCTACGAGTTCGACGACCGCCTGCTTTCCGCCGCGTGCCCGGCTGCCGTACCGGCTGCTGCGCCGCGCCACCGTGGCCACCCGGTTTCGGCTGCTGGTCGCGGCGGAGTTCGCGTGAGGGCGGCCCGGCGGACGGCCCGGGGTGGCGCCGTGTCCGCCGTCCTGGCGCTCCGCGCCCTGCCGCTGCTGCCCGGGCAGGCGTCGGCGGCCTCGTACAGGCCGCCGACGACACGCATGCCGTCCTCGTCGCCGTCCTCCGTCTTCCCGGCGGCCGTGGGCCAGTCACCGCAGGCGTCCCCGTCGTCCCCGGCCGCACAGGTCGCGCAACAGCCGCAGACCCGGACGACCGCTTCTGCCACCCGCCCCCTCGCCCCATGCTCGTGCCGACCGGCATCGTCGCCGGGGTAGCGGTGCTGTGCCTGCTCCCGGTCGGCTCCCGGGCGTCCGCTCCCCAGGCGCCCCGGGCGCCCCGGGTGGAGGAGGCGTAGGCCTTCACGTAAGTCAGCCGCAGGTCAGCCCTTCGCCCGGTAGCGGCGCATCTTCGCCCGGGCCCCGCAGACCTGCATCGAGCACCAGCGGCCGCGGCCGGCCGGACTGCGGTCGTAGTACGCCCAGAGGCAGTCGGCGGCCTCACAGGCCTTGAGCCTGCTCCAGGTGCCCGCGACCAGCGCCTCGGCGACGGCGGCTGCGACCCGGGAGAGCAGGGGGCTCTCGTCGGCCGGGGCGAGGGTCGCCGAGCCGTCCCGCCGGTCGACCGCCACCAGCAGCGGCGCCCCGGCCAGCAGTTCGCCCAGCGGCGTCACCTCGCGGTGCGGCGGGTGGCCCGCGTGGGCGAGCAGGGCCGCGCGCAGGGACTCGCGCAGTGCGCGGGCGTCCCCGACCTCGTCCGGCGTGATCCCGAAGCGTGCCCGGCCCTCCGCCGTGTCCAGCGAGTCGGCGCCCGACTCGATGTCCAGCGTGTTCACCAGGGCCTCGACCAGGGCCAGGCCGCCGGGCGCGGGCGATCTCTCCGTCATGGCTGGACCGTACCTCTCGGGTACCTCTCGGATTTCCCCTTGCGAGGTTACCGCCAATAGCACAGCATGGAGTAACGGTTACCGGTTACTTGGCCGTGTAGGTAACGCTGACGGGTAACAGCCATTTCAAGGAGGAAGTCATGGCTCTCGCCAAGCTGGGTGTCGTCGTCCTGGACTGTCCCGACCCGCGCGCACTGGCCGGCTTCTACGCCGAGGTGCTCGGCGGCACTCCCACGGTGGAGGCCGACGACTCGGGCGAGTGGGTCGACCTGAAGGTGCCGGGCGGACCGGCGCTGGCCTTCCAGGAAGCTCCCGGGTACGTGCCGCCGAAGTGGCCGTCGCCCGACCACTCGCAGCAGTTCCATCTCGATCTGGACGTGGAGGACCTGGACGCGGCCGAGAAGGGCGTGCTGGCGCTCGGCGCGAAGCCGCTGGACGCCGAGGACCGGACAAGGACCTTCCGGGTTTACGCCGACCCGGCCGGGCACCCGTTCTGCCTCTGCGCCTGCTGACACCGGGAGGCCCCATGTCCGCTGTGGCACGTTTCCGTTCCGTCGTCGTCGACTGCCCCGACCCGCGCGAGCTGGCCCGTTTCTACGCGCAGGTCGGGGGCGGCACCCCCGAGGACGACGACCCGGACTGGGTGGTGCTGCGGATCCCCGACGGGCCGCGGCTCGCCTTCCAGCGCTCGCCCGGGTACACCCCGCCGGAGTGGCCCCGGGCCGACCGCGACGCCCAGCAGTTCCACCTGGACTTCGACGGCGGGTCGACCTGGGAGGAGATCGACGCGGCCGAGGAGCGGGTGCTGGCGCTGGGGGCGCGGGTGCTGGACCGGGAGGACTACGAGAAGAAGGACTTCCGGGTGTACGCCGACCCGGTGGGGCATCCGTTCTGCCTGTGCCGGATCGAGCGCACCACCTGAGTCACCTGCCTGCCGGTCACCCGTCCAGCTCGGAGATGGTCGCCGCCGACGGCTCGCGTCGCTGCTGGGAGGCGCGGGCGGTGAAGTCGGCGCCGCGCAGCACCCGCTGGACGTTTCCCCAGGTCAGAAGGGCCACGTCGGCCTCGTCCCAGCCGCGCCGCAGCAACTCGGCGATCAGCCGCGGATAGCAGGAGGTGTCGCCGAGCCCCTGCGGGTGGGCCGAGCCCGAGTCGTACGTGCCGGACAGCCCGACGCACTGCGCACCGGCCACGGCCCGGATGTGGTCCAGATGGTCGGCGACGTCGCGGACGGTCGGGCCGGTCTGCTCGGCGGTCAGCGGCACCAGGCACAGCCCCTTGGCCGCGCCCAGCTCCGCCAGCAGGTCGTCGGGGAGGTTGACCGGGTGGGGGCGTAGGGCGCGGGCGGCGGAGCGGCTGCACAGCACGGGCGCCCGGGAGAGGCTCAGGACCCGGCGGACGGTCGGCGCGGAGGCGCCGGAGAGGTCCACGATCACGCCGAGCCGGTTCATCTCGCGCACGACCTCCTCGCCGAACCGCGTCAGCCCCGCGTCGCTCGCCCAGGACACGCCGGTCAGCGTCAGTACGCGCAGGCCGAGGAAGTGCAGCTGGCGCAGGATGCCCAGCGAGTCGCCCACGGCCGCGGCCCCGGCGGGACCGAGGAGCACGGCGACGCGGCCGCAGTTGCGGGCGTCCGCGACCTGCCCTGCCGTGCAGACCGGCCGCAGTCCCTCGTCGCAGGTCCGGGCGACGGCCTTGGCCAGGTCCAGCTGCTCCAGGGTGGCGCCGACGGCCCGGTCGCCGTCCAGGCCCTCCGGCAGGTGCAGCGACCAGAACAGCGCACCCACATGCCCGCGGCGCAGGCGGGGCACGTCCGTGTCGACGGTGCCCTCGCCCTCCTCCAGGTCGTAGTAGGACAGCCGCTTGAGCGCCCAGGGCAGTCCGTTGTAGCCGTCGGCCACGGGGTAGGCGGCGAGGACGGCTCGGGCCCGGGTCATCGGCTCGTCGTCCGGGTCGCAGACGGGCTCGTAGGGCTCCGCCGCCATGACGGCCTCGTCGGGGTACGGCTCGGCCAGGTCGTCGAACTCTCCGGCCGCGGCGATGGGGCGCAGGTCGTCCTGGAGGTCTGCCATGGCGGCTCCGTACGGTTGTTCGTGAGGTACGGTCACCGTCGCATGGAGCGCTGAAGGGTTCCTGGTGGGCGGGGCGTTCGGGGTACGGTCCCGCCCTCGTGCGGCGACGCTCTCAGGGCAGCCGGGCCACCTCGATCACCTCGTCCAGGGTGTCCCGGGAACGGACCAGGTCGGCGATCATCCGGTCGATGCGGGCGCGCTCGGCGGTGAGATCGGCGACCAGGTTGGGCGTGGCGCGGGCCGAGGGCCCGCCGTCCTTGTCCCGCATGCACGGCAGCAGCTGGACGATCTTCTCGCTGCACAATCCCGCCGCGAACAGCTCCTGGATCCGGATGACCCGGTCCACGGCCGCCTCCGGGTACTCCCGGTGCCCGCCGGGCGTCCGCTCGGCGGTGAGCATCCCCTGTTTCTCGTAGTAGCGCAGCGACCGCTCGCTCACGTTGGTGCGCCGGGCCAGTTCACCGATCCGCACGTCCACTCCCGGACTTGAATCTGACATGAGTGTCAGGTTCTAGCGTACGGGCATGACGCAGTACACGACAGCACTCTTCGAACCGGCTCGTCTCTCCGGGCTGGACCTGCCCAACCGTCTGGTGATGGCGCCCCTGACCCGCAACCGGGCCGAGGCCGACGGCACTCCGACCCCGCTCATGGCCACGTACTACGCCCAGCGCGCCTCCGCCGGGCTGATCATCGCCGAGGCCGCGACGCCGAACGCGGTCGGGCAGACGTACCCGAACATCACCGCCGTCCACAGCCAGGCGCACGTGGCCGGCTGGCGGCAGGTCACGGACGCGGTGCGGGACGCGGGCGGCCGGATGTTCCTCCAGCTCCAGCACGGCGGCCGGGTCGGCCACCCCGCGACCAGCGGGCTGACGCCGGTCGCTCCCTCGCCCGTACCGCTCCCCGAGACGATCTTCACGCCGGAGGGTCACCGGCCGGCCGTGGTGCCCAGGGAGATGACCGCCGAGGACATCCGCATCACCGTCGCCGACTTCGCACGCGCCGCCCGGAACGCGATCGACGCCGGGTTCGAGGGAGTGGAGGTGCACTCCGCCAACGGCCATCTGCTGCACCAGTTCCTCGCCCGCAACACCAACCTCCGCACCGACGGCTACGGCGGGCCGGTCGCCGCCAGGATCCGGTTCACGGCCGAGGTGACCGAGGCCGTGGCCGCCGAGATCGGAGCCGACCGGGTGGGGCTCAGGGTCTCCCCCGGCAACACCGTCAACGGCATCGACGAGGGCGAGACCGAGGAGATCTACCCGGCGCTCGTCGAGCGGCTCGGCGGGCTGGGGCTCGCGTATCTGCACCTGGTGCGGTCCGACCCGGACACGGCGGTGTTCCGGAAGGTGCGCGCCGCATGGCCGGGCGTGCTCATCGGCAATCCGGTGCTGAAGGAGATGTCGCCGCGGGAGGTGCTCGCCTCGTCCGAGGCGCTGCTGGCCGCGGGTGCCGACCTGATAGCCCTCGGCCGGCCCTTCCTCGCCAATCCCGACCTGGTGACCCGGCTCCGGCTCGGGGCGCCGCTGAACGAGATGCGCGACCGGTACTTCATGTACGTGGGCGGGGCGACCGGCTACACCGACTACCCCGCCCTCGACGCTCAGCCGTCGAGCGAGTCGAGCGACTCGATCGTGGCGTTGGACGGCGACCGCGTGGCCTGAAGGCCCCGTGCCACGCCCTCGGCCGCGTCGAGCACCCGCACCGCGTTCTTCCAGGTCAGCTTCGCCAGGTCGGCCTTCGACCAGCCGCGGTCCAGCAGCTCCGCGATCAGGTTCGGGTAGCCGGAGACGTCGTCCAGGCCGTCGGGGGTGAAGGCCGTGCCGTCGTAGTCGCCGCCGATGCCGAGGTGGTCGATGCCGGCCACCTCGCGCATGTGGTCCAGGTGGTCGGCGACCGTGGCCACCGTCGCGACGGGGCGCGGGTGCCGCTCCTCGAAGGCGCGGTGGACCTTCATCGCCTCCGCTGTGGTGTCGAGGTGGTGGAAGCCGTGGGCGCGCATGTTCTCGTCGGCCGCGGCGGTCCAGTCGACCGCGGCCTGGAGCACGAACTTCGGCACGAACGTCACCATCGCCATGCCGCCGCCCGCGGCCAGCCGCTCCAGGACGTCGTCCGGGATGTTGCGCGGGTGGTCGCACACGGCCCGCGCCGAGGAGTGGGAGAAGATCACCGGGGCGGAGCTCGTGTCGAGCGCGTCGCGCATGGTCGTCGCCGCCACGTGGGAGAGGTCGACGAGCATGCCGAGCCGGTTCATCTCCCGCACGACCTGCCGGCCGAACGCGGTGAGGCCGCCGGCCCGCGGCTCGTCGGTCGCGGAGTCCGCCCAGTCCACGTTGTCGTTGTGGGTGAGGGTCAGATAGCGCACGCCGAGCCCGTACAGACCGCGCAGGGTGCCCAGGGAGTTGGCGATGGAGTGGCCGCCCTCCGCTCCCATGAGGGAGGCGATCCGGCCCTCCCGGCGCGCGGCCGTCATGTCGGCGGCCGTCAGCGCGGGCCGCAGGTCCTGCGGGTGCCGGTCGATCAACTGCCGTACGCAGTCGATCTGTTCGAGCGTGGCCGCGACCGGGTCGGGCGAGTCCGTGCGGACGAACACCGACCAGTACTGCGCACCGACCCCGCCCGCGCGCAGCCGCGGGATGTCGGTGTGCAGGTGGGCGCTCTGGTCGGCGGCGACATCGCGGGCGTCGAGGTCGTAGCGGACCTGCTCGCGCAGCGCCCAGGGCAGGTCGTTGTGCCCGTCGGCGACGGGGAACTCGGCGAGGAGCGCGCGGGCGTCGTCGAGGGACGTCATGCGATCACTTCCCGAAGCCGAAGCCGCCGCTCGCGCCCTCGACCTTGGAGCGCAGGCGTTTGCCCTTCTCGGTGGCCTGGTCGTTCAGCTCCTGCTGGAACTCGCGCATGCGGGCGCGCAGGTCCTCGTCGTGCGCGGCGAGGATCCGGGCCGCCAGCAGACCGGCGTTGCGGGCACCGGCGACGGAGACCGTGGCGACCGGGACACCGGCCGGCATCTGCACGATCGACAGGAGGCTGTCCATGCCGTCGAGGTACTTCAGCGGCACGGGCACGCCGATGACCGGCAGCGGTGTCACGGAGGCGAGCATGCCGGGCAGGTGGGCGGCGCCGCCGGCCCCGGCGATGATCACCTTGAGCCCGCGGCCGTCGGCCTGCTCGCCGTAGGCGACCATCTCGCGCGGCATGCGGTGCGCGGAGACGACGTCGACCTCGTAGGCGATCTCGAACTCGTCGAGGGCCTTGGCGGCGGCCTCCATGACGGGCCAGTCGCTGTCCGACCCCATGACGATGCCAACAACAGGGCTCATTCGGTGATGGTGCCTCTCAGGTAGCCGGCAGCGTGACGGGCGCGCTCCAGCACGTCGTCCAGGTCGTCGCCGTAGGTGTTGACGTGGCCGACCTTGCGGCCGGGCTTCACGTCCTTGCCGTACATGTGGATCTTGAGCTGGGGGTCGCGGGCCATGCAGTGCAGGTACGCGGAGTACATGTCCGGGTAGTCGCCGCCGAGGACGTTGACCATGACGGTCCACTTGGCGCGCGGGCGCGGGTCGCCGAGGGGCAGGTCCAGGACCGCCCGGACGTGGTTGGCGAACTGGCTGGTGACGGCGCCGTCCATCGACCAGTGGCCGGAGTTGTGCGGGCGCATCGCCAGTTCGTTGACGAGGATGCGGCCGTCGCGGGTCTGGAACAGCTCGACGGCGAGGTGGCCGACGACGCCGAGTTCCTTGGCGATGTTCAGCGCCATCTCCTCGGCCCGCAGGGCGAGGGCCTCGCCGAGGCCGGGGGCGGGCGCGATCACCGTGTCGCAGACGCCGTTCACCTGGCGGGACTCCACGACCGGGTAGGCGACGGCCTGGCCGTGCGGGGAGCGTACGACGTTGGCGGCGAGCTCGCGGACGAAGTCGACCTTCTCCTCGGCGAGCACCGGGACACCGGCCTTGAACGGGTCGGCGGCGTCCTCGACGGAGTCGACGACCCACACGCCCTTGCCGTCGTAACCGCCGCGGACGGTCTTGAGGACGACGGGAAAGCCGTCGCCCTCCGCGGCGAAGGCCGCCACGTCCTGCGGATCGGAAACGATTCTGTGTCTGGGGCAGGGCACGCCGATCGCGTCGAGCCTCGCGCGCATCACGCCCTTGTCCTGGGCGTGCTGAAGCGCGTCGGGGCCGGGGCGCACGGGGATGCCGTCCGCCTCCAGGGCCCTGAGGTGCTCGGTGGGTACGTGTTCGTGATCGAAGGTGATCACGTCGCACCCGCGGGCGAACTCGCGCAGCGTGTCGAGGTCGCGGTAGTCGCCTACGACGACATCGCTCACGACCTGCGCAGCTGAGTCCTGCGGGGTGTCACTGAGGAGCTTGAACCTGATGCCGAGCGGGATGCCTGCCTCGTGTGTCATACGAGCGAGCTGGCCCCCGCCGACCATGCCGACTACCGGGAACGTCACTCCCCCAGGGTATCGGCCGCGCCAGGGTGGCCGGTTTCCTGCCCCTCCCCGGCCCTGCCCGGACCATCTCCGGCCGTCCACCCGCGTCCGCAGGAAGATCGCGCGGGAGGGTGGTTAGCATGGCTGGGTTGACGCCAACCACGGACGGGGGCCTGCACGACCATGGAACATGGTGCCTCGCGGCTCCGACGGCTCGTTCACGAAGTCGCCAAGTTCGGCGCGGTGGGCGGGGCCGGGGTGCTGGTCAACCTCCTCGTGTTCAACCTGGTACGGCATGTCACCGACCTCCAGGTGGTGCGCGCGAGCGTCATCGCGACCGTCGTCGCGATCATCTTCAACTACGTCGGCTTCCGCTACTTCACCTACCGCGACCGCGACAAGACCCGCCGTACGCGGGAGATGTCCCTGTTCCTGCTGTTCAGCGCGGTCGGGCTGGTCATCGAGAACGGCGTCCTCTACGTGGCGACGTACAGCTTCGGCTGGAACACCCCGCTCCAGAACAACATCTTCAAGTTCCTCGGCATCGGCATCGCCACGCTGTTCCGCTTCTGGTCGTACCGCAGCTGGGTGTTCCGCGCCCTTCCGGGCCGTGAGGCGGTGGCGGGCGCGGAATCGATCCTGAAGGGCGAACGGGCCAGGCGGTCGCGGGCCGGGGAGCGGGTGCCGTAGGGGGTGTCCTGAGCCGCGTCAGCGGATCATCGGCTCGTCCTCGCCGCCGTGGGACTTCCCGACCGGCGTGCGGGACAGGAACAGGGCGAACACCGGGGGCTTGGTCTGGAGCATCTCCAGGCGGCCGCCGTCCGCTTCCGCGAGGTCGCGGGCCACGGCCAGGCCGATGCCCGTGGAGTTGCGGCCGCTGATCGCCCGCTCGAAGATGCGGGCGCCGAGGTCGGCGGGGACGCCGGGGCCCTCGTCCGTGACCTCGATGACGGCCTGGTTGCCGGTGACTCGGGTGCGCAGCGCCACCGTGCCGCCGCCGTGCATCAGGGAGTTCTCGATCAGCGCGGCCAGCACCTGCGCGACCGCTCCGGGGGTACCCACGGCCTCCAGATGCCGCTTGCCGGAGCTGACGATCGCCCGGCCCGCGCTGCGGTAGGCGGGGCGCCACTCGGCGAGCTGCTGCTGGATGACCTCGTCGAGGTCGAAGGTGACGGCGGAGCCGGTGCGCGGATCGCGGGAGTTCGTCAGCAGCCGCTCCACGACGTCCGTGAGCCGCTCGACCTGGGTCAGCGCGATCGTCGCCTCGTCCTTCACCGTGTCCGGGTCGTCGGTGAGGGTGATCTCCTCCAGCCGCATCGACAGCGCCGTCAGCGGCGTCCGCAGCTGGTGGGAGGCGTCCGCGGCCAGCCGCCGCTCTGCGGTCAGCATGCGCGCGATGCGCTCGGCCGAGCCGTCCAGCACGTCCGCCACCCGGTCCAGCTCGGGCACGCCGTACCGCTTGTGCCGTGGGCGCGGATCGCCCGAGCCGAGCCGCTCGGCCGTCTCCGCGAGGTCGGTCAGCGGCGACGCGAGCCGGTTCGCCTGGCGCACCGCCAGCAGCACCGCGGCCACCACCGCCAGCAGCGCGACCAGCCCGATGATCAGCAGGGTGCGGCCGACCTCCCGGGTCACCGAGGAGCGCGGCTCCTGGACGGTGACCGTCTCGCCCTCCTCGCCGGGCGCGGTCGCGGTGATCACGTCCCCGGACGGCTTGGAGCCGACCTCGATGGGCTCCTCCCCGGGGATCCGGATCACCGCGTAGTAGTGGTCCTGCGTGACCTGCTTGCGCAGCACCTCCGCGTCGACCTGCTGGGCGACGAAGAGCCGGCTGTCGACGATGCTGGCCAGCCGGACCGCCTCGGACTCCACCCGCTCCTGGGCGCTGTTGCTGATCGTCCTGGTCTCGACGATGACGAGGGAGACGCCGAAGACGGCGATCACGACGAGGACCACGGCGAGCGTGGACTGGATCAGTCGGCGGCGCATGTCCTGTTACCCGTGCTTACCCGTGCCTGCCCCGCGGCTCAGCTCTTCTCGAAGCGGAAGCCCACACCCCGCACGGTGGCGATGTAGCGGGGGTTGGCCGCGTCGTCGCCGAGCTTCTTGCGCAGCCAGGAGATGTGCATGTCGAGGGTCTTGGTCGACGACCACCAGGTCGTGTCCCAGACCTCGCGCATCAGCTGGTCGCGGGTGACGACCCGGCCGGCGTCGCGCACCAGCACCCGCAGCAGGTCGAACTCCTTGGCGGTGAGCTGGAGCTCCTCCTCGCCCATCCAGGCGCGGTGCGACTCGACGTCGATCCGCACGCCGTGGGTGGCGGGCGGCTGCTGCGGCTCGGCGGCACCGCGGCGCAGCAGGGCGCGGACGCGGGCGAGCAGCTCGGCGAGCCGGAACGGCTTGGTGACGTAGTCGTCGGCGCCCGCGTCGAGTCCGACGACGGTGTCCACCTCGTCGGCGCGGGCGGTCAGGATGAGGATCGGGATGCTGTGGCCTTCGCCACGCAGGCGGCGGGCCACCTCCAGACCGTCCATGCCGGGCAGACCCAGGTCGAGCACGACCAGGTCGACGCCGCCCTGCATTCCGGCGTCGAGAGCGGTGGGTCCGTCCTCACGCACCTCGACCTCGTAGCCCTCCCGGCGCAGAGCACGGGCCAGCGGCTCCGAGATGGACGCGTCGTCCTCGGCGAGCAGTACACGGGTCATGAGGTGATGGTAGACCTGCGAGGCCCTGAGCTGGGGTGTGACCGGAAGCCTTGATTCTTACCCGTGGCACACCCGTTTCTTACGTTCCGCGGGTATGCGTATAAACCTCCGACTGTGGGGTGCGATCCCGGTAAGGACCATGGAAATGGTGCTTACGGTTCCCCCGGCACCTGTGATCCGTGTCTCAAGTCCTTCCATATGCGGCAGTGTCCTGCCGTATGGTGAATCAACGCCTGTAGCACCATGGCGACCTTCGGAGGCTGTTTGCCCCTGGAGGTCTCTTTTGTGTGCGGGCTGGTCCCCACCAGCCCCGAACCGGAAACGACCTGTGGCCGGGCCTCGTCGTGCGGATACGCGCGTAGAGGCGTGGCCCCCGGTGGCGACCGCCCACCGCTCCGTGCCCCGGAGCGGACCCCCCGTAGGCGTCGGGCGGACGGCCGTACGCACCGGTGCCGGCAGCCCCCCACCGGGCGCACCACCGCTGCCGCGGAGCGCGTCCCGACCAGCAAGGAACGACCATGGCGTCCAGCCTGACGAAGGACTCGGCCCGTCCGGGCACCCCCGGTTCCGAGAAGACCTTCTTCGGCCACCCCCGCGGACTGGCCACTTTGTTCATGACCGAGATGTGGGAGCGGTTCTCCTACTACGGCATGAGGGCCCTGCTCCCGCTGTACCTGGTGGCCCCCGGTGGCCTGCACCTGAGCGCGGGCACGGCGACGGCGATCTACGCCGTGTACCTGTCCCTGGTGTACCTGCTCACCCTGCCCGGCGGCTGGTTCGCCGACCGTGTGCTCGGTCCCCGCAAGACGGTCGCCGTCGCGGGCCTGGTCATCATGCTCGGCCACCTGTGCCTGGCGCTGCCCGCGGCCGCGAGCTTCTACGTCGGCCTGGGCCTGGTCGCCATCGGTTCCGGTCTGCTGAAGGCCAACATCTCCACGATGGTCGGCCACCTCTACGACGGCCCGGAGGACCCGCGCCGGGACGGTGGCTTCACCGTCTTCTACATCGGCATCAACCTCGGCGCCTTCGTCGCCCCGCTGGTCATCGGCACCGTCGGCGAGAACGTCAACTGGCACCTGGGCTTCGCCCTGGCCGCGCTCGGCATGGCGCTGGGCCTCGTCCAGTTCCTGCTCGGCGGCCGCCACCTGAACCCGAGGAGCAGCGAGGTCCCGACCCCGCTGTCGCCCGCCGAGAAGGCCGCCACCCTGCGCAAGGGCCTGATCTGGCTGGCCGTCGCCGTGGTCTTCTACGGCCTGGTCGGCGGCACCGGCCACTTCACCCTGAACTGGGCGCTGATCCCGCTCACGCTCCTCGGCCTGATCGTGCCGATCCTGGTCATCACCCGCATCCTGCGCGACAAGGACCTGGACTCCGGCGAGCGCTCGAAGGTGTCGGCGTACGTCTGGTTCTTCGTCGCCGCCGCCGTCTTCTGGATGATCTACGACCAGGGCGGCTCGACCCTGTCGCTCTTCGCCAGCGAGAAGGCCGACAACACCGTCTTCGGCTGGGAGTTCCCGGTCTCCTGGTACCAGTCGGTCAACCCGGTCCTGATCATGGCCCTGGCGCCCGTCTTCGCCTGGCTGTGGCTGTGGCTGAACCGGCGTGGCAAGGAGCCGAGCACCATCGTGAAGTTCGCCTCCGGCCTGGTGCTGGTGGGTGTGTCCTTCTTCCTCTTCCTCGCCCCGCTGTCGATCGCGGAGGGCGGTCACAAGGCCGCGGCGATGTGGCTGGTCGCGGTCTACTTCGTGCAGACCGTCGGCGAGCTGACGCTGTCGCCGGTGGGCCTGTCCGTGACGACGAAGATGGCGCCGGCGAAGTACGCCTCGCAGATGATGGGCGTCTGGTTCCTCGCGGTCACCGCGGGCGACTCCGTCACCGCGCTGCTGTCCAACCCGGCCGTCGGCGGGATCAACCTGGACCGGACGGGATTCGTGGCGCTGGAGGCGGCGCTGGCCGTGGTCGCCGGTTTCGCGGTGTACATGTTCCGCAAGAAGGTCAAGGGGCTCATGGGCGACGTCCGCTGATCGCCTGAGCCTGAGAGGGGCCGTCGCACCTGCGTGGTGCGGCGGCCCTTCGTCATGTCCTTGTGTTCTTCACGATGCTCTTCATGCCTTCGTCGATCTGGGCGGTTCGGCGTCCGGGGCGACCCACGGCAGTGCCGGGGGCCGGCGTGCGGCGGGCAGGCGCAGCCGCCGGCGGCGGGGCGGGCGGGCCGCGTGGACGGCGTGGCGGGGGTGTACGCGGTCCACGACGGCCAGGCCGGCGCGGAACAGCGCCGCCGGGACGACCAGGCAGACGAGGACCCAGAACAGGGTCACGCCCCACGGGCGGCCCACGCCCCAGGGGTGTTCGGCGAGGACCTTGCCGCCGTACTTCAGGGACACGGTGTAGTCGCCGTGCGCCCCGGCCGCGAGTTCGACGGGGAGTTCGATGCGCGCCTTCCCGCCGGGCCGGATCGTGCCGCGCCAGCGCTGGTCCTGCCACTGCGGGGCGAATACGCCGTGGGAGGTGCCGACCTGGAAGACGGGGTCCTTCACGGGGGACGTCCCGACGTTGCCGACGGTGACCACGAGCGTCCGGGCGGGCGGGGAGCCGAACCAGGTCAGCAGCCCGCCGGAGCCGCGCAGCCGGGTGTCCGCGAGCAGGGACAGCCGCCCGCCGGCCCGGTCCGCGGGCAGCGGCTCGACGGCGTGCCCGGCGACCTGGAGGACCGCGTCGGCCTCGGCCCCGGCCCCGGTCACCGTCGCCACGTGCACCACGCAGGGGCACGGCACGGGCGGTTCTACAACGGGCAGTTCACGGCGGAAGCGCCCCTCGGCGTCGGTGGTGACGGCCCGGCCGTCGGCGTTGGCGCAGGAGTTGGTGCCGCCGGTCACGCCCCGGGACGGCTCGGCCTGCCCGCACACCAGCAGCGTCAGCAGGGCCCGCGGCCGCCAGCCGCTGCCGGTGACGGTGACCGAACCGCCCGTCCCGGCCTGGGCCTTGGACAGCTCGACGACGGGCCGGTCCACCGCTCCGGCGGCCCCGGCGCCCGCCAGACCCAGCAGGAGCACCAGCAGGAGGGACAGTGACAGGTACGGAACACGGGCGACGTACGGCATCGGCGGCTCCAGCGGTCGTACGGGCGTGCGCTCGGTGGCGTACCAGGGCCTGTTGCGAAAGCGGTGTCGTCACGCGAAGGGCGGCCGGGCGGCGTCCGGTGCGCGCTCTCGGCGTGCCGGGCTGCGCACGGCAGGCGGACCTTCGCAGAGGCCCTGGAGGGGTCCGCCGAGTCCCGTCGTCCACCCGCAGGGCAGGCGGGACTTTGCGGGCATCCCTAGGCCCCCTGGTGACGTCGTGTCAGCCACAGGGCGCCCGCCGTGCCGGCGAGCAGGACCGTCCCGCCGAGGGTGCCGAGGGCTACGGCCGAGTCCTCGGGGCCGGTCTGCGGGAGTTCGGCGCCGGAGCCGGAGCCCGAACCGGAGCCGCCGCCCTGGGTGGAGCCGGTGGCACCGCCACCGCTCGCGGCCGTGACGTCGAGGGTCAGGGACGGGCCCGGGTCGTTCGTCGGTGTGCACGTGGTCGTCGTGCCGAGCGCCTTGATGGTGAGCACGCCGGCCGTGAAGGTGACCTCGCCGCTCTTCTTCGGCGTGTACGTACCGCTCAGGTCGTTGATCTTGATCGGCGTGTTGGCGGGGATCGCGGCGTCGTTGGCGGGGCCGGTCACCGTCAGGGTGCCGCTGTCCGCGCCGCCCAGGTCGATGGTGGCGCTCGGCGTCATCGCGCCCTTGCCCAGTTCGACCGGGCTGGAGGAGACGCCCTTCTGCCAGGACATGGTGATGCGGTAGCCGCTGCCGCTCCTGACACCCTTGATGTCGATGGGCGAGACGGCGCTCTTGTCGCCGATCGGCGTCTTGCACTGGTAGTTGACGTCGACGACCTCGGCCCGGGCCGTGGGGGCGGCCATCAACACCGCCGAGCCGGCCAGGGCCGCGGCGGACGCGAGCGCGGCGGTTCGATTCCGGTACGACACGGTGCCGCTCCCCTTCCTGTTCCTGACGGGGTATCAGATCGGGCCGTCAAGGTACGCCCGGGACGTCGAGGAAGGAAGAGACAGTGCGCGCCGGATCCGTGGCGATCCGGCGTGTGGTGAGTGACGGACGGCGGGATGTGCGGCGGAGGTTTCGTGGGGGCGGCCAGGCAGTAGCCGGCGAATCGCCCGCTCATCGTTCACCCGGACGGCCCGGGAACCTGCACCTGGCGCGCTCGCAACACCCGCGGATCAGGCAGGCGCTCCCAGTTCGGCCCACACCGTCTTGCCGGCGACTCCCGGCGTGCGGACGACGCCCCAGTCCAGGCACAGCCGCTGGACGATGAACATGCCGTGGCCGCCGGGGCGACCGGCCCGGTGCGGGGTGCGGGGTGACGGCTGGCCGGTGCCCCGGTCGGCGACCTCGATGCGGATCACCTTGTTGTCGCAGGTGATCCACAGCTGGTCCGGCCCCTCGGCGTGCAGACAGGCATTGGTGACCAGTTCGGAGACGACGAGCAGCACGTCCTCGGCGGCGGCCCGCTGGTCCGCGGAGGCGGCCGGCAGCCAGCCCCACGCGTACAGCGCCTGGCGGGTGAAGTCGCGGGCGAGCGGAACGACACCGCTCGCCCCGTCGAAGCTCAGCCGGCGCACCTGTCGGCCCCCCGGGGGCGCCGCGGCTCCGCCCGGTGCGGCCACGCCCTCGCCGGGCGCACCGCCCGCCGGTACGCCACCCTCGGACGCCCCGGAAGCGCCGCTGGGCTCCGGCCCGCGGTCTCCCGGCGAGTAGGGCCGGGTGGTGCTCATCAGCGCTTCACCTCACCGATTCACCAGTTCACGATTTCAGAAAATCCACTACACAGTCAGTCACGCAGTGCGCGGCACGACGGTTTCGCGGCGCCCCCGCCGCCCTGATGGCCGACCGTTTCAGGATGTCTCCTGCCCGGGCGGACGGGCAGAACACCCCCGTATTCGGCACGAAAGGCGTGACTGGGGTAGGGCACCGGTCACAGGGGGATGGCCGAGGCTCGGCGCGCGGACGCACCGCCGGTCAGCCCGACTCGTCGGCCAGGGCCGCCTCAAGCGTGTCATGGACACTGAAGACCGCATCCGCGCCAGTAATCTCGAACACGCGTGCCACTACCGGCTGCATCCCGGCGAGCGTCACGCCACCACCGGCGGCCTCGGCCTTCAGTCGCGCGCCAAGGAGCACGTTGAGCCCCGTGGAGTCGCAGAACTCCAGCCGCGCGCAGTCGATGACCAGGCGCTTGAATCCCTTGGAGAGGCAGTCCTCGAGTGGCTCACGCAACAGATCGGCGGTGTGGTGATCCAACTCACCCGCCGGGGTCACGACGGCGTTAGAGCCCTCTTCCCGCACCTCCACCAGAAGCCGGCCAGACTGTGCGCTGCCGACTGTCCCGCGGTCCATGCCGTCTCTCTCTCCCGACGTCGTGACTGCTGCTGACGCCCTCGAACACTACGCCTTCCCGCCACGCTTCGACACCCGAACAACCACACACAAACGGACATATGCACACAGAACGCACTTGCGGTGGGCTCGGGAAAGCGGGTAGGCCTAGTAAGGACACGTAACCGACCACGGCCGGCTTTGGAGGCGCCGCACACCGCAGTGCACGTACTGGCTCCGGCAGCCATATGCCGAGAACGATGGAGGACATCATGTCACCCCGGCTCGACGCATCGCGTACCCAGAAAGCGACGTCGACACCCCCTCCGGAACATCTGGATCCCATCGAGCAGGACGAGATGCTCGTCACACAGGACGACCTTCTCGCCGGACTTCCGGACATCCCCCCGTACGAGGAAGTCGACGCGGTCGACGCACGGGCGCTGTCCAAGACCCTCTTCGAGCGCCTCGAGTCGCTGGAGGAAGGCACGCACGAGTACTCGTACGTCCGCAACACGCTCGTCGAACTGAACCTCGCGCTGGTCAAGTTCGCCGCCTCCCGGTTCCGCTCCCGCAGCGAGCCGATGGAGGACATCATCCAGGTCGGCACCATCGGCCTGATCAAGGCGATCGACCGCTTCGAGCTGTCTCGGGGTGTCGAGTTCCCCACGTTCGCGATGCCGACCATCGTCGGCGAGATCAAGCGCTTCTTCCGCGACACCTCGTGGTCCGTGCGCGTTCCGCGGCGGCTCCAGGAGCTGCGGCTCGACCTGGCCAAGGCCGGTGACGAGCTGGCCCAGAAGCTGGACCGCGCCCCGACGGTGACCGAACTGGCCGAGCGCCTCGACATCTCCAACGACGAGGTCGTCGAGGGCATGGCCGCGTCGAACGCCTACACCGCCTCCTCGCTGGACGCCCAGCCGGAGGAGGACGACTCCGAGGGCGCGCTCGCGGACCGCATCGGCTACGAGGACCACGGACTCGAAGGCATCGAGTACGTCGAGTCGTTGAAGCCGCTGATCGCCGAACTTCCGCCGCGCGACCGGAAGATCCTCTCGCTGCGCTTCGTCGCGGGGATGACCCAGTCGGAGATCGGCGAGGAACTGGGCATCTCCCAGATGCACGTGTCGCGGCTGCTGTCGCGGACGCTGGTACGGCTGCGCAAGGGGCTGACCGTCGAGGAGTGATCCTCACCGGACAACGCCGTACCGGGTGACGCTGTCCTTCGGGGGCGGACCGAACGGTCCGCCCCCCGGGCGCGTCTCCTAAGGGCTCAGCTCGCCCGCTGCTCCTTCACCAGCCGCTTCGCGCGGTCCCTCCGGGACGGGGCCAGCACGTCCACCATCGCTCCGGCGCCCTCGCCGGGCGTGGCCTCGGCCAGCCGCAGCCGGTCGGCCAGCTCACGGACCGACGCGTCGTCCAGGCCGCGGTCGATGTAGAACAGCGACTCGTCGACCGGATCGTCGTCGCCGCCCCAGCGCACCACGCCCTCGCAGTCCGCGAGGATGTCGCGCACCGTCAGCACCTGGAGCGGGAAGAGACTGCCGCTCGCGCCCGCGCCCGGGCGGATCCGCACCGCGGTCCCCGAGGCGAGGTTGGACTCCGGCTCGCTCTTCTTCAGGCCGTCGATCCGCTGCCAGCCCGCGAGGTCCACGCGGGGCCCGTAGTGGTAGCGCCGCACGGCATGGAGCAGGATCGCCTCCACGTCGCCGATCCGCATGTCGACCTCCAGGCCGGTGCCCGAGACGGGGCGCGTCCAGACGGTGGAGACGTGGTTGGCCTGCTACTCCAGGGGCCGGCCGTTGGCGGAGGTGGGGGCCTTCTTCCGGGCGCCGAGAGGAGCGGCGGGGGCGGCCGTGGCGGTGACCGTGGCGAGAGAGCCGACCGCCGCAGCGGCCGTGATCACGCCGGCGGTCCTCACCAGGGTTGGTCTCGATACGGCGTTGCGCATGTCGTGCTGCACGTCTGCTGTTCCTTTCTCAGGGGATGAGGATGAGGACGACCGTCGGGAGGCAGGGGGCCAGAACGCTCAGCAGCCAGTACGTACGCGGAGCCAGCGCGGTGCGGCGCCGGAGGGGGCTGTTGGCCAGCCACCAGATCAGGCCGTACAGCGTGACGACGGGAATGACGATCACGAGCCAGAGCGCC
This sequence comes from Streptomyces sp. NPDC050164, assembly GCF_044459945.1. Lineage (NCBI taxonomy): Bacteria > Bacillati > Actinomycetota > Actinomycetes > Kitasatosporales > Streptomycetaceae > Streptomyces > Streptomyces sp. NPDC050164. Next base: position 53,908 of record NZ_JBITJK010000012.1, read on the forward strand.
ATCCCGTCGTTCTCCGTCGGCTCCCGCACCGTCAGCCCGAGTTCGGCGAGCGGCCAGTTCACCGCGAGGTACCACAGCAACCAGATCGGCACCACCGCCGGGATTCCGAGCAGCAGGTTCACCAGGAGCGGTGCCGACCAGTGCTTTGCCATCCGTCCCGCTCCTCCGTACGCGCAGGTCGTCAGTTGCCGCGCGACAGCGCGTTGTAATTCTCCAGCACGCGGTACAGACCGATCAGTTCGCGGCCGTACCGAGCGACCGCGCACCGGTGCCGTTGTACCGGGCGAGCAGGGCCTGGGTGTCGGCGAGGCTGGTGGTCGGGCTCGGCCGGGCGATACCGAGCTGGTGGGCGTTGCAGACCGTCAGGTACGCGACCGAGCGAACGTTGTACTCCTGGTCGTCGTGGAGCTTGTTCCACACGTCCCGCTCGTCCGCGTCGGTCAGCGGTGTGCCGTTGATGATGCCCTGCTGCATGCAGTGGTTGCGGGCGTCGATGGTGACCCGGGCCCAGATCTGTCCCCAGCCGCGTAGGCGTCCTTGTCGAGGTTCGTGTCCAGCCCGCCGAGTTCGGCCCCGGGGTTGAAGTCGCTCTGGCCGAAGTCCCGCCCGGACACGATGTTGTTGTCGATCTCGATCAGGCCGGCGCCCTAGCGCTGTCATCGTGGCGGTGCACAGCTCACACCGACGCGTCCGCGCATGGAACGGCACCCCCCGTCGGGGGCCGTGCCGAAGAAGACCCCCTCGTCGCGTGCGGCCGGCGCATGGTCAGGGTGCGCGCGGAGCGACTGGCGCGATCTTCCGCCGCGCCGTGAGGGGGGTCAAGTCCGTTATGTACGAACCAGGTTGGTGTGGCGGGTCGTCAACTCCCTTTTCTCATGCACTCGTTATGCACACGGTATGGAAATCGTGCACAACCTTCGTGTGCGTTCGTTGGTCAGAGCACCCGCTCCCCGCGCCGCCAGACTCCGGTGACCAGCGGGACGCCCGGCCGGTAGGCCAGGTGGACGTGGCTCGGGGCGTCGAGGAGCATCAGGTCGGCGTACGCGCCCGGGGTGAGGCGGCCGATGTCGGTGCGCCTCAGGGCCGCGGCGCCGCCCGCCGTGGCCGACCAGACGGCCTCGTCCGGGGTCATGCCCATGTCCCGTACGGCGAGCGCGATACAGAACGGGACGGACGAGGTGAAGGACGAGCCCGGGTTGCAGTCGGTGGAGAGGGCCACGGTGACGCCCGCGTCGAGGAGGCGGCGGGCGTCCGGCCACTCGGCGCGGGTGGAGAACTCGGCGCCGGGGAGGAGGGTGGCGACCGTGCGGCTGTTCGACAGGGCGTCGACGTCCTCCTCCGTCAGGTGGGTGCAGTGGTCGGCGCTGGCCGCGTCGAGTTCGACGGCGAGCTGCACGCCGGGGCCGTACGAGAGCTGGTTGGCGTGGATACGGGGGTGCAGGCCGCGTGCCACGCCGGCGGTGAGGATCGCGCGGGCCTGGTCGCCGTCGAAGGCGCCCTTCTCGCAGAAGACGTCGATCCAGCGGGCGTACGGGGCGCAGGCGTCGAGCATCTCGCCGGTGACGAGGGCTACGTAGGCGGCCGGGTCCTCGGCGAACTCGGGGGCGACGATGTGGGCGCCGAGGTAGGTGACCTCGTCGGTGTGACGGGCGGCGACGCGCAGGGCGCGGGACTCGTCTTCGGTCGTGAGGCCGTAGCCGGACTTCGTCTCGAAGGTGGTGGTGCCCTGGCGGAGGGCCTCGGCGAGGTAACGGACGACGTTGGCCTCCAGTTCCTCGTCCGTGGCGGCCCGGGTGGCCGCGACGGTCGTGCGGATGCCGCCCGCGCTGTACGGCCGCCCCGACATCCGGGCGTTGAACTCCTGCGTCCGGTCGCCCGCGAAGACGAGGTGGGAGTGGGAGTCGACGAAGCCGGGGAGGACCGCCCGGCCGCCGGCGTCGACCCGATTGTCAGTGGCGGGTGCTTTGCTTTGATCACCGGTCCACGCGATGCGGTCGCCTTCGATGACGACGGCCGCGTCCTGGATCAGTCCGAGGGGGGATCCTCCCCCACTCTCGAATTTACTCGAGCGGGGGGACCCCCATCCGAGGGAGGGGTCGTTGGTGACCAGGGCGGCGATGTTGGTGATGAGCGTGCTTGCGGTGCTCGCGGAGTGGGCGGGGCTGACGGTCGTCGCGTTGCTCATGGCGTCCTTGGTGGCCTGGTCGGCGGTGGGGTCGGGTCCGGGGGAGGCGGCGGGCGGCGCGGGCGGGTGGCCCGGGGTCATCCGCGCAGGGCTGCGACGGCGTCCGCGAGGGCTTTCGGCACGTCCGGTACGAGGCGGTGGACCCCGTCGCGTACGACGTGCCGACCTCCCACGACCGTATGCGACACGTCTGCTGCCGACGCGGCGAATACGGCCGTCTCGGCCCCGAGCCGCACAAGCGGCCCTGCCGTCCTGACCGAGTCGAGCGCGATCGTCGTGAAGTCGGCGAGCGCGCCGGGCTCCAGGGCGCCCGCGTCCTCCCAGCCGAGTGCCGAGTGCCCGTCCGCCGAGGCGGCCCGTAGGAGGGCGGCCGCCGTCCAGTGCCCTCGGGCACGGGTGCGCAGGCGCTCGTTCAGCTCCATGGCGCGTGCCTCTTCGAGCAGGTCGATCACGGCGTGGCTGTCGGAGCCGAGGCAGAGCGGCGAGCCCGCCTGCTGAAGGGCGGCCGCGGGCCCGATGCCGTCGGCGAGGTCCCGCTCGGTGGTGGGGCACATGCAGGTGCCGGTGCCGCTGCCGCCGATGAGGGAGATGTCCTCGGCGGTGAGGTGGGTGTTGTGGACGCCGGTGGTGCGCGGGCCGAGCACGCCGTGGTCGGCGAGCAGCCGGGTGGGGGTGCGGCCGTGGGCCTGGCGGCAGGCGTCGTTCTCGGCCGTCTGTTCCGACAGGTGCACATGGAGCGGGGCCCGCCGCTCCTCGGCCCACCGCGCGACGGTCGCCAGCTGGTCGGCGGGCACGGCCCGTACGGAGTGGATCGCCGCTCCGATCCGCGCGTGATCTCGTTCCTTGAGAACTGAACAGCGTTCGGCCCAGGCCTCCGCCGTGCCGTCGGAGAAGCGGAGCTGAGGGGTGGTGGGCGGCTGTCCGAAGCCGGCGGAGAGATAGGCGGTGTCGAGGAGGGTGATGCGGATCCCGGCTTCGGCGGCGGCCGCGATCAGGGCCTCGCCCATGGCGTTGGGGTCGGCGTAGCGGGTGCCGCCGGGGGCGTGGTGGACGTAGTGGAACTCGCCGACCGCCGTGATGCCGGCCAGGGCCATTTCGGCGTACACGGCGCGGGCGAGGGCGTGGTAGCTGTCCGGGGTCAGCCGGGCGGCCGTGGCGTACATGACCTCGCGCCAGGTCCAGAAGGTGCCGGAGCCGACCTGGACGGTGCCGCGCAGGGCGCGGTGGAAGGCGTGGCTGTGGGCGTTGGCCAGTCCGGGGAGGGTGAGGCCGCGCAGGACCTCGGCTCCGGGGGGCGGGGTGGTGACCTCGGTCCTAACGGCGGTGATGCGACCGTCCCTCACGTCCAGGGCGACGCCCGGCTCGACGTGGGTGCCGAGCCAGGCGTGCTCCAGCCAGTACGTGCGCGTGGCTGCTGTGGTCACCTGCACGCCAGTCCTTCCAGTACGTCGGCGAGCGCGAGGACCCCGGCCACGCAGTCGTCCTCGGCCGCGAACTCGGCCGGTGAGTGGGAGACGCCGGTGGGGTTGCGCACGAACAGCATGGCGGTCGGGATGCTCCCGGACAGGATCCCGGCGTCGTGTCCGGCGCCGGTGCCGAGGACGGGGACGGTCAGGTCGGTGTCCTTGCCGAGGATGCGGGCGAGTTCGTCGCGCAGGGTGTGGTCGAACTCGACGACGGGGGTGAACGACTCGCGGACAACGGCGAGATCGACACCGTGGGCGGCGGCGTACTCCCCGGCCGCCTTCTCGACGCCGGCGACCACGGCGTCCAGGCTGTCCTGGTCGGCGGCGCGCGAGTCGAGCCAGCCGCGCACGAGGGAGGGGATGGCGTTGACGCCGTTCGGCTCGACGGCGATCTTGCCGAAGGTGGCGACTGCACCGGCGAGTTCGGCCTCGCGGCGGGCGGCGAGGACGGTCTGCGCGTAGGAGAGCATGGGATCGCGCCGGTCGGCGAGCCGGGTGGTGCCGGCGTGGTTGGCCTCGCCCCGGAAGTCGAACCGCCACCGGCCGTGCGGCCAGATCGCACTGGCGATGCCGACCCGGTCGCCGGACAGGTCGAGGGCGCGTCCCTGCTCGACGTGCAGCTCGACGAAGGCGCCGATGCGGGCGAGCCGCTCGGGGTCGGGCCCGATGGCGTCGGGATCGTGTCCGGCGGCCTCCATGGCGCGCGGCAGCGTCACGCCGTCGCCGTCGGTGAGCCGGTGCGCCTGCTCGCGGGTGAGCTGCCCGGCGGTGAGCCGGGACCCGACACAGGCGAGTCCGAACCGGGCGCCCTCCTCGTCACCGAAGTTCACGATGCCCAGGGGCCGGGTGAACCGCGCGTCCCGGCCGCGCAGTTCGTCCAGCGCGGCGAAGGCGGACACGACTCCGAGGGGGCCGTCGAAGGCGCCGCCGTCCGGCACGGAGTCGAGATGGGACCCGGTGACGACGGCGTCCCCGAGGGCGGGGTCACCGAGCCAGGCCCACTGGTTCCCGTTCCGGTCGACCTCGTAGCGCAGCCCCCGGGCAGCGGCTTGTTCTTCGAACCAGGCCCGGCAGTCGCCATCGGTACGGGTCCAGGCGAAGCGGCGGTAGCCGTTGGAGGCGGGGTGGCGGCCGAGGGGGAGCAGGTCGCGCCACATCTGGTGGAAGGAGCCGCCGACGGGAGCGGACGGCAGCGATGTGCCCGCCCCCACCGGAGCGTCGCCGTTCGGTGCGGTCACGCCGAGTCACCCTCACGCATCGGCACCCGGACGCCCTTCTCCTGAGCCACCGACTCAGCGATGTCGTACCCGGCGTCGACATGCCGGATGACCCCCATGCCGGGGTCGTTCGTCAGCACCCGCCGGATCTTCTCGCCGGCCAGCTGCGTACCGTCGGCCACCGTCACCTGCCCCGCGTGGATCGACCGCCCCATACCGACCCCGCCCCCGTGGTGGAGGGACACCCAGGACGCCCCCGACGCCACATTCACCATGGCGTTCAGCAGCGGCCAGTCGGCGATCGCGTCGGACCCGTCGAGCATGGCCTCGGTCTCCCGGTAGGGAGACGCGACGGAGCCGCAGTCGAGATGGTCGCGACCGATGACGACCGGCGCGGCCAGCTCCCCGCTCGCGACCATGTCGTTGAACCGCTCACCGGCCTTGTCCCGCTCGCCGTAGCCGAGCCAGCAGATACGGGCGGGCAGGCCCTGGAAGTGGACCCGCTCCCCGGCCATGCGGATCCACCGGGCCAGGGACTCGTTCTCCGGGAAGAGGTCGAGGATCGCCCTGTCGGTCTTCGCGATGTCGGAGGCCTCGCCGGACAGGGCGGCCCAGCGGAAGGGGCCCTTGCCCTCGCAGAACAGCGGGCGGATGTAGGCGGGGACGAAGCCGGGGAAGGCGAAGGCCCGCTCGTATCCGGCGAGTTGCGCCTCGCCGCGGATGGAGTTGCCGTAGTCGAAGACCTCCGCGCCGGCGTCCATGAAGCCGACCATGGCCTCGACGTGCCGGGCCATGGACTCGCGGGCCCGGGTGGTGAAGCCGGCCGGGTCCTTGGCGGCGGCGTCGGCCATGTCCTCGAAGGCGGTGCCCAGGGGCAGGTAGGCCAGCGGGTCGTGGGCGGAGGTCTGGTCGGTGACGACATCGATCGGGGCACCCATGGCGAGCAGCTGCGGCACCAGTTCGGCGGCGTTGCCGAGGACGCCGACGGACAGCGGGCGGCGGGCGTCGCGGGCCTCCACGGCGAGCCGCAGGGCGTGGTCGAGGGAGTCGGCCTTCACGTCCAGGTACCGGTGCTCGATGCGCCGCTCGATCGCGCGCGGGTCGTAGTCGATGCAGATCGCCACACCGTCGTTCATCGTCACGGCGAGCGGCTGGGCGCCGCCCATGCCGCCGAGACCGGCGGTCAGCGTGATCGTCCCGGCGAGGCTGCCGCCGAACTTCTTCGCGGCGACGGCGGAGAAGGTCTCGTAGGTGCCCTGGAGGATGCCCTGGGTGCCGATGTAGATCCAGGAGCCGGCCGTCATCTGCCCGTACATGGTCAGGCCGAGGGCCTCCAGGCGGCGGAACTCCTCCCAGTTCGCCCAGTCGCCGACGAGGTTGGAGTTGGCGATGAGGACCCGCGGGGCCCACTCGTGGGTCTGCATGACGCCGACGGGCCGGCCGGACTGGACCAGCATGGTCTCGTCCTGTTTCAGCCCCCGCAGCGTCCGCACCATCGCGTCGAAGGAGCGCCAGTCGCGCGCCGCCTTGCCGGTGCCGCCGTAGACGACGAGCTTGTCGGGGTGCTCGGCGACCTCCGGGTCGAGGTTGTTCTGGAGCATCCGCAGGGCGGCTTCCTGCTGCCATCCCAGGGCGCTCGGTTCCGTGCCGCGCGGCGCTCGGACAGGGCGGGGTCCTGACATGGTCTGCCTCCTGGTGGGTGCGTGGTGCTCCCGGCGGATTGTTGCTGCGGTTATTCACATCCTGGCCATCTGAATAGGGCTAGTCAATACGTCCGGGGGTCGGCGTGGCGGTGCCATGAATGTTTGGCTGGATGCATGGGCGCACACATCGAGGCAGAAGAGGCACGCGACTCCGGCGCCGGGCGGGCGGCCCGGCGGGAGCAGGCGGTACGGGCCGCCGTGGAGCAGGGGCTGCTCGGGCCCGACAGCCCCATCGTCGGGCTGCTGGACGTCATCGGCATCCGGGAGTCGGCTGCGCAGCTGCGGGCGGCGTTCGACGCGGTCGTGGCGCCGGGCACGCCCGTGCTGCACGCCTTCGCGGTGAAGGCGACCCCGCTGGTGCCGGTGCTGCGGCTGCTGCGCGAGGAGGGCGTCGGCGCGGAGGTGGCGAGCCCGGGCGAGCTGGCGCTGGCACGGGCGGCGGGGCTGGGCCCGGAGATGACGGTGCTGGACTCGCCGGCCAAGACGCCCGGGGAGCTGCGCGAGGCGCTGGCGCTGGGCATCGCCGTCAACGCGGACAATCCGCAGGAGCTGGACCGCATCGACGGCCTGATGATCCCCCACAGCCCGAAAGGCGTGGGAGGTGCCCCCATCGCGGCCAGCCGCTCCCCGCTCGGGATACGGGTGAATCCACAGATCGGCGGGGGTTCCATCGAGTCGACGTCCACGGCCACGGCCACGTCGAAGTTCGGGGTGGCGCTGCGCGACGAGGGGGCCCGGGAGTGGGTCGTCCGGGCGTATCTGGACCGGCCGTGGCTGACCCGGCTGCACGCGCACACCGGGTCCCAGGGGGTCCCGCTGTCCCTGATGGCGCGGGGCGTGGCCACGACGTACGAGCTGGCGGAGGAGATCAACCGGCGGGCCGGGCGGCGGCAGGTCGACACGCTCGACATCGGCGGCGGGCTGCCGGTGAACTTCGCGTCGGACGCGACGACGCCGACGTACGCGCAGTACGCGCGGATGCTGGCCGAGGAGGTACCCGGGCTGTTCGACGGGCGGTACGGACTGGTGACGGAGTTCGGGCGGTCACTGCTGGCGAAGCACGGGACGGTCGTGGCGCGGGTCGAGTACGCCAAGAGCGCGGGCGGCCGGCCGGTGGCGGTCACGCACGCGGGCGTGCAGGTCGCGACGCGGACGGTGTACGCGCCGGGGGTCTGGCCGCTGAGGATCGCCGCGTACGACTCCAAGGGGCGCCCGAAGGTGGGTCCGGCCGTGGTGCAGGACGTGGCCGGACCGGCGTGCTTCTCGGGCGACCTGCTGGCCGAGGGGTGTGCGCTGCCGTTGCTGGAGCAGGGGGACTTCGCGGCGGCGCTGGACACCGGGGCGTACTACTTCGCGCATCACTACGCGTACAACTCGCTTGTCCGGCCCGGGGTTTACGGGTTCGGGCCGGGTAGCGAGGGGGGTGTCGCCTTCGCGGTGGTGCGTAAGGCGCAGACGGTCGAGGAGGTTGTGGCGGAGTCCGGAGGGGCGCAGGTCGATGCGCTGGTGGGCGGCCGGGCGCCGTGGGGGCTTCCGTAGCTCCCGGCTGCGCGTTCGTTGTGACTGGTCGCGCCCGCGCGGCGGAGCCGCAAATCGGCACAGCCCCAGGCCCCTCCGTGCGCGAGCAAGCCCCGCTCACACGAGCGCCGGGGTCTTCCTTCTTGCCCCGCCCGGTGCCGCGTCGCCCGCCGCGATCCCCGTGCTGCGGTAGCCCTTGACCGGCTTGCCCGCGGGGCCGCCCGCGCCCCCGCGCAGCCAGTCCACGCGCACCCACAGCAGCACCTCGTCCGCGCGCTCTTGGCGGCCGAGCCACGCGGCCTTCAGCCACAGGCCGGCGCCGCAGCCGGCCAGGAGCAGGCCGCCCGCGGCCGGTACGGCGAAGGCGCTGCCCAGGGCGGCGAGGAAAGCGAGCAGGAGCCACCAGCGGTGGGCGCGGCGCCAGTTGCGTACGGTCACATGGCGGTCCTGGAGTACGTCGTGCTTGGCGGCACGGGCCGCGGACGCGGCCAGGGCGACGTACCGCTTGCGGCGTCCGTACGCCACGACGGCCATCGCCAGGACGAACAGCGCCGCGCCGGCCAGGACGCCGATGCGGCGCCCGGTCAGCCCCGGCGCCGACAGGCCGATGCCCGCCGCGAACACACCCAGCCACCACAACGGTGCCGCTCCCGCTCGTACGACGACGGCGACCCGAGCCAGCCCTTGTCCTCCGCGCGTCACGTTCAGCCTCCGTTCAGTCTCCGAAGCGTCTGAAGGGCGTTTCAGGAGACGCACATTAGCGACACAACGTGAGACGAATCTGAGAAGGCGCCGTGCGTGCCGTCAGTCCACGAACAGCCCCCGCGCAGCCGCCTTCGCGTCGAACTCCTCCAGGCGGGACTGGGCCTCGGGCAGGTCGTCGCACATCGCCTCCAGCAGGACCCGACCGAGCAGCATCGGGGCGCAGGCCGTGTCGAAGGCGAGGCCGGTGCCGACGGCGGCGGGGAGCAGCACGTCGGACACCTTGGCCACCGGCGCGAAGGCGGAGTCGGCGACCGTGACGACGGTCAGCCCGGCCTGTCCGGCGTAGTCGAGGGTGTCGACGACCTCGCGGGGGTGCCGGGGCAGCGCGAAGCACAGCAGTGCGGTCGCCCCGGCCCGGACGACGGCGTCGATGCGGTCGTGGAGCATCGTGCCGCCCTCGTTGAGGAGCCGTACGTCGGGGTGGACCTTGGCGGCGAAGTACGCGAAGCCGTGCGCCTGGGCTGCCGCCGCCCGCAGTCCGAGGACGGGGAGCGGGCGGGAGGCCGCGAGGAGGCGCCCCGCCCGTTGCACCGGCCGGGGGTCGGCCAGGGCCTCCGCCAGGTGCCGCAGGTTCTCGATCTCGGCCTCGACGGCCTGCTGGTACTCGTTGGAGGACCCGGCGTCCGCGGCGGGTTCGGCGGGCGCGACCTCGCGCAGGTGGCGGCGCAGGGCCGGATAGCCGTCGAAACCCAGGGCGACGGCGAAGCGGGTCACGGACGGCTGGCTGACCCCGGCCAGCTCGGCGAGCTCCACGCTCGACAGGAACGGCACGTCGGCGGCGCGTCGCACCATGCTGTGCGCGATGCGCCGCTGGGTCGGCGTCAGCCGGTGGCCCTCGAAGAGCGCCTGCAGCCGCGCGGCAGGGCTGTCGGTCACGCTCATGACGTGCTCCCCCTCGCCTATTCAGTAGCTGAGGATTCTGCATGAGCATATGCAGACCGGCAAGCGGGGAGAGCTGCGGATCCCGGGCGGCGCCCTCGGCCGGCGGTGTGAACGGTGACGTCCCGGTACCTCACGTCCGAGAGACGGACAGCGCGCCCGGCGTGCCGCGGCTCTCACGCTCCGCCTGCCGCCTGCGCTGCCCGTAGGGAGTGACGCCGCGCGGCTTGTACACCGCGAGGACCATGGCCGCCAGCAGCACAGCCAGCGCGAGCAGGGAGTGCAGCACAGGAGAGAAGTTGCGCACCGACGCCAGCTCGGCCCCCGGATCGGCGGCCCGGTGCGCCATGGACCTGAACGTCCCCGTGTAGATCAGCAGCACTCCGGTGGCGACCACGTTGATCAGGAGCTTGAACAGCACCCAGTAGTGCCGCACGAGACCCCAGGACGTGCCCAGAGACTGGACGAGGCCGGTGAGCAGCGCGGCGAAGGACAAGGGGACGAGGACGTACCAGGCGGCGGGCTCCATCACGAGGTACGCGCCCCGCACCGTCGCGGGATCCCGGCTGGTCATGCCGATCACCGCCAGGGCCAGGAAGGCGACGACCGCGCCGAGCCAGCCCACAGAGGACGTGACGTGCGCGATGAGGGCCGCCTGGCGCAGGCGGGGCGGCATGGTCATCCGATGCCTCCCGCATTCGGTCCGGCCGCGGTTTCCGTGACGCCGACGAGCGGAGCTTCTCCCCCGAGGTGACGGCCCGGACCGTGGTCACCCGATCCCGTGGCCAGATGCAGGACCACGAAGAGAAGGACCACGATCAGCGCGAGTCCGGACACCTTCACCCAGCGCGGCATTCCCGCCGCCGGGGCTTGGCCGGGACCTTCACCGGTCTTCCCGCGAGCATTCGGCTTCTCGGACGGATCCACCATGAAGGGGCTCCTTGTCTCACCCACGCCTGGGCCTCGTGCCCTTCGTATGACCCCAACTTTTATCGATACACTTTGTCGCTGTCAATCCATAGTGTCACGTGGTCGGCATCACGTACGCTTTCCGCGTGCCGAAGCTGTGGAACGAGACGATCGACGCGCACCGCCGCGAAGTGCGCGACGCCATCCTGGACAGCGCCGCCGCCCTGGCGGCCGAGAACGGCCCGCTGTCAGTGACGATGTCTCAGATCGCCGGGAAGGCCGGCATCGGGCGGGCCACGCTGTACAAGTACTTCCCGGACGTCGAAGCGATCCTGCACGCCTGGCACGCGCGCGAGATCGCCGGTCACCTCGCCCACCTGACGGAAGTCAGGGACCGGACCGACGGGGCGCGTGGGCGCCTCGAATCGGTCCTGGAGGCCTACGCCCTCATCAACCAGGGCTCCCACAGCCACCACGACACGGACCTGGGCGCGTTCCTGCACAAGGACAGCGGCAGCCACCTGGCCCACGCGCACCAGCATCTTCACCACATGATTCAGGACCTGCTGTCCGAGGCGGCACAGGCCGGCGACGTCAGGGACGACATCCCGCCCGCCGAACTCACCCGCTACTGCCTCAGCGCCCTGGCGGCGGCACGAACCCTGCCGTCCGAGGCCGCCGCGCGGCGCCTGGTCACGGTCACCCTGGCCGGCGTGCGCCCTCCACAGGACTGACGCCCTCAGGGAAACAACCCCCTTCCGCCCCGGCCCTGAAGGGGACGCCGGCGGCGGTCGCCGCACTCGTGGCCGTCGTGAGCGCGGCCCGGCCGGCCGCCGCGATCGTCGCGTCCGTGTGGGCGCGGCGGCTCCTCGCCCTGCCCGACGCGATCGTGGTGTTCGCCGCTTCCCTGGCCATCTCCGTCTGGGACAGGCCCGACCGGGAGGCGACAAGCGCCGGGCCCACGGGGCGGCGGGCCACCGAAGCCGCCGTCGCCCAACGGGTACGTCAGCGGGCGCGGCCCTGACGGCGCACATCGGCATGGGCGGCACGATGTGCGCCATGCTCGTCATGATGGCTGCCTGACCGCCCGTCGCGGCTCAGTGACCGCCGCTCGACGCAACGGCCAGGCGCTTGTTGAAGGCCTTGCCGCCGTCCTTCGACTCGAACACCCCGGTCTGAGTGGCGGCAAGGACATGCTCCGCGCCGACAGCGGTGAGCGCCTGCGGCCGGCCGCCCGGCACGGTGGAGACCTTCTTCCACGTGGTGCCGCCGTCCGTGCTGCGGTTGAGGCCGCCGGAGGTGTCGATGCCGTAGAGGCCGTCTTTCGCAGTCCAGGAGAGGAAGGCCATCACCGGCTCCTTACCCGGGGCGAATGTCTTTCCGCCGTCGCTGCTGCGGGCGATGCCCTCGGCGGTGGTGGCCAGGACTACGCCGGGGTCACCGGGGCTGACCGCTAGGTCCATGGCTTCCAGCCGGGCCCCGTCCTTCCAGGAGACGCCATCCTTGGTCGTGCGCACCAGGCCGTTGGTGGCGTCGTAGCCGTAGACGGTGCCGTGGGCGGATTCCAGGGCGTGGAAGTCGGACTCGCCGGACAGGGACAGCGACTTCCAGGTCTTCCCCGCGTCGGCGCTCTTGATGAGTCCCTTGTTGCCGCCGGAGGCCGGGTGGCCGCTGGCGTAGAACGTCTTGTCGTCGGCCACGGTGAATCCCATGAAGTCGTCCTTGCTGTCTCCTACCAGCTCGGGCTCCCCCTTGGGGCCGGGGGTGTAGATGCCTTCGTGGGTGGCGACGTAGAGGCGCTGGTCGCCGGGGTCCAGTCCGAGACCGTGGATGTGACTGACGGTCGTCCCTGAAGTGGTGTCCGAGCCGGTCGAGTCTGCGCTGGCTGCGCATGCGGCCAAGGTGAGGCTGAGAGCCAGGGCAGTGGCTGCCACGGCGGCAGGGCGCTTGTTCATGGTTCCTCGGGGCGTGGGAGGTGACCGCCCGGGCTCCTCGGGTGCGTGCCTCGGAGCCCTGGGCGGTCAGTGGGAGATGCGGATCAGAGCCGGTCGAGGATCTTCTCGAACTTCTCGACCTCGGCGGACTGAGCGCTCACGACGTCGGCGGCGAGCTTCTTGGCCGTGGCGTTACGGCCCTTCTTCTGCTCGTCCTCCGCCATGGTGATCGCGCCCTTGTGGTGCTCGATCATCAACTCCGCGAACATCCGGTCGAACTCGGTGCCCTTGGCAGCCTCGAGCTTCTTCATGTCCTCGTCGGACATCATTCCGGACATCTGGGAGTGATCCATCTCGCCGGATCCGTGGTCCATGCCGGGCATGCTCTCCCCGGCGGACTCCGGCTTGCCCCAGGCCTTCAGCCAGGACTTCATGGTCCGGATCTCGGGGTCCTGGGCCTTCTCGATCTCCGCGGCCAGGGTCTTGATCTCCGCGTCGGAGGCCCGGCCGTCCGCGAGCTTGGACATCTCCAGGGCCTGCTCGTGGTGCGGGATCATCATCTGCGCGAACATGACGTCCGTGTCGTTGAACGCGCCGGGCGCCGGGTTCTCACCCGTCGCCTGCGTCGGCGAGGGGGAGGCGGAGGCGGAGCTGCCGCTCCCGTGCTCCATGCCCTCCATGTCGTTCCCGCCGCAGGCGGCGAGCAGCAGCCCGCCCGCTGTGATGGCGCCCACCACCGCGAGACGGCGGCTCAGGCGACGGTTGAGGGCGTGCTTGTAGGCAGTCATGTGCGAGATACCTCTTGTCGTCGGTTCTGTCTGTGCGGAGTAGGCGTCTGCGCGGGCAGCACTGAAGGGGCCGCGCGACGGTTCGGCCTATATCCGCAGAACTGACAACTGGGAGAGGAGCGGTCTCGGCGGTGGAGTGCGGGGGCGCGCCAAGGCCATCGATCGAGCGAGAAGGGCGGTCAGCCGCTCATGCCGGCGGACCACCAGCGCTTGGAGGAACAGCCCGAGCAGCCACACGGTGAGAACCGCCAAGCACACGGACATCGGGTCCATGCCGCTCGGGAGCTCGTGCACCGGCGACTTGGCAGCCGACGCCGCGGTCCCGTGCCCGGCCGTCACCTCGGGTTCGGCCAGGGGCGCGGTGTTCTGGGCCGAGCTGTCGTGGTGCGCGCCCGCGACAGCGGGGACGGCACCACCCATGCCGTGCCCGGACGACTCCTCCGGGTGGCCCATCGTGTGCATGGCGAACACGCCCAGCGTGAGCATGACGACCAGCAGGAGGTACCCGAAGGCCCCACCTGCCCGCAGCCGCCCGCTCATGGTCAACTCGCCCTCCGTACTCGGCCCACCGGGATACTACTAAGTTACTTGGCACAGAGCCGCCACCGCTCGGGTTCGGACGAGTCCGGGCCCTCGTACGCCTCTTGTCGCCCTACTCGGTGGCGTCGAGGTGGGCGCATGTCGCGTCAGTTGTGACGGGCGGGGCACCGTGCGGTGCCCCGCCCCTGGTTGTGAGGACCGGCGGGTCAGACGGTCGCGGTCAGCGGCTCGGAGGCGGGCTGCGCCGCCAGTCGGCCGGTGCGATGCAGCCCGTACAGCGCGGCAGCGCAGGCCAGGCCGAGCGCGATCAGCGAGATCCACGGCAGCGCCGGCATCCCGGCCGCCCGCGCGGCGTCGAGCGCGGCGCCCGTGCCGAGGTTCCCGACGGTGATACCGATGCCGCAGATCGTGTTGTACAGCCCGTAGTGGGTGGCGACGAGGCGGTCACCGGAGAGGCGGACGATGGTGTCCATCTCGAACGGGTAGGCGATCATCGTGCCGATGGCCAGCAGCAGCGCGGCCAGCGTCGGTGGAACCGCCGCGAGCAGCCACAGCCCGATCCGGGACTCCGGTACGGGCACGGCGGTGGCCAGCAGCAGGGGCACGAAGGCCAGGCCCATCGCCGCCAGCCCGCGCACGAGCGCCTGCCCGGGCTCGTACCGCGCCTTGCACCACGCCGTCACCCGCGTCTGACCGAGGATCGTGGTCAGCCCGGAGACGGCGAAGAGCATCGCCACCGCCGCCGTGCCGAACTCCCCGTCGCCGCCGAGCCGACGCACCTCCAGCGGCAGCGCCAGGTAGACCTGGAAGGACAGGACGTACGAACCGATCATGGCGATGGAGAAGAGCAGGAACGGCCGGTTGGCGAGGATGCCGCGCCACTGGGCGAGCACGCCCTGACCGCCGTCGCCGTCCTGCCGCTTGGCGTCCTCGGGCCTCCGGGCGGGCAGCGCGCGGATCTGTACGACGCTCAGCAGCGCGAAGATCGCGGCGGACACCAGGCAGGTGACGCGGAAGTCGACGCCGGTCAGCACCATGCCCGCCAGCGGGCCCAACAGGATGCCTGCCTGGTAGAACACGTTGAACAACGCGAACGCCTCGACCCTGCGCTCGCCCGCGTCGGCCGCGAGGTACGCCCGTACGGCCGGGTTGAACAGCGCACCGGCCAGCCCTGTGGCCGCGGAGGCGGCGAGCAGGGCGGGCAGGGAATCGACCAGTCCGAGCGTCGCGAAGCCGAGGGTGCGCAGCACGCACCCGGCGACGATCATCGGCTTGTAGCCGAGCCGGTCGGCGAGCGTGCCGCCGACCAGGAACATGCCCTGCTGGCTGAAGTTCCGTACGCCGAGAACGAGTCCCACGATCCAGCCGGCCAGCCCGAGGGTGCCGGAGAGGTGGGCGGCCAGGTAGGGCATCAGCATGTAGAAGCCGAGGTTGATGGTGAACTGGTTGACCATCAACAGCTGGACGCTGCGTTCGTACGACCGAACCTGGGTGAGCAGCCCCTTCACCGGTCCTCCTCCGCAGCGTCGGACTCGCCGCCGGGCACGTCCTCGGCGCGGTCTTGCCCCGCGCTGCGCAGGGTGAGGGGGTCGACCACGGTGGTGCACCGGGTCCAGCGGGTGACCTCCTTCTCGTCCAGGTGGCCGATCAGCTCCGGTTCGGGCGCCGGTGGGGAGTCCAGGAGGCCGTGGGCGGCGCAGTAGTCGTCGTCGTAGACCGTTCCCAGGTAACGCTGCGGGCCATCGGGGAAGATCGCGACGATCCGCGCGTCCGCGGGCATCGTCCGGGCCAGCCAGCCGGCCACCAGCGCGACCGCGCCGACGCTCCATCCGCCGGTGGCGTAGTGGGAGGCGGCCAGTTGGCGGCACGTCCACACGGCCTCGTGCGGGGCGACCCAGTGCACCTCGCTGAAGTTCTCGTAGGCGACGTTGCGGGGGTAGATGCTGGAGCCGAGTCCGCGCATCAGCCGGGGCCGGGCGGGCTGGCCGAAGATCGTCGAGCCGGTCGTGTCCACGCCGACGACGGTCAGCTCCGGGTAGAGCTGGCGCAGGACCCGGGAGACGCCGGCCGAGTGGCCGCCGGTCCCGACGCTGCACACCAGTACGTCGATGTGGCCCATCTCGGAGGCGAGCTCAAGAGCCAGCGGGGTGTAGGCGGCGACGTTGTCGGGGTTGCTGTACTGGTCCGGGCACCAGGAGCCGGGGTGCTGTTCCAGCAGTCGCTGGACGCGGTCGCGGCGGGCCTGCTGCCAGCCGCCCGTGGGGTGCGGCTCGGAGACGACGTTGACCTGGGCGCCGTACGCGGTCAGCAGCCGGGTCATGGACAACTCCAGCCCCGGGTCGGTGACCAGGGTGACCGGGTGGCCGTACACCATCCCGGCCAGGGCCAGCCCCAGGCCCAGGGTGCCGCTGGTGGACTCGATGATCCGTCCGCCGGGCCGCAGGTCGCCACGGGCCCGGGCCCGCTCCACCATGTGCAGTCCCGGACGGTCCTTGATGCCGCCGGGGTTGAACCCTTCGAGCTTCGCCCAGAAGCCACGTCCGGCCGGGGCCAGCGGCTTGGACACCCGCAGCAGCGGGGTGTTGCCCACCAGCCCGGACAGGGTGGACCGGCCCGAGGGGATCGCGGCCTTGGTCAATGACTGCATGTCTGTGTGTTCACTCTCGCTCGATGAAAGGCCGGTGCGGGTTCATCTCGCGTCCCGTGGCGAGGCGACAGACGCGGACCGTGGGGGTCCGCGCGCACGCCCTGGGCGCGCGGCAGCCGTGAGGTCGGTCGGCTGCGAGCGAGTGGTCTAGATCCGCCACCGCGACGTGACGACGAGCGCCACGCGGCCGGTGCGTGCGCTGCGACGTCTGCGGTGGGCCTGCCGTATGAGGGTTCTCCCCGCAGCCAGTGACACCGCGACGAGTACGACGACGGCCATCGCGCCGAGGGGAAGCTCGTCGACCGGCTGGAGCGCCGTCCGGACGATCACGTCGGCCGCACAGTCCGCGGCCCCGTGGGGGTCGTGAGGGGCATGGGGCCCATGAGGGTCCTCGCCCGCGGCCATCGCCGGGAGTCCGGCAGGCGCGGACACCGACTCGTGCGTCTCCTGCGGCACGCCGTGTACGACGGCGCACAGCACGAGTGCCATCACGAGGGCGCCGCGGATCGCCGGGACGAGTCGGCGCCACAGGGGAGAGCCGCACGGGGCCCATGGGGTGTGCGTGAGCGTACGGGAATGTGTCGGCACAGGTCCTCCGCGCTGCTGCCACGTCTCCGGCAAGGACGGAGCGAGGCGCAGACATGGGTGGGGGCAGGACGGCTTCGACGAGCCGGTCGGAGGAACTCCGTACTTCTAGACCCGCTGCACCACGGAGGCTGCTCTCAGAGCTATGTCAGACGCGCCGTCCATGGGGCCACCAGGGGCCGACCCCCGAACGGTCGAGGCGTCGCAGGAATCGGACGATGCGCGAACGGCCGCTGCGAAGGAGGGCGATGCCAGGGCCGAACCCTGCTGAGGCTGCCCGGACACGCAGTGCTCGCCGGGATGTGACGGCTCATGGCCGCCACGGTGATCGTCGGTTTCCGCGGCGAACGGCGGCGCGGGCTCGACGGCTGCGTGGCGAACACCGTCGGCCGACGGTGCGGCGGGAACCGTCGCGCTGGTGGAGAGGTGCCCCTGGGCACTGTCCACGTGCACACCGTGCGTCACGAGGACACCGAACAGGAGCACGGCCAAGGCCAGCACGCGCGGCAGCGGACCCGCACCGGAGCGGGTCCTGACGCTGCGCCAGGGCGACCAAGCCGTAACCATGCCGTGATCCTAGCGGCTCGTTGGCCGTGGTCGCCCACCGGTTCCGCACCTCAGTGTGCGTGCCCGGCCTCTTCCTCGGCGGTCCGGGTCCGCGAGGGCTGCCCGGACTCGGCCACCGCGCCGCCCGCATGCACCGTGAAGGCCGCGGTACGGACCTTGCCCTCGTGCTGGAAGTCCAGGAACAGGCGGTACGCGCCGGCGCTCGGCGCCGTCGCCGTGAACGAGACGTCGGGGCCGGGCTCGGTCTTGCCGTCGCCGGGCTCGCCGTTGGGGTGGACGTGCAGGTAGGCGAGGTCACCGGAGCGCAGGGCGACAAGGTGTCCGTAGGCGCCCAGGTAGGGCTGGAGGTTGCGGACCGGCTTGCCGTCCTTTGCCACCGTCAGCGTGAGTTCGCCGGCCTTGCCGGGGGTCAGCGCGCCGCGCAGTTTCACTTCGTAGCCGTCGACCTTCGCCGTGGTGTTGTGCTCGGGCAGCTCGCCCGGCTCGTACGGCCCGGACGCGGCGAGGTCGGCACCGAGGGTGAGCGCCTCGCCGCCCTTCGGCTTGAAGTCGGCGAAGACGCGGTAATCGCCGGCCTCGGGCAGGTTCACGGGCGTCGACCAGGTGCCGTCCGCGGCCCGGGCGGGGTGCAGGTGCCGGTAGACGGTCAGGTCGCGTGAGGCGACGATCAGGTGCAGATCCTTGCCGTGCTCGCGCTGGTACGCGGTGACCTTGCGTCCGGTCCCGTCCTGGACGACGGCGAAGCGCAGGTCGGTCTTCTTGCCGGCCTCGACGCGCGGGGTCTCCAGGTCGAGCGTGTAGCCGTTCCCGGAGATCTGGAGGCCTCCTGGCGGTTCCGCTTCGTGACCGCCGGCCTTCGCCTCGTGGTGCCCGGCCGCCTCTTCCTCGCGCCCGGCGGACGCGTGGCCTTCGCCGTCACTGTGCGTACCGCTTTTCGGCTCGGGTGAGATCGGGCCGACCGCGCCGCCCACGCCGTAGGCGGCGCCGAACGTCGCGGCGAGCGCGGCGGCGAAGACGGTGATCCGCAGTCCGGTGTTCATGACCACTCCTGTCTCTCCGGGCCGCTCGTGCATGCGACCGACACTTTCAAAATACCCCCAGGGGGTACCAGGTCAAGTCGGCGTAGCGCTTGCCTTCACATACGGCCCGGGGGTATATCTAGATCCGTCACTAGATACCCCCCAGGGGTATAAGACCACTAGTTGCGGAGGACCCGTGTCGAACTGCTGCACCCCTGACGGAAGCTGCCACACCACGACGGAGATCAAGACCACCTACAAGGTCGGCGGCGTGGGCAGCGCCCACTGCCAGGGCGTCGTCGCCAAGGCGGTCGGCGGCCTGGACGAGGTCGCCGCGGTCGAGGTCGAGATCGGCACCGGCCTGGTCACGGTGACGACCGCTGCCGAGCCCGACGAGGCGCTCGACGCGCTGATCGCCAAGACCGTCGACGAGGCCGGCTACGACTTCGCCGGCCGCGTGGCCGCCTGACCCACGAGCCGGGCGGGGGCCGCACATCCTCGCGGCCCCCGTCCTCCCTGTCTTCTTTCGCGCATCTCTTCTTTCGCGCATCTCTGATCGCGCATCGCGTCCGTGAGCTCCGAGGAGCAGACATGACCACCACCACGCCCGGCGCCGCCGAGGTCGAACTCGCCATCGGCGGCATGACCTGCGCCTCGTGCGCCGCCCGGATCGAGAAGAAGCTCAACCGCCTGGACGGGGTCGAGGCCACCGTCAACTACGCCACAGAGAAGGCGAAGGTCACCTACCGCGAGGACGTGACCGTCCCGGACCTGATCGCGGCGGTCGAGGCCACCGGCTACACCGCACAGGAGCCCCGGCCCGAGACCGCCCGCTCCGACGACTCCGCGTCCGGTGAGGGCTCCGCGCAGGCGGAGAGCGACGAGCTGCGGCCGCTGCGCCAGCGGCTGATCGCCGCCGTGGCACTCGCCGTCCCCGTGATCGCCATGGCCATGGTCCCGGCGCTGCAGTTCGAGTACTGGCAGTGGCTCTCGCTCACGCTGGCGGCGCCCGTGGTGACGTACGCCGCCTGGCCCTTCCACAAGGCCGCCTGGACGAACGCCAGGCACGGTGCCGCGACGATGGACACGCTGATCTCCGTCGGCACCGCGGCGGCGTTCCTGTGGTCGCTGTGGGCGCTGTTCTTCGGCACGGCCGGCACGCCGGGCATGACCCACCCCTTCGAGCTCACCATCGCCCGCACCGACGGCGCCGGGAACATCTACCTGGAGGCCGCGGCGGGTGTCACGGCCTTCATCCTGGCCGGGCGGTACTTCGAGGCACGCTCCAAGCGGAAGGCGGGGGCGGCGCTGAAGGCCCTGCTGGAGCTCGGCGCCAAGGACGTCACGGTGTTGCGTGGCGGTCGGGAAGAGCTCATCGCTGTCGGCGAGTTGAAGGTCGGCGACCGGTTCCTGGTGCGGCCCGGTGAGAAGATCGCCACCGACGGTGTGGTCGTCGAGGGGTCGTCCGCCGTGGACGCCTCCATGCTCACCGGCGAGTCGGTGCCGGTCGAGGTCGGCACCGGGGACGCCGTCACCGGCGCCACGCTCAACGCCGGCGGCCGCCTGGTCCTCGAGGCCACCCGCGTCGGCGCCGACACCCAGCTCGCCCGCATGGCCAAGCTGGTGGAGGACGCGCAGGACGGCAAGGCCGCCGCACAGCGGCTGGCCGACAAGATCTCCGCGGTCTTCGTCCCGGTCGTGATCGCCCTGGCGCTCGGCACTCTGGGCTTCTGGCTCGGCAACGGCGCAGGACTGACCGCCGCCTTCACCGCCGCGGTCGCCGTCCTGATCATCGCCTGCCCGTGCGCCCTGGGCCTGGCCACGCCGACCGCCCTCATGGTCGGCACGGGGCGCGGCGCCCAGCTCGGCATCCTCATCAAGGGCCCGGAGGTCCTGGAGACGACGCGCAAGGTCGACACCATCGTCCTGGACAAGACCGGCACCGTCACCACCGGCAAGATGACCCTGCTCGCCGTGCACACCGCGGACGGCACCGACGAGGACGAGGTCCTGCGCCTCGCGGGCGCTCTCGAGCACTCCTCCGAGCACCCCATCGCCCAGGCCGTCGCCTCCGGCGCGGCTGCCCGGGTCGGCACACTGCCCGTCCCGGAGGACTTCGCCAACATCGCCGGTCTCGGCGCCCAGGGCATCGTCGAGGGCCACGCGGTCCTCGTGGGCCGGGAGAAGCTGCTGGACGAGTGGGCCATGTCCCTGCCGGAGGTGCTGCAGCGTGCCGAGGCCGAGGCCGAGGCGGCCGGGCGTACGGCCATCGCGGTCGCCTGGGACGGCGAGGCCCGCGCGGTCCTGGAGGTCGCCGATGCCATCAAGGAGACCAGCCCGGAGGCCATCAAGCGCCTGCGCGCCCTGGGCCTGACGCCCATCCTGCTGACCGGCGACAACAAGGCGGTCGCCGAGGCGGTCGCCGCGGAGGCGGGCATCGCACCCGAGCACGTGATCGCCGAGGTCATGCCGCAGGACAAGGTCGATGTCGTCAAGCGCCTGCAGGACGAGGGCCGTTCGGTCGCCATGGTCGGCGACGGTGTCAACGACGCGGCCGCACTCGCCCAGGCCGATCTGGGTCTGGCGATGGGAACGGGCACGGACGCCGCGATCGAGGCGGGCGACCTCACGCTCGTGCGAGGCGACCTGAGGGTCGCGGCGGACGCCATCCGCCTGTCCCGCAAGACGCTGGGCACCATCAGGTCCAACCTCTTCTGGGCCTTCGCCTACAACGTCGCCGCCCTGCCACTCGCCGCCGCCGGACTGCTCAACCCGATGATCGCCGGAGCGGCCATGGCCTTCTCCTCGGTCTTCGTGGTCGGCAACAGCCTGCGGCTGCGCGGCTTCCAGCCCGCCGACCGCTGAAGCGGCCAACCAGGACGGGAAGGAGGCCGCCGTGGCCGCAGAGCAGACCCATCGGGACGTCATTCTCCGACGGCTCCGCCGGATCGAGGGCCAGGTGCGGGGACTGCAGCGCATGGTCGAGGAGGAGACCTACTGCATCGACGTCCTGACCCAGGTCACTTCCGCAGACCTTCGCGCACGGGCTTTTCGGGGCTCCGACGGCGATTTCCCTGCTGAATGAGAACATGAATGCCGCATACCCCCTACCGGTATGCGTGACGCCTGTGTGACCATCCTGCAAAGACGAGGGGTGCCATACGATGTGAGGCACCTCGGTGACGGGGAAGAAGAGGGGGAAGGGTGCGACGGCTGGGTGACCTCGAAGCCGAGATCATGGACCGGCTCTGGCGCTGGGGGCGGCCCGCCACGGTCCGGGAGATCGTCAACGACATCAATCACAAGCGTCCCGTCGCCTACACGACGGTGATGACGGTCGCGGACATCCTCCACCGCAAGGGCCTGCTCCGCCGCGAGAAGGCCGGGCGCGCCTGGCTGTACGAACCCGAGCGCAGCCGTGAGGAATACACCGCCGCCCTCATGCAAGACGCGCTCGGCAACACCCAGGACCGCCAGGCCGCGCTGCAGCGATTCGTGGAGCACATGCCGCCGGAGGACGTGTCCGCGCTGGCTGCGGCACTGCGCGCGATGGGCGGCGCCCCCGGGGGCGCCGAGGAGCCAGGAGCACCCTCGTGACCGAACTCCTCGGTTACTCGGGCGGGTTGTTCGTTCCCGGTCATCACGTGCTGCCGCCTGTGACCATCGCCCTGGTGGCCGGGGTGCCGCTGGCGAGGGCGCTCGCAGGCAGCCACTGGGCGCACCGGACACCGCGGTTGGCTCTCGCGGTGTGGATCCTGCTCGGCCTGTCCCTCATCGCTTCCGTGTCCCTGACGGCCCTGCAACTCCTGCTTCCGACCGCGAGCAGCCACCATTTGTCCCGCTCCACCGAGGCCTGCATCGTTTCCGGCGGCACGCAGTGCGGGCCTCTCCTTCCGGACGGCCTGGCAGGCGTGGACACCCGCGTGTGGGCGGGGCTTTTCGCGGCTGCCTGCGTGCCCGCGGCTTTCGCTGTCGCCTTCGTACGTGAACTCCTGAGCGCGAGGGGCCTGCGGGTACGTCACGCCGAACTGCTGCGCATCGTCGGCAGCAGGCGACCGGAGTTGGGTGCCACGGTGCTGCAGCACGACACCCCGGCCGTGTACTGCCTGCCGGGCCGCGCACCTGAAGTCGTGGTCAGCTCGGGGGCACTTCAGGTCCTGACCGGACAGCAAATGGCAGCGGTGCTGGAACACGAGCGGGCGCACATCGCCGGCCGCCACCATCTGCTGGTGGCCGCGGCCGGGGCCTTCGGTGCCATTTTCCGTGGACTGCCACTGGCCCGGCTCGCTCGCACCGAGGTGCCGCTGTTGCTCGAGATGGCAGCCGACGACCGGGCGCTGCGCCGGTGTTCGCGGGACGCGCTCGCCACCGCCCTGTACACGGTGGCATCCGGCCAGGCACCCCACATGGCCTTCGCGGCGGGCGGACCGTCGGCTGTGCTGCGCATGCGCCGCATCCTCACACCGCACGCCGCATGCTCTCCGACACTGCGGACCGTGTTGGTGGCACTCACCGCGGCGGCAGCCCTGACTCCGCTCGTCCTGGCGTGCTGTTCCGTTCCGGGTATCACCGGTTGACCGGGTCACCTCGGGGGAAGGTGTGGACCTGATGCACGCGGTCGAAGTGCGATCCGCCGCCTTTGCCGAGGCGGCCGCCGTATCCCGGCTGCTCCCGCCGTGATACGCGAGAGCTACACCGGAACTCTCTCACCCTGCGAGAAGCCGAGGTCCTTCTGCATCTCGGGGAGCGCCACCCCGATGATTGACGTGGCCATGATGACCATGAACTGAGCGGCAGACCGCCTGGCGCCCGGCAGCCCCCAGGAACGACAGGGGGGCTAACCCCAGTGCGGCCGACGGCCCGGCTTTCTACCGTGAGTGACATGACCGGAATGGACGCGCGGGACACCGACCTGAAGAAGGAACTCGACGCCACCCTGCACGCGCGCAGGGAGCTGGGCGAGGAGTACGAGTTCGCGCTGGTCGACTCGTTCCTGGAGAAGGTCGACCAGCGGATCGACGGCGCGGTGGAGCGCCGGGTGCGCCGGCAGATCGCCGAGCAGCAGATGCAGACGGCCCGGGACTCCCGGTCGCCGGGGGCCACGGACTCCTGGGGCGAGCGCTTCGGCTTCGGGATCGTCTCCCTCGTCCTCGCGGTGCCGCTGTCCGCGATCGGCGGGGGCGTGGGCCATCTGCCCGGCCTGCTCACCGCCTGGGCGGGCATCGTCGGCGTCAACGTCGTACAGGCCGCCCGCACCAACCCGGGCCTGTTCGGCGGCCGGCGCAAGTCCTCCCGGAACGGCGACTGGGAGGACTGAGCGGGCGCACGCCGCTCAGACCTGCCGCGTCGGCAACGCGACGATCTGCCGCAGGTTGCCCCGGCGCGGACGGCTCGTCACGCAGGCCACCAGGTCGGTGAACTCTCCCGCGCCGGCGACGACTTCCGCCGTCTGAGGGCCGACGACCTGGTCAGCCCATGCGAGGCGGCCCCGGAGCGGACGATCGTGACGTACGGGCCCGAGCCCGGCTCGGAGACGGCGGAGCGTCTGGCGTTGCCGGGGAGTTGGCCCTCAGTCGTCCCCGAGGAAGATGAGCGCGGGGACCGCCGCACCCCCGTGACCGGGGGGCGGGACGACGGCGGTCCCCGCGTAAGACGCGGGCCTGGTCAGGCCGGGCCCCCGCGTCTGTGACGTCGGTGGAGGTCCGGGAGCCGCTCCGGAGGTCCTTGACGCCAACGGCGCCGGCCGGGGCGGGGAGCCGCTCCCGCCCTGCCGACACCCACTAATGTGCAGGACTCGTGTTAAGCGGGTGCTGCGCGAACGTGACGCGCTCGTACCACTTCCGCGAAGCCCGCGAAGATCGCGGACGAACGGCAAGTTCACCCGGTTCACGGGTGGTTCACCGGACGTTTGCCGTCACTTCGCGGACCGGGCGAGGAAGGACAGCAGGTCCTGCCGGCTGACCACACCGGTCGGCTTGCCCTCGACGAGGACGATCGCCGCGTCCGCCTTGCCGAGGACGGCCATCAGGTCGGCGACGGGTTCGCCGGAGCCGACCTGGGGCAGCGGGCCGGACATGTGCTTCTCCAGCGGGTCCTCCAGCGAGGCGCTCTTGCTGAACAGCGCGTCCAGCAGCTCGCGTTCCACGACCGAGCCGACGACCTCGGCGGCCATCACGTCGGGGTGGCCCGCGCCCGGCTTGACGACCGGCATCTGCGAGACGCCGTACTCGCGCAGCACGTCGATGGCCTGGCCGACCGTCTCCTCCGGGTGCATGTGGACGAGGGAGGGCATGCGGTCGCCCTCCTTGTCGTTCAGCACGTCGCCGACGCGGGCGCTGGGGCCCGCGTCCTCCAGGAAGCCGTAGTCGGCCATCCACTCGTCGTTGAAGATCTTGCTGAGGTAGCCGCGGCCGCTGTCCGGCAGCAGCACCACGACGACGTCGTCCGGGCCGAGCCGCTCGGCGACCTCCAGCGCGGCGACGACCGCCATGCCGCAGGAGCCGCCGACCAGGAGGCCCTCCTCCTTGGCCAGGCGGCGGGTCATCTGGAAGGAGTCCTTGTCGGACACGGCGACGATCTCGTCCGCTACGGTCCGGTCGTAGGCGGTGGGCCAGAAGTCCTCACCGACGCCCTCGACGAGGTACGGCCGCCCGGACCCGCCGGAGTAGACGGAGCCCTCCGGGTCGGCGCCGATGACCTTCACCTTGCCGTCGCTGACCTCCTTCAGGTAGCGGCCGGTGCCGGAGATGGTGCCGCCGGTGCCCACGCCCGCCACGAAGTGGGTGATCCTCCCCTCCGTCTGCTCCCACAGCTCGGGACCGGTGGAGTGGTAGTGCGAGAGGGGGTTGTTCGGGTTGGAGTACTGGTCGGGCTTCCAGGCGCCGGGCGTCTCACGGACCAGCCGGTCGGAGACGTTGTAGTAGGAGTCCGGGTGCTCGGGGTCCACGGCGGTCGGGCAGACGACGACCTCGGCGCCGTACGCGCGCAGCACGTTGATCTTGTCGGTGCTCACCTTGTCGGGGCACACGAAGATGCACTTGTAGCCCTTCTGCTGCGCCACGATGGCGAGGCCCACGCCGGTGTTCCCGCTGGTCGGCTCGACGATCGTGCCGCCCGGCTTGAGCGCGCCGCTCTCCTCGGCCGCCTCGATCATGCGCAGAGCGATGCGGTCCTTCACGGAGCCGCCGGGGTTGAAGTACTCGACCTTGGCCAGGACGGTCGCCCTGATGCCCTGGGTCACGCTGTTGAGCCTCACCAGCGGGGTGTTGCCGACGAGACTGATCATCGAGTCGTGGAACTGCACCGTTGTCTCCGGTTTGCCGCAGAAGTGGTCGTAGTTGGTGCCGCCAGCCTATGGCCTGCCGGTCATCCGTGACGGTCGTTCACTCGCTGTTGAGATTGGGCGACGGTCGGTACGGGGCAAGCACTGGGTGTACGGGTTCGAGGAGGTGGCGGCGACGCATGACGAGCATGTCGAGGGCGCGGGTGGCCCGGCGGATCGCTGCGGGCGCGGCGTACGGCGGTGGCGGGATCGGACTGGCCGGGGCGGCCGCCGTGGGGCTGGTATTAGCGGAGGTGCAGCTGGCGCGGCGCCGGGTGGGCAACGGCACGTCCGCTCGTGTGCCGAACGCGGACGGCCGGTACGGCCGTACGTACGACGTCCCCGGGGAGGTGCCGCTGCGGCTGACGATGCTGGGCGACTCCACGGCGGCCGGCCAGGGCGTGCACCGGGCCGGGCAGACCCCGGGGGCGCTGCTGGCCTCGGGCCTGGCGGCACTGGCGGAACGCCCGGTGGAGCTGCGCACGGTGGCGACGCCCGGGGCCCGCTCGGACGACCTGGACCGCCAGGTGGCCCGGGTGCTGGCCGACCCCGACCCCGTGCCCGACATCTGCGTGATCATGGTCGGCGCGAACGACGTCACCCACCGCATGCCCCCGACCCGCTCGGTCCGCCACCTGGCCTCGGCGGTACGGCGACTGCGCACGGCCGGCGCCGAGGTCGTGGTCGGCACCTGCCCCGACCTGGGCACGATCGAGCCGGTGCAACAACCCTTGCGCTGGCTGGCCCGACGGGCCTCCCGCCAGCTGGCGGCCGCCCAGACGATCGGAGTCGTCGAACAGGGCGGCCGCACCGTGTCCCTGGGCGACCTGCTCGGCCCCGAGTTCGCCGCGAACCCGCGCGAGCTGTTCGGCCCGGACAACTACCACCCCTCCGCCGAGGGCTACGCGACGGCGGCGATGGCGGTCCTGCCGACCGTCTGCGCCTGTCTCGGCCTGTGGCCAGCCGAGGAGGAGCGCCCGGACGCCTCCCGCCGCGAGGGCTTCCTGCCGGTGGCCCGGGCGGCGGCGGAGGCCGCGTCGGAGGCGGGTACGGAGGTCGCAGCTGCGATGCCGAGCGGGCCACGGGGTCCGTGGGCCCTGCTGAAGCGTCGGCGGCGCCGGCGGGTACCCGAGCAGGAACCGGCCCCTGTCACACCGTCGAACTGAGGGAAGTCCAGGAGGACCCGGGAAAAGCAAGCGCTTAGAAAACTGCGGTCAGGGTCACACCGCCACACCCGTGACCCAGGCCATACGTACGGGTAACTTCCCAGACAGCCCAGCCAGACCACCCGGTACGTCAATGGAGCCGTGATGCCCGAAGCCGTGATCGTCTCAGCCGCCCGCTCCCCCATCGGCCGCGCCGTCAAGGGCTCCCTCAAGGACCTCCGCCCGGACGACCTCACCGCCACGATCGTCCAGGCCGCCCTGGCCAAGGTCCCCGAGCTGGACCCGAAGGACATCGACGACCTGATGCTCGGCTGCGGCCTGCCCGGCGGCGAGCAGGGCCACAACCTCGGCCGCATCGTCGCCGTACAGATGGGGATGGACCACCTGCCGGGCTGCACCGTCACCCGGTACTGCTCCTCCTCCCTGCAGACCTCCCGCATGGCCCTGCACGCCATCAAGGCGGGCGAGGGCGACGTCTTCATCTCGGCCGGTGTCGAGATGGTCTCCCGGTACGCCAACGGCAGCTCGGACATGCCCGGCACGCACAACCCGCTCTTCGCCGACGCCGAGGCCCGCACCGCCGCGACCGCCCAGTCCGAGGGCTCCACCTGGCACGACCCGCGCGAGGACGGCCTGCTGCCCGACCCGTACATCGCGATGGGCCAGACCGCCGAGAACCTGGCCCGCGCCAAGGGCATCACCCGCCAGGACATGGACGAGTTCGGCGTCCGCTCGCAGAACCTCGCCGAAGAGGCCATCAAGAACGGCTTCTGGGAGCGCGAGATCACCCCGGTGACCCTCCCCGACGGCACGGTCGTCGCCAAGGACGACGGCCCCCGCGCCGGCGTCACCCTGGAGGGCGTCCAGGGCCTCAAGCCGGTCTTCCGCCCCGACGGCCTGGTCACGGCCGGCAACTGCTGCCCGCTGAACGACGGCGCCGCCGCGCTCGTGATCATGTCCGACACCAAGGCCCGCGAGCTGGGCCTCACCCCGCTCGCCCGCATCGTCTCGACCGGCGTCTCCGGCCTCTCGCCCGAGATCATGGGCCTCGGCCCGGTCGAGGCGAGCAACCAGGCCCTGAAGCGGGCCGGGCTGACCATCGACGACATCGACCTGGTCGAGATCAACGAGGCGTTCGCCGCCCAGGTCATCCCCTCCTACCGCGACCTGGGCATCCCACTGGAGAAGCTGAACGTCAACGGCGGCGCCATCGCCGTCGGCCACCCCTTCGGCATGACCGGCGCCCGCATCACCACCACGCTCATCAACTCCCTCCAGTTCCACGACAAGCAGTTCGGGCTGGAGACGATGTGCGTCGGCGGCGGCCAGGGCATGGCCATGGTCATCGAGCGCCTCAGCTGAGCGCCGTACCGTAGCCGCCGTAGCACGCGCTGTGAGGCCCCAGCCCGGAACCCCGGAAACCCCGGGGTTCTGGGCTGTTTTGTGATCCAATCTCCCCCAGGATGTGACCTATCTCCCTCCGCACCGAGAGAAGCCCAGGTCACAGCAGCCCCACCCGCTCCCCCGACACCGAAGCCCTGTCCGTTTCGTGACGCTACGCACTGACAGCTGGTTAGTCCGCCCTTCAAGCTGATGTAGGAAGTCGGGGGTCGACTTTGAACCGGGAGTACGTCAGTGAGCGCCATGCCGATCGCCTTGCTGGTCACCACGGCCGCCACGGGCGCCGTGGGCGTCGCCGTCCTGCGCACCGTCCTGCAGCTGCGCCGACAGGTCGCGGCCCTGCACACCGCGCTGGCCGAGAACCGCGCCGCCACCACCCGTGCACTGCTGCCCGCCGCCCGCAAGCCCGCCGACACCGACGAGATACGGGCCGCCGTGGCGGCGGCGCTCGCGGAGGAACGCGAGCGGGAGCTCGCCGAGGCGCGGGCCTTCTGGGCCGCCCAGGAGGCGCGTGACGCCTCCGACGCGCCGCCTCTGCTGGGTCTGCCCGACACCGACCTGTTCTTGCCCCGGCAGGCCGATTTCGCGGGTCTGGAGCCGGTGTCCGAGCCCGGCGCGGACACCGAGGAGCCGGCCGCCGAGTCCCCGGAGCTGGCCGCGGCCCGCCGCCGTCACCCCTCCCACCCGGACTTCGTGCCGACGCAGTCGCCGGTGGTCAACGACCACGAGCGCACGGTCGCCACGCTGGAGGAGCTGGCCGCCTCGCGCGTGGAACTGACGGACGTCCGCCCGGGCCCGCTGGGCACCCTCGACGTCTACGTCTTCGCCGACGGCACGACCCTGTGCATGACCCCGGGCCACCGGGAGACCGCGGAGCACCTCGCCGCAGCCCTGCGCGCAGGGGAAACCCCGATCCTCCTGGGCGGCTCCGGCATCTCGGGCGCCTACACCCTGACGTTCGAGTGCGGCAAGGAGAACGTCTACATCCTGGCCGACAGGGTCATCGCGTCCCTCTAAGGGGCGCGGGGCTGTATCGATATGCGGCTCCGCCGCGCGGGCGCGAGCAGCCACGGACTACCGGCACCCGCGAACGGCGCTAAACCCCCGCCCGCTTCTGCGCCTCCTCAACCAACCGCACCGCTTCATCGACGTCGGCATCGCTACGAAGCACAACCGCCAGATCATGCACGGCGACGGTGATCTGATCTGCTGCCGCAAACATCCCCGCATCCGGCATCTGCCGAGGCTCCACTTCAGGAGCCTCCAGCACCTGCGCCCTCCGGGCCAACTCCCGGGCCAGCCCGAGAGCCTCAGCGGCAGCACCCCGCTGCAACCGGCTCTGGGGCGCAGCCCTCAAACGATCGGCGAAATGATCCACCGCACGGGTCAGAGGCGTCGTATCAACCACGCCGCGAGCGTACGCGTCGCACCGGGACTGTTGCCAACGGGCGAACACTCAGGCACGGTGACCTGAAGGACCGGCTTACATCCCATGCGTCCGGAGGCGCCGATGTCCCAAGTCTTCTCCGAAGAGACCCATCGCAACATGCTCGCCCGCATCCCCCACTGCACCGGTCGTGAGATCTCCGACTGGTTGCGCACCGTCGAAGAAGGCCCGGCACTCTTCCGCTTCGAGGAAAAGGTCAGCTGGCTCCGGCACGAATACAACCTCGCGTATGGCCACGCCAAGGCGATCATCCACGAGTACGACCTGAGGAGGGCCGCGCGCAAACTGCTCTAGGCGCGCACACGTCTCGACGACGAAGCCGCCCGGCAGCCGACGAAGGGCCCCGGCCGAAGCCGGGGCCCTTCGCGCACGACGCGTCGGCGACTAGTCGTTGCTGTTGAGGATCGAGATGAGCCTCAGGAACTCCAGGTAGATCCACACCAGCGTCAGCGTGAGGCCGAAGGCCGCGAGCCACGCCTCCTCGCGCGGAGCGCCGTAGGCGACGCCGTCCTCGACCTGCTTGAAGTCCAGGGCGAGGAAGCAGGCGCCGAGGATGATGCCGATGACGCCGAAGACGACACCGAGGGCACCGCTGCGGAAGCCGAGGCCGTCACCGCCGCCGAACACCGCGAACAGCAGGTTCACCATCATCAGCAGGATGAAGCCGAGCGCGGCCGCCATCACGAAACCGTAGAAGCGGCGGTTGACGCGGATCCAGCCGGCCTTGTAGGCGATCAGCACACCGGCGAAGACCGCCATGGTGCCGATCACGGCCTGCATGGCCGCGCCGTCGGCGATGCGGCTGTCGACGATGTTGGACACGACGCCGAGGAAGACACCCTCGAACGCGGCGTAGGTCAGGATCAGCGCGGGCGAGGCCTTGCGCTTGAAGGACTGCACGAACGCCAGGACCATGCCGATCAGCGCGGCGCCGATACCGATGCCGTAGCTACGGCTGATGTTGGCGTCGTCGACCGGCAGCAGGGCCCAGGAGAGCGCCGCGGTGATGATGAGCACACCGA
This sequence comes from Streptomyces sp. NPDC050164, assembly GCF_044459945.1. NCBI lineage: Bacteria > Bacillati > Actinomycetota > Actinomycetes > Kitasatosporales > Streptomycetaceae > Streptomyces > Streptomyces sp. NPDC050164. The sequence goes on from NZ_JBITJK010000012.1 coordinate 84,987, forward strand.
GCGTGCTCGCCGTGCGCAGGACGACATCGTCGATGGTCATCCGGCCGGTGGTGGCCGGGGCCTGCGGCGGCGCGCCGTACTGCAGGTCCTGCTGGGCGTAAGGGTTCTGCGCGTACGGGTTCTGCGCGTAGGGGTTGCCCGTCGGCTGTGCGTACGGGTTGCCCTGGGTGGCGACAGCGGGACCCCCGGCCTGCGGCGCGGTGTTGAAGCCCGCGTAGCCGTTGTCGCGGCTGAACCCCCGTCGCGAGAAGACCGGGTTTCTGCTCCTCATTTCACTCCTCCATGGCCAACACTGCGTGACCTTGGCTCAAGAGTAATAGGTAGGCAAAGGAATGACCCTAGTGCTTGGGGAGGATCTTTCCCTCGTCGTGCTGCGCAACACGCTACGCGGCTTCGTGATTCCCCTCATCGGAGGGGGTCATTCATCACCAAGCTGCGACACGTCCGGAACCGGACGGAGATCACCCGCTGACGCCGTCCTTACGTCACACCAAGCGTCACCCGAACGGGAAGCCCGTGTACCCCTCGGCCAGGTCGGTCTCGGCGGCGCGGCAGGAGGCGATGCGTTCCAGCCGGGCGAGCTGGAGCCGGTCCTCGAAGCCGGTGGCGCCGGGGGCGCGGTGCAGGAGGGTCGTCATGTCGTAGGAGAACCGCTCGGCCTGCCAGATCCGGCGCAGGCAGGTCTGCGAGTAGGCGTCGAGCAGCTCCGGTGAGCCGGTCTCCTTCCGGTGGGCCAGGGCCCGGGCGAACGTCACGACGTCGCCGACGGCGAGGTTCAGCCCCTTCGCGCCGGTGGGCGGCACGATGTGCGCGGCATCGCCGGCGAGGAAGAGGCGGCCGTGGCGCATGGGCTCGTGGACGTAGGAGCGCATGGGCGTGACCGACTTCTGGGTGATGGGGCCGCGCTCCAGGCGCCAGTCGTCGGCGGTCTCGAAGCGGCGCTCCAGCTCGTCCCAGATCGCCTCGTCGCTCCACGCCTCGGCGTCGGTGCCGTCGGGCACCTGGAGGTAGAGCCGGGAGACGGACGGTGAGCGCATGGAGAGGAGGGCGAAGCCGCGGTCGTGGCGGGCGTAGACGAGTTCGTCGTGCGAGGGCGGCACGTCGGCGAGGATGCCGAGCCAGCCGAAGGGGTACGTCCGTTCGAAGATCTGGACGAGTTCGGCCGGGATCGCCTTGCGGGCCACGCCCCAGAAGCCGTCGCAGCCGACGACGTACTCGCACTCCAGGACGTCCTCGCGGCCCTCGTGCCGGAAGCGGACGCGCGGGGCGTCGGTGCCGGCGTCCTCCACGGCCAGCGCCTCCGCCTCGAACAGCAGCGGGCCGCCCTCGGCGAGCTGGAGGGCGATGAGGTCCTTGCAGACCTCGGTCTGGGCGTAGACCATCACGGAGCGGCCGCCGGTGAGGGCTGGGAAGTCGACGCGGTGGCGCCTGCGGTCGAAGCGCAGTTCGATGCCGTCGTGGCGCAGCCCCTCGCGGTCCATGCGCTCCCCGGCACCGGCCGCGCGCAGCACGTCCGCCGTGCCCTGCTCCAGGATCCCGGCGCGCTGGCGCCGCTCGACGTAGGCGCGGTCGCGGCTCTCCAGGACGACCGAGCCGATGCCGGCGTTGTGGAGCAGCCGGGCGAGGAGGAGGCCGGCGGGTCCGGCTCCGATGATGCCGACCGTGGTGCGCATCGGACGCCCTCTTCTCATCCGTTCGTGTGGTGAAATTTTCTTCACCATTGTTGAGTGTGAGTCTCTGACGGCATGCGGCCGCTGTCAACGGGCGCGCCGCGAACTTCTCAATGGAGTGCCGGGCGGGTTACTCGCCCCGGCACGCGGCGGACAGAATGCCACAAACAGGAAGGCCCGCCGCGGTAGGCGGACCTGATGGTGCCCGGGGTGGGATTCGAACCCACACTTCTCCGCGTTTAAGGCGGCTGCGTCTCCCATTTGCGCCACCCGGGCCGGGTCTTACAAGGCAGTGCCAACGGCCAAGGGACGGTGTCGCGTTGCCAAGACGCCCACGCACGACAGTACTGAACTGACATGACGCGGACTCACATACCCGTCACAGAAGCCGGGTTGAGCGACAGGACCTGATGTCTCGGCAGTAACAGCCTCTCGCAGGCCGGCCCCTGACACAGGAGGGAATTTGGTCAATACATGACCGGTTGCCGTCCGGCCACAAAAGGAGGACACCCACCCCGCACGGGTGCGGTTCGTGGGCCGGTCAGTTGACCCTGGACAGCAGGTGCGGTGCGTAGGTCTCGACCGCTTCCGGCAGTTCGTGGCGCGCCGGGGCGGCCGGCCCGCCGTGACTCCGCCTCAAGCAGCGCGCAGGCGCGCGGGCCACGGCCTGTTCGGACTGTTCGGCCTGCTCATCGGCGCGGTACGGCGTGTCGGCCGTGGCGCCGTCCGGCCGCGTGGGGCTGGACGGCTCGGCTCAGAGGGTGTAGGGCTGCTCGGTGCGAGCGGTGCGCAGCGCCTTGCCCCACCAGGCCACCTGGTCCAGCAGCTTCTTCGCCGCCGCGTCCGCGCCCTGCGGTGCGTCGCCGTCGGAGAACGCCCCCCAGGGGTTGTGCAGGCTGACCATCTCGCGCACGGTCACGGCGTGCAGCTCGGCGAAGACCTGCCGCAAATGTTCGGCGGCCCGCAGGCCGCCGCCCATGCCGCCGTAGGACACGAGGCCGACGGGCTTGGCGGCCCATTCCTGCAGGTGCCAGTCGATGACGTTCTTCAGTGAGGCGGGGAAGGAGTGGTTGTACTCGGGGGTGACCACGACGAACGCGTCGGCGGAGTGCAGCCGCGCCGACAGCGGATCCTTGACGGACCGTACGTGCTCGGCCGGCTCCTCGCCCATCGCGGGCATGGCGAGCGGCAGCGGGTGCTCCACGACGTCGATCACGTCGACCGTCATGTCGTCGCGCACCTGGGCCTGCCGGGCGAACCAGTGGCCGACCTTGTCGCCGAGGCGCCCGCCGCGCGCGCTGCCGATGATGATGGCGAGGGACAGGGGCTGGGTGGTCATGCGCTACCTCCGGAAGAGACGACTGCGTGGCGGAACAGACGGCTTGGCACGGGACGGGGCAGTGCTGTCCCGACCTCAAAGGTAAACTACACCGTGTGGAGCAAAAAAGCCCCCAAGGCGCCCTGTTCCGGTGGCTCGGCCGCCAGAGAGGTCAGTCGCCCGTCCCGTACAGCCGCAGGAAGGCGTTCACGCCGGAGGCGACCAGCGCGTCCAGCTCGCCCGGCGGCAAGGGGAGGGCGCCATGGAAGGAGCGCTCGTAGGCCTCGGACATGGCTAGCTGGGTGAAGTGGGCGGCGGCCTCCTGGGGGTCCTCCGCACGCAGCCGGCCGGCCGTCGTCAGGGCGGTGAAGTGCCGGGCGAGCCGGGCCTGGGTGCGTCGCGGCCCCTCGGAGCGCCAACTGCCGGTGACCTCGGCCGGCAGCCGGGACGCCTCCGCGAAAATGACCCGCACCAGGGCGAAGTGCTCCTCGAATCCACTCTGGGGGGCAGCGAGCGCGCGGCCGAGCGCCATCAGCTCGGCCTTGAGGTCGGCAGGGACGGTCAGATGCCGGTCGATGAGCTCTTCCTGGTGGGCCGCCACCGCGTGCGTGCTCTCCTGGAGCACGCTCAGCAGGAGCTGCTCCTTGTCCTGGAAGTGGTTGTAGATGGTGCGCTTGGAGACGCCCGCCTCCGCGGCGATGGAGTCCATGCTGGCGCGGACGTAGCCCTCGCGGCCGAAGACGGTGCGTGCGGCACAGTCGATCGCGGTGCGCTTCGCGGGCCGCCCCGGTCGGGCCGTTCTGGCAGTGGGGGCCGTCATGGTGGCTCACTCCTTCGATCGCACTGACCTGCGCGTGGGGCGAAACTATACCGTTTAGTTTACCGCCTGCGTCTCTCCCTGTGGCCGTTCCCCGCCCACGCCTCCGCGTCGCCGGCCCTGATTCCCGGGGCCCCACTCGGGGCCAACGATCCCGACGCCTTTATTGCACTACCCGGTTTACTTATTGAACTGCACCGTGTAGTTTCCTTTCTGGCCGGACGGCACCCGGGCGCTGCTCCTCGCATCCCCAGCCTGAAGCCCTCGGGGCCGTCCGGTTCTGTTCGTCACGTCGGCAACCCCTGCGACGGGGTGCTCATGAAAGGGAGGACGTCATGTTCGGCAAGCTCACGGTGATCAAGATCTTCTGCGAGGACCTGGACACGATGGCCGCGTTCTACCGCGACCGGCTCGGTCTGAAGGTCCGGGAGGAGTACCCGGGAGTCTCCGTGGTCTTCGACACCGGTCACGACGGCGAGCTGATCATCCAGAAGGGTGACCAGCCCAACGCCATCGCCTTCACCGAGGTCGACATCCCCACCGCCCACAAGGCCGTGAGCGACCTCGGTCCCACCGGCGTCATCCCGCACAAGACCGGTGAGCGTTTCGAGATCACCGACCCCGAGGGCAACCAGCTGATCTTCGTCAACGCCTGACCAGCCCTCCACCTCGCGGGCCGTCTCCAGCCACCGCGTGCTTCCGCCGGCGGCCCGCGCTCAACCCAGTTACCCCCTGCGGGCCGTCCGGGCCATCCCCCGTATCCCCCGGGCGTCCCGCAGGGTCTCCGAATCGGAGTCCAGTATGTCCACGTTACGGAACGCTCCCACCCTCATCCAGGGCCGACGCTCCCGCGACCTTCCGCGCTACGCGCTCTATCTGGCCGGCTGCCTGGTCTTCGCGTCCGGGGCCACCCTGTTCATCCACTCCGACCTCGGAGTGGATCCCCTGGACGTCCTCTCCCTCGGCGTCCTGGAACACCTCCCGCTCACCATCGGCGTGGTACAGGCACTCATCGCGGCCGTGTGCATCGCGATCTGGTCCGTGTGGAACCGCCGCCGCCCGGTCGTGATGCCGTTCGTCACCTTCCTCCTCTGCGGCAGCCTCATCGATCTGATGCTCCTGGCCGACCTGAACTGGATCGCCTCCGTACCGTCCCTGGTCATCGCGGTCCTGCTGTGCGCCTACGGCTCTGCCCTGATCATCATGAGCGGCACCGGTATCCGCGCCATGGACCTGATCGTCATCTCCCTCAACCAGCGCTGGAACGTGCCCTTCTGGGGGGCGAAGGTCTGCGTCGAAGCCGTGCTGCTCACCCTCGGGTGGATGCTGGGCGGGCCCGTCGGCATCGGAACCCTCGCCTTCCTCATCTTCGTCGACGGCCTCATCCAGCCCTTCATGGCCTTCAACGCCGCCGCACTGCATATGACCAACCACGGCCTGTCCCGCCCCGGCGGAATCGGCGGCCCCCTTCCGGAAGGCGCCCGATGAGCACGTCGGCACAGGAAGAAGAACCGACACCGGTTCCGGTTCGCCCCGGGACGCTGCCGCTCCTGCTCTTCGCCTCGACCCTGACCGTGATGGCGGGCTCCATCCTCGCGCCGGTGATCCAGGTCATCCGCGGTGACCTCGGCGTCAGCGGCACAGCCGCCGGCCTCATCATCACCACCCACAGCCTCTCCATAGCCGTCACCAGTCCCCTGGCCGGGTGGATGCTCGACCGCTGGGGCGTACGGCTCCCTCTGGCGGGCGGACTGGTCCTGTACGGGCTGGCGGGCGGCGCCGGCTTGATCGTCGACAGCTATCCCGCGCTCATCGCCACGCGTGCCGTCTTCGGTGCCGGAGCGGCCCTGGTGTTCTCGGGTACCACCGTGGCCCTGCTGAATCTGTACCGCGGGCCCGCGCAGGACCGCGCGATGGGGTGGCGCGGGACGGCCACCAGCGCGGGCGGGGTGCTGTGGCCGCTGCTGGCCGGAGCCGTCGGCGGGATCTCCTGGCACCTCCCCTTCGGCGTCTACCTGGTCGGCGTGCCTCTCGGTATCGCCACCGCCCTGCTGCTGCCCCGCACACGCCCGGCGAGCCCCGGCCACGCGGGCGGATCAGGGCCCGGCGCATGGGCGATGCTGCGCGAGCACCGGCTCCTGCTCGTCTGGTACGCGCTGCAGTTCTGCGGCTCCCTGCTGCTGTACGCGCTGGTGGTTTTCCTCCCGGAGCGCCTGGCCGAGGTCGGCGTCGAGGACCCGTTGCTGGTCTCCTTCTACACCGTGGGCATGTCCGGCGCGATGAGCCTCATCGGTCTCGCCTACGCCTCGCTGCGTACGCGCCTGGCCTACAGCAAGCTGATCCGCGCCTCGCTGATGCTGTGGACAGCGGCCTTCCTGCTGCTCGCCGTCGCGTCCAACGCCCCCCTGCTGTTCCTGGCTCCGCTGCTGTTCGGCCTCGGCCAGGGTGTGTTCTTCCCGGTGACCACCGTGCTGATCGGCGAGGGCGTTCCCAAAGAGGTCCGCGGCAAGGCCACCTCGCTGTCGGGAACAGCCACCTTCGCCGGGCAGTTCGCCTCCCCACTGTTGATCGGCCCTCTCATCCAGGCCACCTCGAACATCACCGGCTTCCTTCTCGCGGCAGCCGTGCCCGCGATCGCCGTGGTCTTCCTGGCGGTCACCCGGGCCGACGTGACGGACCCCCACTCCGACAGCGGTACCCCGGCCCCGGAACCCGCTCCCTCCGCCGGGAAGGGGTGAGGACGGCACCGCGGTGACGTCGGTGTTCAGCCGAAGACGGCGCCTTCCTCCAACTCCAGCCGGCTCCTCGCCATCGCGGCGAGGAGCCGCGCACCACGCTCGGCGGAGATCTCCAGCCGGCTCAGGACCGCGGGCACGGCGATGCTCGGCACCATCAGCTGGAGCAGCCTGGCCACCTCGTTCGGCAGGTCGTAGGCGTCCGGCAGCCCCTCGGACACGACCCGGACGCCGGTCCAGGCGGACATCAGAAGACGGGCGGTTTCCGTCTCGTCGATGTACCGGTGCACCTCGCCCCGCGCCTTGGCCTCACCCAGCCGGGATCCCAGGAGCGCGATCCAGTCGGGCCAGCGCGTACCGAACAGACGTTGCGAGTTCCGGTCCACCGCCAGACGCAGCGCGGCGCTGAACACGGGCTCCCGGGGCAGCCGGTGAGCCATGATCAGCATGGTGTCCATCGCCTCCTGGAGCACGAGGTCCTGGGGCTGGACACCCTCGGTCGTCACCGCCAGGTCGAGCACGCCGCGAGCCAGGTCCTCCTTGGAGGGGAAGTGGAAATAGAAGGCACCTTTGGTCACGTCGGCCCGCTTGAGGACTTCCGAGATGGTCGCGGCCTCGTAGCCGAGTTCGTCGAAGACCGCGGCGGCGGCCTCCAGGATGACCCTTCGGGTCCTGATCGCCCGCTCTTGTCGCGCCACGGCTGCTCCCGCTGAGATCCCGAAGTTGACTTTCGAAGTTCACCCAAATAAACCGGCGACCCGGTATCTTATCGGGGGTCAGAGGCGTGTCGACCCAGATGTGGGGAATCGTGTCCAATACGTTGCTGCCCGGTTACAGCCCTGCGGACGAGGTGCGGGGGGAGGGCGTCCCCAAGGAGTACGTCCACCTGCACCGGGAGGAATCCGTACTGGTCACCGGCTGGTTTCCCGGTGAAGCCGACCAATACACGGTCACCGCGCGGTGGCCGGCGGCAGGGGAGGGCTTCGACGACCCTCTGTTACTCACCCAGACCATCCGGCAGAGCTGCCTGGTCATCGCCCATGCCGAGCGGTCGGTCCCGCTGTCGCACCAGACACTGATGGAACAGATGGATTTCTCCGTCGCCCGCGGCTATCGGCTTCCCCGAAACCGACCGGTCGGCCTGGTCATCAACGTGTCCTGCCGTACTACAGGCCACCGCTCGATGCGGATGGAGCTCAGCGTGCTGCACGACGGGCACTTGGTCGCGGAGTCCGTCGTCTCCTTCAGCTGGATAGCTCCCGCCGTCTACCGCAGGCTGCGCGGCGAGCACCTGCATGTCGCCTGGGGCGAGGCCCTTGTTCCCGCGCCCGTGGACGCGCGCACCGTCGGGTGCACCCATGAGTCCGAGGTGGTTCTCGCGCCCGCCGACCGTCCTGGCCGGTGGGAACTGCGTATGGATGTGCGCAACACGGCCCTGTACGACCACCCTGTCGACCATGTCCCCGCCCTGGCGCTGATCGAGGCAGCACGCCAGGCCGCTCAGGGCGTCACGGGTCCCGGCCGCCCGTTCTCCCCCATTGGCATGTCCAGTTCATATATGCGCTATGTCGAGTTCGATGCCCCCTGCTGGATCGAGGCAACCGTCGCTCCGGCAGCCGGTGACGGGGTCACACGCGTCGAGGTCACGGGCGTGCAGCAGGGCGGGACCGCGTTCACGATCACCCTGGCCGCAGAGGCGTAGCCCGCGAAACGCAGGCCCTCCGCACGGTGTGCTCTCCCGCACGCCGCCCGGGAGGACGCCCCGTGCGCCGGAGCGCCCTCCCCTCGTGGGCCTCAGCGGTTGACGTAACCGCCGTCCACCGGCATCACCACGCCGGTGACATACGACGCGCGGTCGCTGAGCAGCCAGGCCGCGGCCTCGGCGATCTCCTCGGGGGCCGCCGTACGCCCCTGGGGCGTGATCTCGTGGATCGCCTCCTCCAGGCCGGGGTTGCGCCCGTACCAGTCGACGGTGATCTCGCTCCGGGTCGATCCCGGGGCCACGGAGTTCACCCGGATCCCCTGGCGTGCGTACTCATCGGCCGCGGCCCGGGTGAAGCCGACGACCGCGTGCTTGGAGGCGACATAGGGCGCGGCGGCCGGTATGGCCACCAGTCCCCCGACGCTGCTGTTGTTCACGATCGCGCCGCCACCGCCGCTCAGCATGGCGGAGATCTCGGCCCGCAGGCAGTTCCACATGCCGCGGACGTTGGTGTCGATGACGGAGTCGTAGATGTCGTCTTCCATCTGGTGCAGGGGAGTCCGGTCGCCGCCGATGCCGGCATTGTTGAACGCTCCGTCGAGCCGGCCGTGCCGGTCCAGCGTGAAGTCGACCGCCCTGCGTACTTCCTCCGCGCGGGTCAGGTCGGTCACCACGTATGCCGCGTCGAATCCCTTGCCGTTCAGTTCGGCCGTGAGGGCCGAGAGCCTCTCCTCGCGGCGTGCGGCAAGCACCACCGCCGCTCCCTCACGGGCGAAGACGGACGCGGCGGCAGCGCCTATACCGCTGCTCGCTCCCGTGATCAACACCACTTTCCCGGCTAACAACCCACCTGTTTCGATCATGCCACGCAGTCTTTCAGGCGCTGTCGGGCGAGTGCGTGACAGCTGCGTTACCGATCGACGAGGAACGGAGATCACTCACCATGCGTGCCATTCGGTTCGACCGCTTCGGCGGCCCGGAAGTACTGAGCCTTCGTGAGGTGCCCGAGCCGGTCCCCGGACCGGGCCAGGCGCTGGTCACCGTCGAGGCCGCCGGCGTCAACTTCGCCGACACCCACCAGACAGACGGCTCCTACCTGAGCGCGGATCAGCTGCCGTACGTGCCGGGCAGAGAGGTGGTCGGCAGGACGCGGGACGGGCGGCGGGTCCTGGCCCTGGCGACGGGCGGCTACGCCGAACTCGCTCTCGTCGACACCGAGAGGATGATCGGCCTTCCCGAAGGCCTGCCCGCAGGCCAGGCACTGGCCCTGCTGATGCAGGGACTGACCGCCTGGCACCTGCTGCGCAGCGCGGCCCGTCTCCTGCCCGGCGAGAGCGTCGTGGTCCATTCCGCGGCGGGTGGCGTCGGCTCTCTCGCCGTGCAGCTGGCCCGGGAGTTCGGCGCCGGGTGGGTGGGGGCCGTGGTCTCCACCCCCGCCAAGCGGGAACTCGCCCTCACCCTGGGCGCCGACGAAGTGGTCGAGTACCCGCTGGACAAACCCGCCGACGTGATCCTCGACGCGGTCGGCGGCCCGCTCTTCGACCAGGCTCTCGGCTCCCTCGCCGACTCCGGCCGCGTGGTGACCTACGGCAACGCCTCCCGCGCCGGGTTCACCCCGGTGGACCCCGCGCGGCTCAGCCGTCTCAACGCCGGAGTCGTCGGTTTCTGGCTGCGCCCCGCCCTGGCCCGGCCCGGGGGCTTCGCCGAGCCTCTGGAGGAACTTCTCTCGTTGACCGCCCAGGGGCGTCTGCGGCCGGTCACCGGCGCGGAATACCCGCTGGCCGAGGCACGGCGGGCGCATGAGGACCTGCTGGCCCGCCGCACCATGGGCAAGGTGATCCTGCGACCGTGAGCGCAGGGGCGCACCCGGGCCTGGGCAGGGGGTCGTACAGCATGGGCCCGGGATGTCGCCGGTATGTCCGGGCCGCTACGGGACGATCCGTCCGTACCCGGCCCGGCGGCTGGGCCTGTCAGTGGGCGAGCTGCGATCCCGGGCGGCTCTCCGACATGGACCGTTCGGGGACCGGCGTCGACGTGTCGGCCCCGGGGGCCGTGCCCTCGGGGCTCAGTGTGGCCAGTACCTGCGGGCTGGCCACCCGAGGCAGGAGCAGCCGCCAGAACCCGGTGAGCGAACGATGCGTCAGCCACTCGTCACTCGCCCGGTGCATCGACAGAAAGCCGGTGGTCGCCCCCACCACGGCTGCCGTCACGTCGTGCACGGACACGTCATCGGCCAGGCTCCCCTCGTCCCCGGCCCGGCCCAGCAGTCGCCGCACGCACTCCGCCCATGTGTGATGGAAGTTCAGGCGGGGGCGGCGGCCGGCGTCACAGGCGAGCTGCAGCCCGGCGCGCACCACCACGTCCTGGCGCAGCAGGACGGCGAAGGCGTGCGAGATGTCGGTGAGCGTCTGGAGCGCGTTCACCGGACGCTCACCGGCTGTACGCGCCGCACGGTGCAGGGAGTCGGCGGCCGCGGCCTCCACGGCATCGGCCACAGCCGCCTTGTTCGCGAAGTGGAAGTGCAACGCTCCGTTGCTCACGCCGGCCTGCGAGCTGATGTCGGCCAGATGCGTCTGTGCGTATCCGCGCTGCTCGAAGACCTGGGCCGCCGAACGGATCAGCGCAAGGCGGGTACGGATACCCCGTTCCTGTTTGGTCACCGGTGGCTCCAGTCGGGAACTGTTCCTGCGGCCTGGTGGCCGGGAGGAGAAGACGGAGAGAGGGGGGAGACGCTGGACGTCTGCCGAAATTATTAAACCAGCAACCTGGTTTGTATACGCGCCAGGGCACTGCAGTGCCGCGCCCGCTCCCCTCGCCGTACACCCTCGTTTGCGAGGTGACCTCACAGGGGAGTACGGGGTGTGCTGTCGAGCGCTACCAGCACTACCAGGGGTGACAGGCGGTTCGTCGCTTCGCGGCGAGGTGACTGTGTGGCCGCACGCGGCCAGTGATCAGCCCCTTTGACAAACCGACGCAACGGTTTGTATTTTACTGAGGCACTAAGGCTCTACTGGGGATGACAGACCGTTCGCGGATGTGCAGGAGCAGTAGATGACACAGCAGTCCACCGCCTTACTCAACCCCCGCATACCCGGGCACAGGCACGATGAAGACGGCCTGATCCCACTGCTCACCCACCCGCCGGCGGCGGAAAGCGCGGTCCGCGCCCAGCGGAACGCCCTACGGATCCTCGTCGTGGAGGGCGAGCCGAACGCCGCCATGTCCCTGGTCCAGTTGTTGCGCCGGCACGGCTACCAGGCCGAGAGTGTGGCCACCGGCGCCAAGGCGCTGCAGGCGCACCACAACTGTGACCTCGTCCTCCTCGACCTCGAACTGCCCGACCTGGACGGTCTGGAGATCTGCCGGAGCATCCGCGCCATCTGTGACACGCCGATCATCGTCGTCACCGCCCGGGACACCGAACTCGACCGTGTGCTGGGCCTGCAGGCGGGTTCGGACGACTATCTGGCCAAGCCGTACGGCTTCCGGGAGCTGATGGCCCGTATCGAGGCGGTCATGCGCAGGGCCCGTCCGCAGCGGCCGCTTCCGCAGGTGATCACGCGCGGATTGCTGCGCATCGACGCCGGCACCCGTGAGATCCGCCTCGGCGGGCGGCTCATCGAGGTGACGCGCAAGGAGTTCGACCTGCTGCACCTGCTCGCCTCCCAGCCGGAGACCGTCATCTCCCGCAGGCAGCTCATGGTCCAGGTCTGGGACGACTCCTGGTCGCGTCCCGGCCGCACCCTGGACACGCATGTGAGCAGTCTGCGGAACAAGCTCGGTTCCAGCAGCTGGATCGTCACGGTACGCGGGGTCGGCTTTCGACTCGGACACGCGTAGGGCCGATCGACCCACGTGCGCTGCCGCACCTCCAGGGACACCTTCCTTGGCGGTTTGACCTCTCTTTGACATTCCGCTCGTGTACTTCTCACCTGCTGCTATGAGCTGTGACGGAAGTTCACGCAAGCCTGACCAAGGATGCCTTGAGCCCTGATCAGTGCCCGGCCAAGCTGGATCGCAGCGTCCGGACGAGCCAGGAGGAGAAATCCATCGTGCGCAAGGTGTTGATCGCCAACCGTGGCGAAATCGCTGTCCGCGTCGCCCGGGCGTGCCGGGATGCGGGGATCGCGAGCGTGGCCGTGTACGCCGACCCGGACCGGGACGCCCTGCATGTGCGGGTGGCGGATGAGGCGTTCGCCCTGGGCGGTGACGCACCGGCCACCAGTTACCTGGACATCGACAAGGTGCTGCAGGCCGCCAAGGACTCCAACGCGGACGCCATCCACCCCGGCTACGGCTTCCTCTCCGAGAACGCCGACTTCGCGCAGGCGGTGCTGGACGCGGGTCTGATCTGGATCGGTCCGCCGCCGCAGGCGATCCGTGACCTGGGTGACAAGGTCGCCGCCCGGCACATCGCCCAGCGTGCCGGCGCCCCCCTGGTAGCGGGTACTCCCGACCCGGTGGCCGGGGCGGAGGAGGTGGTGGCGTTCGCCGAACAGCACGGCCTGCCCATCGCGATCAAGGCGGCGTTCGGCGGTGGCGGGCGTGGCCTGAAGGTCGCCCGCACCCTGGAGGAGGTCCCCGAGTTGTACGACTCCGCGGTGCGGGAGGCGGTGGCGGCGTTCGGGCGGGGAGAGTGCTTCGTGGAGCGCTACCTGGACCGCCCGCGGCATGTGGAGACCCAGTGCCTGGCCGACACCCACGGCAACGTGGTGGTCGTCTCCACCCGTGACTGTTCCCTGCAGCGCCGCCACCAGAAGCTCGTCGAGGAAGCCCCGGCGCCGTTCCTCACGGACGAGCAGAACGCCGAGTTGTACGCCGCGTCGAAGGCGATCCTGCGGGAGGCCGGCTATGTCGGCGCGGGGACGTGCGAGTTCCTCGTCGGCCAGGACGGCACGATCTCCTTCCTGGAGGTCAACACCCGCCTGCAGGTCGAGCACCCGGTCACCGAGGAGGTCACCGGCATCGACCTGGTCCGCGAGATGTTCCGCATCGCCGACGGTGAGGAACTCGGTTACGACGATCCGCCGCCACGCGGTCATTCCTTCGAGTTCCGTATCAACGGCGAGGACCCGGGGCGCAACTTCCTGCCGGCTCCCGGCACGGTGACCGCGTTCGCGCCGCCGTCGGGTCCGGGTGTGCGTCTGGACGCGGGTGTGGAGTCGGGCAGCGTGATCGGTCCGGCCTGGGACTCCCTGCTGGCCAAGCTGATCGTCACGGGCGCCACCCGGCAGCAGGCCCTGCAGCGGGCCGCCCGTGCGCTGGCCGAGTTCCGGGTGGAGGGCATGGCCACGGCCATTCCGTTCCACCAGACGGTCGTCACCGACCCGGCGTTCGCCCCGGAACTCACCGGCAGCCAGAAGCCGTTCACGGTCCACACCCGCTGGATCGAGACCGAGTTCGTCAACGACATCAAGCCCTTCACCACAGCTCTCACCGAAGAAGACAGCGAGGAGCCCGGCCGCGAGACGGTGGTGGTGGAGGTCGGCGGAAAGCGTCTGGCTGTGTCGCTCCCCGCCTCGCTGGGCATGACCCTGGCCCGCACCGGCCTCGCCGCGGGTGCCAAGCCCAAGCGCCGCGCCGCCAAGAAGTCCGGCCCCGTCGCCTCCGGCGACACCCTCGCCTCCCCCATGCAGGGCACCATCGTCAAGATCGCCGTCGAGGAAGGCCAGGAGGTCGAGGAGGGCGACCTCGTCGTCGTCCTGGAGGCGATGAAGATGGAACAGCCCCTCAACGCGCACAAAGCCGGCATGATCAAGGGATTGTCCGCGGAGATCGGGGCGTCTGTCACCTCGGGTGCGGCGATCTGCGAGATCAAGGACTGAGAACAGCCCCGCGCCCCTGAAAATTACTCACCAATCCCCCGGCAAGCAGCCGGGGGATTTCTCTGTCCGGACTTCTGGAATTCACCTCCGGTGATTTTATGGGTGACCTCCGGGAGGGCTTCCTGAGCAGGGGGTTTTCATACCTCTGACGCTTCCCTCACCTGTTCTTTTCCGGCATGTAGTTGTGTGGCGAAATATCACGGAGGCATGAACGTATTCGCCTTGTGGTCGTTTTACCGGGCGAAGAAGATGATGACTGCTTCCGCTGACGCTCCAACCCCCGAAGGAACCCCTGAGATGGCCGAGGAGAGGTATATGGATGCTGCGGTGATTGTCGTGGGCGCAGGTCCCGCCGGGATGATGCTCGCCGGCGAACTGCGGCTCGCGGGAGTCGAGGTCGTCGTCCTGGAGCGGCTCCCGGAGCGCACCGGGGAATCGCGTGGGCTGGGATTCACCGCGCGCACCATGGAGGTTTTCGACCAGCGGGGGATACTCTCCCGCTTCGGCGACATCGAGACCAGCAACCAGGGGCACTTCGGCGGTCTGCCCATCGACTTCGGTGTACTGGAAGGGGCCTGGCAGGCGGCCAAGACCGTGCCGCAGTCCGTCACCGAGCGGCATCTGGAGGAGTGGGCCACCAGCCTGGGTGCCGACATCCGGCGCGGCCAGGAGTTCCTCTCCCTGAAGGACGACGGCGACGGTGTCGAGGTCGAGGTCCTGGGCCCCGCGGGCATCCAGCGGCTGCGCGCCGCGTACCTGGTGGGCTGCGACGGCGGGCGCAGCGCCGTACGCAAGGCCGCCGGCTTCGACTTCCCGGGCACCGCGGCGACGATGGAGATGTTCCTCGCCGACCTCAAGGGCGTCGACATCCAGCCCCGCATGATCGGCGAAACGCTGCCCGGGGGCATGGTCATGGCCGGTCCGCTGCCCGGGGACGTCACCCGCATCATCGTCTGCGAACGCGGTACTCCGCCCCAGCGCAGGGAGGTCCCGCCGTCCTTCGGGGAAGTCGCCGACGCCTGGAAGCGGCTGACCGGCGACGACATCTCGCACGCCGAGCCGGTATGGGTCAGCTCCTTCGGCGACGCCACCCGCCAGGTCACCGAGTACCGCCGTGGGCGCGTCATCCTGGCCGGCGACTCCGCGCACATCCACCTGCCGGCCGGTGGACAGGGCATGAACACCAGCATCCAGGACGCGGTCAACCTCGGCTGGAAGCTCGCCGCGGTCGTACAGGGCCGGGCACCGCAGGGCCTGCTGGACACGTACCACGGCGAGCGCCACCCGGTCGGCAAGCGGCTGCTGATGAACACCCAGGCCCAGGGACTGCTCTTCCTCAGCGGCCCCGAGGTGCAGCCGCTGCGCGACGTGCTCACCGAACTCATCGGCTACGAAGAGGTCGCCCGGCACCTCGCCGCCATGGTGAGCGGACTGGAGATCACGTACGACGTCGGCAGCGGCACCCATCCGCTGCTCGGCAGGCGCATGCCGCACCTGGAGCTGATCGGCGCGGTCCGCAAGACCAGCAGCACCGAACTCCTGCACTCCGCCCGTGGCGTCCTGCTCGACCTGGAGGACAACCCGCGCCTGCGGGCCAGGGCCGCGGGCTGGGCCGACCGGGTGGACGTCATCACCGCCGAGCCCCACGCGGTCACGCCCGCCAGTGGCCTGAAGGGGACCTCGGCCGTGCTGATCCGTCCCGACGGCCACGTCGCCTGGGCCGCACCCGGCACGCACCACGACCTGCCCATGGCCCTGGAGCGCTGGTTCGGAGCGCCTCGCTCGATCTGACGCCTGTCCAGCTCCGCCCCTCGCTGATCCACGGAAGAGAGATGAGATGCACAGCACCCTGATCGTGGCCCGGATGGACATCGAGTCGAGCGCCCAAGTCGGCAAGCTCTTCGCCGAGTTCGACAGGACCGAGATGCCGCACCGCATGGGCACCCGGCGACGTCAGCTCTTCGCCTACAAGGGCCTGTACTTCCACCTCCAGGACTTCGACACCGACAACGGCGGAGAACTGATCGAGGACGCCAAGACCGACCCGCGGTTCGTACAGATCAGCGAGGACCTCAAGCCGTTCATCACGGCGTACGACCCCGCGACCTGGCGTTCCCCGGCCGATGCCATGGCCACCCGCTTCTACGACTGGACGGCTTCCGCATGAAGCCGCGTCACGCCGACACGAGGGGAGGCCACCGCTAGTGGCACGCCGGGTAGTGATCACAGGAGTCGGAGTGCTGGCACCGGGCGGCACCGGTGCCAAGAACTTCTGGAGTCTGCTGAGCGAAGGCCGCACAGCGACCCGTGGCATCACCTTCTTCGACCCCTCCGCCTTCCGCTCCAGGGTCGCGGCCGAGGCCGACTTCGACCCCCACCTGCACGGGCTGACTCCGCAGGAGATCCGCCGTATGGACCGCGCCGCGCAGTTCGCCGTGGTCACCGCCCGTGAGGCGCTGGCCGACAGCGGCCTCGACCTCGGCGGGTTCGACCCGCACCGCACCGGTGTCACCATCGGCAGCGCGGTCGGCGCGACCACCGGGCTCGACGACGAGTACCGGGTGGTGAGCGACGACGGCCGGCTCGACCTCGTCGACCACACCTATGCCCCACAGCACCTGTACAGCTACTTCGTGCCGAGCTCGTTCTCTGCCGAGGTGGCCTGGGCGGTCGGCGCCGAAGGACCGGCCACCGTGGTCTCCACCGGCTGCACCTCCGGCATCGACTCGGTCGGTCACGCCGTCGAGCTGATCCGCGAGGGCACCGCCGACGTCATGATCACCGGCGCGACGGACGCCCCGATCTCTCCGATCACCATGGCGTGCTTCGACGCGATCAAGGCGACCACCTCGCGCAACGACGACCCCGAGCACGCGTCGCGGCCCTTCGACGGCACCCGCAACGGCTTCGTGCTCGGCGAGGGCTCCGCCGTGTTCGTCCTGGAGGAACTGGACAGCGCCCGCAGTCGCGGCGCGCACATCTACGCCGAGATAGCCGGCTACGCCTCCCGCTGCAACGCCTTCCACATGACCGGGCTGCGCCCCGACGGCCGGGAGATGGCCGAGGCCATCACGGTGGCGCTGGACGAGGCACGGATGAACCCCGAGTCCATCGACTACATCAACGCCCACGGCTCGGGCACCAAGCAGAACGACCGCCACGAGACCGCGGCGTTCAAGCTGAGCCTCGGCGACCACGCCTACCGCAGGCCGGTGAGCTCCATCAAGTCGATGGTGGGCCACTCGCTGGGCGCGATCGGCTCGATCGAGATCGCCGCCTCCGTCCTGGCGATGGAGAACCAGGTGGTGCCACCCACCGCCAACCTGCACACCCCCGACCCGGAGTGCGACCTCGACTACGTCCCGCTCACCGCACGTGAGCACCGGACCGACGCGGTTCTCACGGTCGGCAGCGGATTCGGCGGGTTCCAGAGCGCGATGGTGCTGGCCCGTCCCGACAGGAGCGTGTCATGAGCACCAGGACAGTGATCACCGGCATCGGCGTCGCCGCCCCCAACGGCCTCGGCGTCGAGGACTTCTGGGCCGCGACCCGGGTCGGCAAGAACGCCATCGGCCGTGTCACCCACTTCGACCCGACGCCCTACCCGTCACAACTGGCCGGAGAGATCCGCCACTTCACCGCCCAGGATCACCTGCCCAGCCGACTGATCCCGCAGACGGACCGGATGACCCGGCTCGCCCTGGTCGCGGCGGACTGCGCCTTCAAGGACGCGGGCATACAGCCCGGCGACATCCCCGAGTTCGACATGGGTGTCGTCACCGCCTCGACCTCCGGCGGGTTCGAGTTCGGCCAGAACGAGCTGAAGAAGCTGTGGAGCCAGGGCAGCCAGTACGTCAGCGCCTACCAGTCCTTCGCCTGGTTCTACGCGGTCAACAGCGGCCAGATCTCCATCCGCAACGGTATGCGCGGACCCAGCGGTGTGGTCGTCAGCGACCACGCGGGCGGCCTCGACGCGATCGCCCAGGGCCGCCGGCAGATCCGCAAGGGCAGCAAGCTGATCTTCTCCGGAGGCTTCGACGCGTCGATCTGCTCCTGGGGCTGGGTCGCGCAGATCGCCGGCGGCCGGCTGTCCACCAGCGGTGACCCCGACCGGGCGTACCTGCCCTTCGACGCGGACGCCGACGGCTACGTGCCCGGTGAGGGCGGTGCGTTGCTCGTTCTGGAGGACGAGCCGACGGCCCGCGAACGCGGCGCGCGGAACATCTACGGCGAGATCGCCGGGTACGGGTCGACCTTCGACCCGAAGCCCGGAAGCGACCGTGAGCCCGGTCTGCGCCGTGCCATCGAGGTGGCGCTCGCGGACGCCGGGATCGAGGCCGGCGACGTCGACGTGGTGTTCGCGGACGCCGCCGGCACACCACGGCTGGACCGTGAGGAAGCAGACGCGATCAGCGCCGTCTTCGGACCGTCCGGGGTTCCGGTCACCGCGCCCAAGACGATGACCGGCCGGCTCTACTCCGGCGCGGCCCCGGTGGACGTGGTCTCCGCCCTGCTGGCCATCCGCGAGGACCTGATCCCGCCGACCACCAACGTGGAGCTGTCGCCCGAGTACGCCATCGACCTGGTGACCGCGCAGCCACGCAGCGCTCCCCTGCGCACCGCGCTCGTCCTCGCCCGCGGCTATGGCGGCTTCAACTCCGCCGTGGTGGTCCGGGCCGCCGACTGACCCCGAACCGTGCCCGCCGGCGCCTTCCGCCCCCTCGGCGTCAGGCGGGCATGACACCCGTTCCGTGGCCGCTCAGCCGGCCGCGCTCCACCGATGAAGGGACCCACATGTCCGAGCAGGAATTCACCTTCGAGGCCCTCAAGCTCATTCTGCTCGAGGGCGCCGGGGCCGACGAGGGCGTCGACCTCGACGGCGACGTCCTCGACACCGGCTTCGAGGACCTGGGCTACGAGTCGCTGGCCCTGCTGGAGACCGGCGGCCGGATCGAGCGCGAGTACGGCATCTCGCTCCCCGACGACATCTTCGCCGATCACCCCACCCCCCGCGCCCTCGTCGCGGCGATCAACGCCCTTCTCCAGGACGCCGTCACCGCCTGAGCGCTCCGCCTCAGTCGCCGTACGGAAAACCGCGGGCCGTCCGTGGCCGCTCGCGCCCACGTACCGCACCGGACGCCGCGGCCGCCGGCGTCACCCCGGCGGCCGCTCCCGGACACCAGCCTTCTCACTGGAGACAGACATGACACAGCAGGACCAGCCAGTCGCCCTCATCACCGGCGCGACCAGCGGAATCGGGCTCGCCGCCGCCCGCCTCCTGGCCTCCGGAGGCCATCGGGTGTTCATCGGCGCGCGCAGTGCCGAGAACGTCGCCACCACCGTCAAACAACTGCAGGACGAAGGCCTGGAGGTCGACGGCACCACCCTGGACGTCCGCTCGGCCGACGACTGCCGTGCCTTCGTCCAGGCCGCCGTCGAGCGCTTCGGCACCGTGGACGTGCTGGTGAACAACGCCGGCCGAAGCGGTGGCGGGGTCACCGCCGACATCGACGACGAGCTGTGGCAGGACGTCATCGACACCAATCTCAACAGCGTCTTCCGGATGACCCGCGAGGTGCTCACCACCGGCGGGATGCGGCACAAGCAGCGCGGGCGGATCATCAACATCGCCTCCACCGCAGGCAAGCAGGGCGTCGTCCTCGGCGCCCCGTACTCGGCTTCCAAGCACGGTGTCGTCGGATTCACCAAGGCGCTCGGCAACGAGCTGGCCCCCACCGGGATCACCGTGAACGCCGTCTGCCCCGGCTACGTCGAGACTCCGATGGCGCAGCGCGTCCGGCAGGGCTACGCGGCCGCGTACGACACCAGCGAGGAGGCGATCCTCGAGAAGTTCCAGGCGAAGATCCCACTGGGCCGCTACTCCACCCCCGAGGAGGTGGCCGGCCTGGTCGGCTACCTGGCCTCCGACACCGCCGCCTCCATCACCTCGCAGGCCCTCAACGTCTGCGGTGGACTCGGCAACTTCTGAGCCGACCGGACGAGCCAACCCCGAACCTGAGGAGTACGAGCATGCCGAACCCCGGTCTGCGCGAGGTGGAACACGAGATCACGGTCTCGGCCCCGGCCCCGGCCGTCTACCGGCTGATCGCCGAGGTGGAGAACTGGCCGAGGATCTTCCCGCCCACCATCCACGTCGACCACGTCGAGAAGAACGACCGCACCGAACGCATCCGCATCTGGGCCACCGCCAACGGTGAGGCGAAGAACTGGACGTCGCGCCGCACCCTCGATCCGGAGCAGCTGCGGATCGGTTTCCGCCAGGAGGTCTCCGCGCCGCCGGTCGCCTCGATGGGGGGCACCTGGGTCATCGAGCCCCTCTCCGACTCCGTGTCCCGGGTGCGGCTGCTGCACGACTACCGGGCCGTCGACGACGACCCGCAGGGCCTGCGGTGGATCGACGAGGCCGTCGACCGCAACTCCCGCTCCGAGCTGGCCGCGTTGAAGACGAACGTCGAACTGGCCCACGCGGCCGAGGACCTGACCTTCTCCTTCGAGGACACGGTCCACATCGCCGGCTCGGCCAAGGACGTCTACGACTTCGTCAACGACGCCCACCTGTGGTCCGAGCGGCTCCCGCACGTGGCCCGCGTCCGGCTCGACGAGGACACCCCGGGCCTGCAGACGCTGGAGATGGACACCCGGGCCAAGGACGGCTCCGTGCACACCACCAAGTCGTACCGGGTGACCTTCCCGCACCGGAAGATCGCCTACAAGCAGGTCACCCTGCCGGCGCTGATGACCCTGCACACCGGCTACTGGACGTTCGCGGAGAACGGCACGGGAGTCGCCGCCTCCTCGCAGCACACCGTCACCATCAACACCGAGAACATCACCCGGATCCTCGGCGCCGACGCCACCGTCGCCGACGCCCGGGGGTACGTGCGGGCGGCACTCAGCACCAACAGCCGCGCCACCCTCGGCCACGCCAAGGACTACGCGGAAGCCAGGGCCTGACCATGGTGGAGGACCGCACCGAAACCCAGGTGATCGTGGTCGGCGCGGGCCCCGTCGGGCTGATGCTCGCCGGGGAGCTGCGGACGGCCGGCGCGGACGTGGTGGTCCTCGAGAAGCTCACCGCGCCGACCACCGAGTCGAGGGCGTCCACCCTGCACGCCCGCACCATGGAGATCCTCGACAGCCGCGGCCTGCTGCAGCCGCTCGGCGCCGTGCCGAACGACCCCAGGGGTCACTTCGGGGGCATCCCGCTCGACCTCACGCTGCCCGGCCGCCACCCGGGCCAGTGGAAGGTCCCGCAGATGCGGATCGAGGAACTGCTGGGAGAGTGGGCGCGGGACCTGGGCGCGGACATCCGGCGTGGTCACGAGCTGACCGGGCTGACCGTGACCGCGGACCACGCCGAGGCCGCGGTGCGCCTCCCGGACGGAACGGCGCAGTTCTACCGGGCGGCGTACGTCGTCGGCTGTGACGGCGAGAACAGCGCCGTGCGCCGCCTGGGAGGCTTCGGCTTCCCCGGCGCCGACGCCACCCGCGAGCTGCTGCGCGCCGACGTGGCCGGCATCGACATCCCCGACCGCCGCTTCCAGCGGCTGGCGGGCGGACTCGCCATCGCCGCCCGGCGTCCCGACGGAGTGACCCGGGTGATGGTGCACGAGTTCGGCGCCCGGCCACGCGGCACGCAGCCCCGGTTCCAGGACATCGCCGACAGCTGGAAGCGCGTCACCGGCGAGGACATCGGCCACGGCACCCCGCTGTGGGTGAACTCCTTCGGTGACGCGTCCCGGCAGGCCGTCCGCTACCGCGCCCACCGGCTGTTCCTGGCCGGTGACGCGGCACACCAGAAGATGCCGATCGGCGGCCAGGCACTCAACCTGGGCCTGCAGGACGCCGTCAACCTCGGCTGGAAGCTGGCCGCGCAGGTGCGGGGGCGGGCCCCCGACGGCCTGCTCGACAGCTACCACGACGAGCGGCACGCCGTCGGCCGCCGGACCCTGAGCAACATCAGGGCCCAGGCCATGCTGCTGCTCGGCTCCGCCGAGGTCGACGCGGCCCGGCAGGTCTTCGCCGAGCTGGCCGGCACAAGCGGGAACGTACGCACTCACCTGGCCGGCATGATCTCCGGCCTCGACATCCGTTACGACGTGGGGCCCGGCCGGCACCCGCTGCTCGGCCGCCGCCTGCCGCACGGCGACATCACCGTCAACGGGTCCACCGTCACCACCGCTTCGCTGCTGCGCACCGGGCGTGGCGTGCTGCTCATGCTGCCGGGCGACGAGGCCCGCCGGGAGGCGTTGCGAGCTCTCGCCGCGCCCTACGCGGATCTCGTGGACACGGTGACGGCCACCTCCGCATCCGGCCTGTCCGAGGACATCACACCGGACACGGGTGCCCTCCTGGTGCGGCCCGACGGCCATGTGGTGTGGGCCGACAGCGAGAACACGGACATCACGGCAGCCCTGAACCGCTGGTTCGGCCGGTCTCCCCGAGCGCACCGGACTCCGGCCGTGCGCCGCGCCCCGGCACCCGTACAGGCACCAGCCACAGCAACGGCGAAGAAGAATCGGAGAACACACATGAGCAGGCTCATGGACAAGACCGCACTCGTCACCGGATCGAGCCGCGGCATGGGGCGTGCCACCGCCCTGCGGCTGGCACAGGAGGGCGCCCTCGTCGCCGTCCACTACAGCGCCAGCCGGGAGGCGGCCGACGAGGTCGTCGCCCTCATCGAGAAGGACGGCGGCCGGGCTTTCGCCATCCGCGCCGAACTCGGCGTCGACGGCGACGTCCACGAGCTGTTCCTGGGCCTGGAGAACGGCCTTCGGGAACGCACCGGAACCACGGACCTCGACATCCTGGTCAACAACGCCGGAGCCATGGGTGGCGTCAAGCCCGAGGACACCACACCCGAGCAGTTCGACCGGCTCTTCGCCATCAACGCCAAGGCGCCGTTCTTCCTGATCCAGCGCGCTCTGAAGAACATGCCCGACGGCGGGCGCATCATCAACATCACCTCCGGCCTGACCCGCTTCGCCAACCCGGACGAGATCGCGTACGCGATGACGAAGGGCGCCGTCGACCAGCTCGCGCTGCACTACGCGAAGCTCCTCGGTCCGCGCAACATCACCATCAACAGCGTGGCGCCCGGCATCACCCGCAACGACAACCCGGTCTTCACCATGCCGGAGGTGGTGGAGCAGATGGCGCAGCTGTCCGCCTTCAACCGCGTCGGCGAACCGGAGGACGTCGCCGACGTGGTGGCGTTCCTCGCCACCGACGAGGCCCGCTGGATCACCGGCTCCTTCGTCGACGCCACCGGGGGCACCCTGCTCGGCTGAACCACCCCCTCACCACTACGGCAGAACGGGACCATGACACCTGCGACGACCCCCCGGACCACCGTGCCCGCCACGGCCGGCGAGCGGTGGAGCCCCGCCCTGTGGGGCCTGCTGTTCGTGCTCGCGGGCAACATGCTCATCGATGCCCTGGAGGTGTCCGTGGCACTGGTGGCACTGCCCGCCGTGGGCGCCGATCTGGGCCTGCCCGTGGCGCACGCGCAGTGGGTGGTCAGCGGATTCGCCGTCGGCTTCGGCGGGCTGCTGCTGTTCGGCTCCCGCCTGGTCACGCTGCTCGGACGACGTCCCGTCTACCTGGCCGCCCTGCTGGTCTTCGCCGCCGCGTCCGTGGCGGGTGCCGTCACGGACAGCGAGGCACTGTTGATCGGGACCCGCCTGGTGAAGGGCGGGTGCGCCGCGCTCACCGCGCCCACCGGGCTCGCCATCATCATCGCCGTGTTCCCCGAGGGCCCCGCACGCGGCAGGGCGGTGTCGGTCTACTCCTTCTTCGGCGCCGTGGGCTTCTCCGCCGGGCTGCTGCTGTCGGGGCTGCTCACCGAGGCGAGCTGGCGCTGGGCGTTCGCCTTCCCCGCTCCGGTCGTCCTGCTGCTCTTCGCCGCGGGGCTGCGGCTGATCCCGCACGACGCGCCGGACAGGAATGGCGCCGGACGCTACGGTGTCCCGGGCGCGCTCGGCCTCACCGGCGCAACGCTGATGCTCGTGTACGCGAGCGTCTCCGTGACCGCCACCGGCTGGCAGCATCCGCGCACGATCGGCGCGTTCGTCCTCGCTGCGCTGCTCGGCGCGGCGTACGTCCGCAGCGAACTGACCGCCGAGAAGCCCCTGTTGAACCTGGGCCTGCTCACCCAGGGGCCGCTGGTGCGCTCCGCGCTCGGTGCCGCGGCGTTGAACGGCTCGTATCTGGGCCTGCTTCTGCTGAGCACCCTGCACCTTCAGCAGCGCGCCGGGTGGGGCCCGCTGGAGACCGGGCTCGCGTTCCTGCCGGCCAGTGCGCCGCTCGCGCTCACCGCGCTCCACTCCGGCCGCGTCGCGGCCCGGTTCGGTCCGGCCCGGCTGATCGCGGCCGGTGCCGCCGCCGCACCGGCCGGCTACCTGCTCTACCCGCGCGGCGCCCCCTCCGAGGTGCGGTACGCCACCGACGTACTGCCCACCATGCTGCTCGTCGGCGCGGCGTTCGTGCTCGCCTTCGCGGCCCTGCACCTCCAGGCCACCGGTTCGGTGCCCGCACCCCGGCAGGCGGAGGCGAGCGGGCTGTACCAGACCGCCGTACAGCTGGGCGCCGCACTCATGATCGGGCTGACCTCGGCGCTGTACCCCGCGGGCTACGGGCCCGCCCTCGGGCTGGTCACGGCTGTCGGCCTGGCCGGTTTCCTCGTCGCCCTGTACGGCCTGCTGCCGCGGCGCTCCGCGCAGGGCGCCACCCGCTGATCCTCCCCCTCCCAGGACGAAAGGAACACCATGCCGAACGGGACTTGGCGGCTCGCGGTGCTGGTCAGCAGCGCGCGTGCGGACTTCTTCGGCCCGCTGATCGCGGAGTGGTTCGCCGGCCAGGCCGGACAGCGTGCGGATCTGGCGGTCGACCTGATCCACCTGGCCGACCACGAACTGCCCGCCGCCGTCTCGCACCAGCCGTCGCCGGAGACCGCCGAGGCACTGTCCGAGGTGTCGGTGCGCCTGGCGGACGCGGACGCCTACGTCGTGGTGACGCCGGAGTACCACCAGGGCTTCCCCGCCTCACTGCGGCACTTCATCGACCGGCACTACACACAGTGGTGCGCCAAGCCGGTCGGCTTCGTCTCCTACGGCGGTCCGTCCGGGGGCCTGCGCGCGGTGGACCGACTGCGTCCGGTCTTCGCCGAGTTGCACGCCGTCCCCGTGTGTGACGCGGTCGGCTTCCACACGGTCGGGGAGCAGTTCGGCGAGGACGGCAGGCCGAAGGACGTAACGGGCCCGGCGGGCGCCGCCAAGGTACTCCTCGACCAGCTCGCCTGGTGGGCCACCGTGCTCCGCGAGGGGCGCGCCAAGTACCCGTACCAGCCGTGAAGCCGCCCACCGGCAGGCCCCGTACCTCCGCCACCGCGACCACCACCTACCCAGGGAGAGGGCACCACACCATGCCCCCAGCAGAAGCGACCCTCAGGTCCCGGACCGACGAACTGACCGCGATCAAGGAATCGGCGCGGAACGGACCCGATCCGGCCGCGACCGAACGACAGCACGCCAAGGGCAAACTGACCGCGCACGAACGCATCGCGCTGCTCTTGGACAAGGGGTCGTTCAACGAGGTCGAACCCCTGCGGCGACACCGGGCGAGCGGCTTCGGCCTGGAGCACAGGAAACCGTACAGCGATGGCGTCGTCACCGGCTGGGGCACCGTGCACGGCCGTACGGTCTTCGTCTACGCCCACGACTTCCGGATCTTCGGCGGCGCGCTCGGCGAGGCACACGCGCAGAAGATCCACAAGATCATGGACCTGGCCGAGGCCGCCGGCGCCCCGGTGGTCAGCCTGAACGACGGTGCGGGCGCCCGTATCCAGGAGGGCGTCACCGCCCTGGCCGGATACGGCGGCATCTTCCAGCGCAATACCAGGGCCTCGGGCGTCATCCCGCAGATCTCGGTGATGCTCGGCCCCTGCGCGGGCGGCGCCGCCTACAGCCCCGCGCTCACCGACTTCGTGTTCATGGTCCGTGAGACCTCGCAGATGTTCATCACCGGACCCGATGTCGTCAAGACCGTGACCGGTGAGGAGATCACCCAGAACGGCCTCGGCGGTGCCGACGTCCACGCCGGTGTCTCGGGCGTCTCCCACTTCGCGTACGACGACGAGGAGCACTGCCTGGAGGACGTGCGTTATCTCCTGTCGCTGCTGCCCTCCAACAACCGCGAGCTGTCACCCGTCGAGCCCTGCGCCGACCCGGCCGACCGGCCGGGCGACGCCCTGCTCGACCTCGTGCCGGCCGGATCGGGACAGGCCTACGACATCCGGAAGGTCATCGAGGAGATCGTCGACGACGGCGAGTACTTCGAGATACACCCGGCCTGGGCGACCAACATCGTCTGCGCACTGACCCGCTTCGACGGCCATGTCGTCGGCATCGTCGCCAACCAGCCCGCCTCCATGGCGGGTGTGCTGGACATCGAAGCCTCCGAGAAGGGCGCCCGCTTCGTCCAGTTCTGCGACGCGTTCAACATCCCGCTGGTCACCCTCGTCGACGTTCCCGGCTTCCTTCCGGGCGTGGACCAGGAGCACAACGGCATCATCCGGCGCGGAGCCAAGCTGCTGTACGCCTACTGCAACGCCACCGTGCCACGGATCTCGCTGGTGCTGCGCAAGGCGTACGGAGGCGCCTACATCGTCATGGACTCCCGGTCGATCGGCGCCGACCTGGCGCTGGCCTGGCCCACCAACGAGATCGCGGTCATGGGCGCGGAGGGTGCGGCCAACGTGGTCTTCCGGCGCGAGATCAACGCCGCCGACGACCCCCAGGCCGTACGCGAGCAGCGAATCGCGGAGTACAAGTCCGAGCTCATGCACCCCTATTACGCGGCCGAACGCGGCCTGATAGACGACGTCATCGACCCGCGCGATACCCGGTCGGTGCTGATCCGCTCACTCGCCATGCTCCGGGACAAACACGCCGACCTGCCGACGCGCAAGCACGGCAACCCCCCGCAGTAGGCAGCCGAAGAAACGGAAGCGACGACTATGACACCCCCGCCCGGGCCGCCCGCCCGGAAGTGCCAGAACGCACTGAACACCTTCCATTCCACCGTGTACTTCAGCCCCGACCTCGGCGGGCAACTGGCCGGTCGAGGCATCGACGACCCCATGGACTGTTACCTGGCGGGCCGGGCCGCGGCGCTGGGCAGAGTGGGACCGGGCGTGGTCACCGCCGTGTTCTACAACTTCCGGCACGACACCATCGCCCGGCACCTCCCGGCCCTCTGGGACCGGGTGACCCCGGACGAGGCGCTTGCCGCCCGGCTGCGCGCGGTGGACACTCTCCTGCGCCGGGTGCTGGGGGCACAGGCCCTCACGGCACGCCCGATGCGGGACGCGGCCGGGCTGGCGCTGCGCGCCGTCGAGGCGTGCGGTCGTGCCGGGCGCCCCCTCTACGCGGCCCACGCCGACCAGCAGGTGCCCGACGCGCCGCACCTGGCGTTCTGGTACGCGGCCACCCTGCTGCGAGAGCACCGCGGGGACAGTCACGTCGCCGCGCTGTGTGCCGCCGGCCTCGACGGACTCGAGGCGCTGGTCTCGCATTGCGCGAGCGGTGCGGGAATGCCGCGTGAGGCCGTCATGACCCAGCGCGGGTGGACTCGCCAGGACTGGTCCGCCGCCGAGGACCGGCTGCGCGAGCGCGGGCTGATGTCCGCGGACGGGACGCTGACCCCGCAGGGTGTCCGGCTCCGCCGGGAGCTGGAGGAGGAGACCGACCGCGGCGATCGTGATCCGTACCGGCACCTCGGCCCGGCCGGTGTCGCGGAACTCACCCGTCTCACCGAGGAATTCATACGGACCGCCGCAGCGGCCGGAGTGTTTCCCGCGGAGCTCGCGCCCTTCTTTGTGCCCACGGCACGTCGGCCGGACAGCCCGCCGACGGCGGATTTGACACAGACGTGACAGAGCCGCAGACACATCTGATACGGGAAACCTTGAATGCGTCCGCGCTACCGAAGAGGCTGTTCGTACATGGTTCCCGGCCGTGCCGCCGATATGCGAGCGGCCTGTGGAATTCCCCATGACTCGACATTCCTTCGCCGGGTCAACCGGATCAACGCATCAAGGAATGACATCGGAACGGGAAAGGCATTGGATATGGCGGACGGTGCTCCGGCGCAGTCGTACAGCACAGGATCGCTGACCCGGGGAACATTCTCCCAGCTCGACCAGCTCAGGCTGTTCGAGAGGAAATACGATCCGGTGACCCGCGCCATCATCGCAGCGCTCCCCGTGGACCGGGGCTGGCGGTGTCTGGAGCTGGGTGCCGGGGCCGGGTCGATGTCCTACTGGCTGGCGGAGCAGGTGCCCGAGGGCGGCGTGCTCGCCGCCGACATCGACGTCAGCAGGCTGGACGACGCTCGCGCCGCCAACCTGACCGTACGGCAGGCCGACATCGTCTCCGAGGAGTTCGAGGAGGGTGCCTACGACCTGGTCCTCGCGCGGGCCGTGCTCGAACACCTCAAGGACCCCGATGCGCTGCTGGCCCGTGCGAAGCGCTGGCTGGCACCCGGTGGCTGGCTGGTCGTGGAGGACTTCTACTACCTGCCCGCCGAGCACGCCGCGACCGCCGTGGGGCGCACTCTCGTCGGTGGGTACGTGCGGCGCATGCAGGAGCAGGGGGCCGACATGGGATGGGCGCGGCACCTGCCGGCCGCCCTGTCACGGGCCGGCCTGGAGTCGGTCGGGCTGCGGCTCACTCCCGCGGGGCCCGGCCAGTCCGTTGCCGACGACGAACTGATCGGCCTACGGCTGAGGCAGGAAGGCCATGCGCTGGTCGAGGGCGGCATGGTGACCGCGGACGAACTCGCGGAGTTCATGGACCTGCTCGGACGCCCGGAGGGGCGGGACATGACGACGCTCATGGTCTCCGCGTGGGCGCGGCAACCGGCGGGGTGAGCGCAGCGCCCTCCCTGCCCGTGAGGCACCACCCGAAGTCACAACCGTTTCCTTGAGGGAGCACTCATGACCGCACAGCACGTCGTCCTGGTCACCGCGGCGACGGGAAACGTCGGGCCGCACGCGGTGGCCCAGCTGCTCGAAGCCGGTGCCCGCGTCCGTGCGCTGGTCCTCCCGGACGACCCGAACGCGGGCCGTCTGCCCGACGGCGTCGAGATCTGCCACGGCGACCTCGGCGACCCGGACAGCCTCGACGCCGCCCTGGAAGGTGTCGACGGCGTCTTCCTCATGTGGCCCTTCTTCAGCCTCCCCGTCGACACCGCCCCCGCCGTGCTGAAGAAGATCGAGGCCACGGCACGGCGCGTCGCCTTCGTCTCGTCCGTCGGCGTGCACATCGGCCTCGAGCCGGTGGACAACAACTGCCACGCCTACATCGAGCAACTGCTCGAGCGGACCACCCTTGAGTGGACCTTCCTGCGGACCACCGGATTCCACTGCAACGCCATGGGATTCGTCCAGCAGATCCGTACCGGCGACGTCGTGCGTTACCCGTACGGCGCGGCCACCCGGACCTCCGTGCACGAGGCGGACCTCGCCGCCGTCGGCGCCAAGGCGCTCACCAGCGACGGTCACGCCCACAAGAAGTACCTCGTCACCGGCCCCGAAGAGCTCTCCCAGGCGGCACAGCTGCGCATCATCGGCGAGGTGACCGGGCGGGAACTGTCCTGGCAGGACATCGAACACGGCGCTGCCCGGCAGGCCATGGTGGACAGCGGCTGGCCGCCCTCGTACGCGGACGGGGCGCTCGACTACTTCGCGACGCTCACCAAGGAGCCCGAAGTGAGTTCGAACGTCGTGGCGGAGGTGACCGGAAAGCCGGCCCGCACCTTCCGTTCCTGGGCCCTCGAGCACGCCGACGCACTCCGCTGAGCGGCGACAGCCTCACGGACACCACCTACGGAGTTCCCATGACAGAAGTGCCCGCTCACGAGCCCGGCTTCGTCACCTTCGACACCCTGACGGCCGAGCAGCCCGAGACGGCCGACGCGCTGGTCGACGCCATCGTCGCCGAGGCCGCCGGGCGGCTGCGCCACAGCCCGGGGTTCCTCTCCTCCCGCGTCCATGTGAGCCCCGACCGGCGGACGGTGATCCACCGCGCTGTGTGGCGCGGCGCTGCGGACCACCACGCCGCCTTCCCGGACGGCGGCGACGCCGGTGTGTCGACGGCACTGGCGAACAGGCCAGGCGTGCGCACGGCGACGGCCTTCCGGGGCTCTCCGGCCCCCGGCATCAACGGACCCCAGCTCGGCCGGCAGCCGGGATGGGTGGCCGTCGCGACGCGTCACCTGCGCGACCGGGAGTCCTACGACGCCCTGACGGACCTGCTGGCCCGCAGCGGCGAATGGAAGCGTCACCACCCGGGCTTCATCTCGGCCACGCCGCACATCAGCCCGGACGGCCTGACCTTCGTCAACTACGCGATGTGGGCGGACGCCGACTCCTACCGCGCGTGGATGGCCGACCCGAGGATCTCCGAGGGGCAGGAAGAGATAGCCCGTCTCGAAGGCGCCCCGCCCGAGTACGTCCTGTGCACCGTGGCCGCCGACATCGAGGCCGCGTGAGCACGCTCCGTACGGCTGGGGCCAGGACGTGGGCCCCGCTGTCCGCTCCGTTGAACCTGGCACACCGAACCCCGGTGTCCACAGCACGATGAACCGAAGGGCCGCACCACGATGACCGCCGCCACGAGCAGGTCTCTGCGAATCGAGATCGCACTCGACCTCACCTGTGTCCACTCCTACATAGGGTTCACCCGTTTCGAGCGGGTCGCCGATCGCCACCGGGCGGCGGGCGGCGAACTCGACGTGGTGTTCCTCCCCTTCCAGGTCTCTCCCGACGCGCCACCGGAGGGCCGGCCGCTGGCCGAGGTGCACCTCGGGTTCTTCGGCAGCGCCGAGCAGGCCGCTCAGGCCACGGCGAGCATGGCGGCCGTCGGCGCCAAGGACGGCCTGAAGCTGAACTTCGAGCGCGCCGTGCATGTGAACACCTTCGAGGCCCACCGGCTCCTGGCCGCCGCGGCTCGCCAGGGCCTGGGCGAGCCGATGGCCGAGCGCATCTTCCGCGCCTACCTGACCGACGGGCTGAACATCGGCGACCGAACCACCCTGGACCGGCTCGCCGCCGAGACCGGCGTCCGGCCGAGCCCGGCCGGTGCCGGGGAACTGCGGGCCGAACTGGCCCGGGTGCGGGCTCTCGGCATCCGCTCCGTACCGCAGTTCGATTTCGGCGGCGGGATCCGCCTGACCGGCGCACAGCCCGAGGAGACGATCCAGCGGGCCTTCGAGGCCGCCGCCGCGGGCGGCAGCTGAATCCGCTGTTCCACCCCACCCGCACACCGTTCCCAACCTTGGAGAACCTCATGAGACCAGGACGCTTACGTCACACCTGGGCCGCCACCGCCGCCGGCGCGCTGCTGGTCCTCACCGCCACGACGGGCCTGAGCACCGCCGCCGCCCAGCCCATGACCGCCCGGCTCTCCGCGGACCGGTCTGCCGCCCAGGAACAGGCCCTTCAGGTCCTGGAGCTCAAGTCCTCCGTCGCAGGACTCACCGCGCCGACCACCGCGCGCCCCGGCCCCACCACGTTCCGGGTGTCCACCACGGACCCCGCCTCGGGCTGGATATCGCTGGTCCGTCCGAAGCCCGGCGTGACCTTCGAGAGCTTCCGCTCCTCCATCCTGAAAATCATCAACGCGGTCGGGCCCGACATCGTCGAGGGCAGCGCCGAGATGCGGCAGAAGGCGGAGCTGCTCGGCGGCACGGTGATCCACCCGAATCTTCCGGCATCCTTCACCAGGACCCTGACGCCGGGCACGTACTGGTTCTTCGACTACCGGAACATCCGGGACGCGAACCCGCGCCACAGCGTCATTCAGGTCAGCGGCACCGTCCGAACCGGCACCGCACCGGCCCCCACCGCCACCCTCACCGGCCAGATGGTCGACGGCCGGCCGCGCTGGAACCTGAACGGCACCGTGCAGGCGGGTCGTCCGATCCTCTTCCGCAACGCCATGCCCGACGGCCAGTTCATCGAGGCCATCTTCTTCCGCCTCGCGGACGACGTCACCGAGGAAGACGTCCAGGCCTACGTCAACGACTTCGGCGACACCGGCGCGTTCCCGGACTACACCGGGCCCCTCGACCTGGAGCAGGGCACCGGCGGTCTGCCCATGGACAGCGGGGAGACCTCGCTGCTCGAACTCACGCTCCAGCCGGGCCGCTACGTCGTGGTCGACTTCTTCAGCGATGCCAAGGACGGCAGCAGCCTCATCAAGCGCGGTCACTGGAAGATCTTCGAAGTCAAGTGACCTCCGGATGTTCACCGGGCCCTACGGGCCTGTGGGGCCCGGTGTCTGCCGTATCTCCCTCTCTATTCCTTCCCTTTCCCTCTTCTTTCTCACCGGGAACCGTGGCGACGGAGGCGACGACCATGAACCTGACCAACGCGACTGCCGAGACGCTCATACGCATCGAAAGCGGTGCCCCTGACGACGACGAACTGGCCGCGGTCACCGCGGTTCTGCTCGCCCGGTTCGCGGCGCCGGCGGACGACACGGACGTGGACGAGGGCCGGGCCGTTGCCCGCTGGCGTCGCCTGGAGCGCATGTCCGGCCATCGCACGCCGCGCAGCTGGCAGAGCGCGACGCCGCGCAGGGGCGGACGGGCTGCGTGAGCGAGGAGGTCACCCGCATGGCAGGGTTGTTGGATTCCGATGCTCCGGACGTCCGTGGCATCACTCTCGACGCCGACGGCATTCCGGTCTCGGGCCTGGTCGCCGTACCCCGCCACCGGCCGCCGCGGGCCGTGGTGGTCGCCGTGCACGGTGGCGGTATGCGGGCCGGCTACTTCGACAGCCGATCCCGCCCCGGGCTTTCGCTGCTGGCCCTGGGGGCCGAACTCGGATACACCGTGCTGGCCGTGGACCGTCCCGGCTACGGCCTCTTTGCCGCCCGGCTGCCCAGAGGGCAGACGATCGAGGAGCAGGCGGCCACCCTGCGTGCCGCGCTCGCCGACTTCGCGGCCGGCCACGACACCGGCGCGGGCTACTTCCTGGTTGCCCACTCCTACGGCGGCAAACCGGCCCTGGCCGCCGCGGCGCACGAACGCGGCGACACCCTGCTCGGCCTGGACATCTCCGGCCTGGGCAGCCGGTTCGCCGTCGAACCGCACCAGCTGCCGGGCGCGGGCGGCCGCGGCGACTGGCGCAGGCACTGGGGTGCCCTGCGGCTCTATCCGCCGGACGCCTTCCGGCTCGGCCGCGCACTGGTCTCCCCGGTGCCGACCCGTGAAGCGGAAGAGGGGCTGCGGTGGCCCGAGCTGTATCCCCGTATCGCCGCCCGGGTACGGGTGCCGGTCCGCTTCACCTTCGCCGAGCAGGAGCGGTGGTGGCGGTTCGACAAGGAGGCGATCGCCGCGCTCCGGCGCCCGCTGGCGGCACCCAGGGTGGTGATCGACCATCAGCCGGACGCCGGGCACAACATCAGCCTCGGGTGGGCGGCCCGCACGTACCACCTTCGTGCGCTCGCCTTCCTGGAGGAATGCCTCCTGGCACGCGATGCGGCGGCCCCGGTCGCCCGCCCGCGGGCCCTGCGGCCGCAGACGGTGACCGATCCGACGCAGGAGCTGGACGCCGCCCTGCACTGACATGACGCTGCCCCTCACCGAGATCCGGACGAAAGGCGGGAACGTGAGTACGAACGGACTGGGGCGCAAACGCCCGACCCCCGAAACCCCGATCCTCGAAACCCTGATCCTCGAGACCCTGATCCTCGAGACCTTGATGCTCGAAGAGCCCGGCACCCATCGGCCCGCGCTCCTCGCCGGTGAGGAGGGGGACAACCCCGACCCCCACATCTTCCGCGGAATCGACTGAACCGGCCCCGTGGGAACAGTGATGACGAGTCAGCACGGCGACGCCCCACACCGTGGCGGCGCGCCATCTTCCCGAGCGCGGGCCCGATGAGGAGCACCTTCGCCAACGTCTTCCAGTCCCTGACGGTCCGCAACTTTCGGCTGTTCGCGGCGGGCCAGCTCGTCTCCGTCTGCGGCACCTGGATGATGGTCGTGGCGCAGGACTGGCTGGTGCTCTCCCTGACCGGTGATTCGGCCTCGGCCCTAGGGCTGATCACGGCCCTGCAGTTCGCGCCCCTGCTGCTGTTCACGCTCCACGCGGGGGGCCTCGCGGACCGCTACGACAAGCGCCGGCTGCTGATGGGCGCGAACCTCTCCTCCTGCGTGCTGGCCGTGCTGCTCGGTGTGCTGGTCCTGGCGGGCGGGGTGCGGCTGTGGCACGTCGGTCTGTTCGCCCTGGGACTGGGCTTGGTGAATGCCGTCGAAGTGCCGGCCCGGATGTCGTTCGTCAGCGAACTCGTCGGCGCCGACCTGCTGCCCAACGCGTCCGCGCTGAGCGCTGCCTACTTCAACTCCGCGCGGGTGCTGGGCCCGGCCGTGGCCGGCCTGCTGATCGGCTGGTTCGGTACCGGCACCGTGATGCTGCTGAACGCGGTGACCTATCTGGCGACGGTCGCCGGGCTGTGCCTGATGCGCCCCGCCGAGCTGCACCGAACCTCCGACCGGCCTCGGCGCGCCCGAGTCACGGACGGGATCAGGCATGTGGCGGCCCAGCCGGATCTGCTGTTGCCGCTGGCCCTGGTCGCGGTGGTCGGCATGCTGGGCTTCAACTTCCAGCTCACCCTGCCGCTGCTCGCCAAGACGGTCTTTCACGCCGATGTCGCCGCCTTCGGGCTGCTCACCACGGCGCTCGCGGTCGGCTCGCTCGGGGCGGCCTTCGCCACGACGCTGCGCCGGGGCAGGCCGCCGCTCGGTCTCGTCATCGGAACGGCGGCCGTATTCGGCGCGCTGGAGATGCTCGCGGGTCTCGCACCGACCTACACCACGGCCGGGGTCCTGCTGTTCCTCACAGGCTTCGCGTCCATCTGTTTCGCGCAGGCGGCCAATCACCGGATCCAGCTGGGCGCCGACCCGGCCTACCGGGGCCGGGTCATGGCGCTCTACACCCTGGTCTTCCAGGGCACCACCCCGCTGGGAGCCCTCGTCATCGGCGGCCTCGCCGCGTCCCTGGGAGCCCGGTCCGGTCTCCTCATCGGCGGAACGGCCTCACTCCTCGCCGCCGGCGTCGCACTCGCTGTCCACCTGCGCGGGGCCCGTCGCGGCGCGGACACGGCGGGTGCGGGCGAGCCCCGGGACACCATCCACCCCGACACCCCCAGCCGGGGCTCCCCACCCGTGGCTCCCATGGCGCCGGTTGCTGCTCCACCTGCCGTGCGCGATGAGTGACCGGCGCCGACGCGTCGTGCCTGTGGGTGATCAGGAAGACGGCCTGCGCCAGTGGTGCGCCAGCGAAACCAAGACGCTGGTGCCCGGAGCCGGACTCGAACCGGCACGCCCGCGAAGGGGCAGCGAGGTTTAAGCTCGCCGTGTCTGCATTCCACCATCCGGGCAGGCCATGGGCTCCGCATCGAGGTTCCGAGACTATCGGGACGGGTCCCCCGAACAGCGGAAGGGTGGACCGATGTTGTCTTATTTTATTGACGTCTGAGGGTGCATCAGCACACGGAATGCGCCATCCGCACTTGCCACCAGCCTTGCGTGCGAGCTTCGACGGCGCATACGGAATGACGGAATTTCACCGTCTGAACAAGGGCACTCCACCTGTTCCTGACACCCGGCCCCCTCAGGGGCGTTCGTCATCCCCAGGTATGACACTGCCCCTCGCGGTCAGACCGCAGTCGGCCCTCGGAACCGGAACAACGGGTGACTACACGGCGGCGTCGGGCCCGGACGATGGAACGAGTCCTGCCCAGAACACAGCCGTCCGACAGGAGTGCCATCCCGTGACCACCGCACCGCTCACCGACCGGGCCACCGCCGTGGCCGCGCGCGCCACGGATCTGTCGAAGATCTACGGACAGGGTGAGGCCCGGGTGGTCGCCCTGGACCGGGTCTCCGTCGACTTCCGGCAGGCCGAGTTCACCGCGATCATGGGCCCCTCCGGCTCCGGCAAGTCGACCCTGATGCACTGCGTGGCCGGTCTCGACACCTTCTCCTCCGGGTCGGTGCGCATCGGCGACACCGAGCTCGGCTCCCTGAAGGACAAGCAGCTCACCAAGCTGCGCCGGGACAAGATCGGCTTCATCTTCCAGGCGTTCAACCTGCTGCCGACCCTGACGGCCCTGGAGAACATCACCCTTCCGATGGACATCGCGGGCCGCAAGCCGGACCGGCAGTGGCTGGACTCCGTCATCCGGATGGTCGGTCTGGCGGACCGGCTCGGCCACCGGCCCGCACAGCTGTCGGGCGGTCAGCAGCAGCGCGTCGCCGTGGCGCGGGCGCTGGCCTCCAGGCCCGAGATCATCTTCGGTGACGAGCCCACCGGAAACCTCGACTCGCGCTCCGGCGCCGAGGTGCTGGGCTTCCTGCGCAACTCCGTGCGCGAACTGGGCCAGACGGTGGTGATGGTGACCCACGACCCGGTGGCCGCGGCCTACGCGGACCGGGTCGTCTTCCTCGCGGACGGCCGGATCGTCGACGAGATGTACGGGCCGACGGCCGACTCGGTGCTCGACCGCATGAAGCGGTTCGACGCCAAGGGCCACCGCACCAGCTGATCCCCCGTCAGGACCGACAGGACTGAGAAGAAGCAAACACCATGTTCCGTACCGCCTTGCGCAACGTGCTCGCGCACAAGGCCCGGCTCCTGATGACCGTGCTCGCCGTGATGCTCGGCGTGGCCTTCGTGTCGGGGACCCTGGTCTTCACCAACACCATCTCCGACGCCTTCCAGAAGAGTTCCGCCAAGGGCTTCGACCAGGTCGACGTCGCCATGACAGCGGACTACCAGGACGCCGAGGGCGACCGGGTCGGCAAGCTCCACGACCTGACCCAGGCCGTCCTCGACAAGAGTGAGCGCGTTCCCGGAGCCGCGTCCGCCATCGGGGTCGTGCAGGGCTTCACCGCCATCGCCGACAAGGACGGCAAGCTGATCGGCGAGGGCTTCCAGTCGCAGGGCGGCAACTACTGGGGCACCAAGGACCCCCGCTACCCGCTGACCAGCGGACACGCCCCCAAGGGCAAGGGCGAGATCCTCATCGACTCCGAGACGGCCAAGCGCGCCGGGTACAAGGTCGGGGACACCGTCCGCATGTCGGTCGACGGGCCGGTCCTGACCCCGAGGATCACCGGCATCTTCACCACCGACGACGGCAATGTCGCGGCCGGCGGCAGCCTCACCCTGTTCGACACGGCGACCGCCCAGCAGCTGTTCGGCAAGGCGGGCGTGTACGACCAGATCGACGTCAAGGCGAAGCCGGGCGTCAGCCAGGCCGCGCTGAAGGCGGAGCTGGACAAGGCGCTGCCCGAGGACACCGTCTCGACCACCACCGGCAAGCAGCTCGCCGACGACCAGGCGGAGTCGATCGCCCGGTCGATGAGCGGCATGCGGAGGGCCCTGCTGGTCTTCGCGGGCATCGCCCTGTTCGTCGGCACGTTCATCATCGCCAACACCTTCACCATGCTGGTCGCACAGCGCACCAGGGAGCTGGCGCTGATGCGGGCGGTCGGCGCCTCCCGCCGGCAGGTGACGCGGTCGGTGCTCATCGAGGCGTTCGTGGTCGGCGCGGTCGCCGCCGTGACCGGACTCGTCGCGGGCATCGGCATCGGGGCCGGACTGCGCTCGCTGATGGGCTCGTTCGGCGGGACCGTGCCCGACGGGCCGCTGATCGTCAAGCCCGCCACGATCGTCGCCGCGCTCGCGGTCGGCATCCTGGTGACCATGCTGGCGGCGTGGCTGCCGGGCCGCCGGGCCGCGAAGATCCCGCCGGTGGCGGCCATGAACAGCGTGCACGCCAAGGCCACGACCAAGTCGCTGGTGCTGCGCAACACGCTGGGCGCCCTGGTCTCGGCCGCGGGCGTCGCGGTCATCCTGGCGGCCACGACGATGGACGGCTCGGACGGCCAGATGCCCATGGGCCTCGGCGCGGTGCTGCTGATCATCGGCGTGTTCATCCTGACCCCGCTGCTGTCCCGCCCGCTGATCGCCGCCGCGGCTCCCGCGCTGCGCGCCTTCGGCATCTCCGGCAAGCTGGCCCGGCAGAACTCGGTGCGCAACCCGCGCCGTACGGCCGCCACCGCCTCCGCGCTGATGATCGGCCTGACCCTGATCACCGGTATGACGGTGATGGCGGGCAGCCTCCAGCAGGCCATCGAGAAGATGGCGTCGTCGTCGATCAAGGCGGACTACGTGGTGTCCATGGCGAACGGCAACGCGCTGTCGCCGGACGTCGACAAGAAGCTGGAGCAGGCCGACGACGTCACCGCCACCAGCCCGCTGACCAACGCCGCCTCCCGTATCGACGGCGAGACCGAGTACCTGACCGGCGTCAACGGCCCCGCGATCGGCGACCTGGTGGGCCCGAAGGTCGACGACGGCTCCTTCAAGGTCGGCGGCACCCAGGTCGTGGTGGACAGCGAGACCGCCAAGTCCAGGGGCTGGCAGGCCGGTTCCGGCTTCACCGTCTCCTACGAGGACGGCAAGAAGCAGCGGCTGACGGTCGCCGGCACCTACGAGAGCAACGAGTTCCTCCGCGGCATCCTGCTCGACGAGGCGACCCTCGCCCCGCACGTCTCGGACCCGTACGTCATGCAGGTCATGGTGAAGACCGCAGGCGGCGCGTCCGGCGCCGTGCAGGACAAGCTGGAGAAGGCCCTCGGCACCAATCCGGCCATCAAGGTCCAGGACAAGAAGGACATCTCCAACGAGATCGCGCAGATGTTCACGCTGATGCTGAACATGGTCTACGGCCTGCTCGCGATGGCGGTGATCGTGGCGGTCCTCGGGGTCATCAACACCCTGGCGATGTCGGTCTTCGAGCGCTCCCAGGAGATCGGCATGCTCCGGGCGATCGGCCTGGACCGCAAGGGCATCAAGCGGATGGTCCGCCTGGAGTCCCTGGTGATCTCCCTGTTCGGCGGGGTGCTGGGCATCGGACTGGGCGTCTTCTTCGGCTGGGCGGCCGGGGAGCTGCTGGCCACGAAGCTGGCGACCTACGAACTGGTCCTGCCCTGGGCCCGGATGGGTGTCTTCCTGCTGCTCGCCGCGACGGTGGGTGTCCTCGCCGCGCTGTGGCCGGCCCGGCGCGCGGCCCGGCTGAACATGCTGGAGGCGATCAAGGCGGAGTAGCCGGCGCGGCAGGGGCCCCTTTCCCACAGTGGGAAAGGGGCCCCTTCGACGTCTCGGTTCCAGGTCCGGGCGGACCCTGCCGCACGCGGCCACGGGGCAACGCGGACAGGCTGTGCGGGTGCCGTTGCGCGGCCCGGAGGGGGGCCGGGGGCCGCGTCGCCCGTTCGGCAACCCCGCGGGCCTGCGGCCCCCACGCCCGGAACGGGCCGCGAGTGCGGTCCCGGTTTTCCCTCTCCCCGGCCACCACACCGAACGGCCCCGGTCCCCCGCCGGCAGGAACCGGGGCCCTTCCGCGTTCAGTTCCAGGTACGGGCGCGCAGGGGCATGCCCGACTGCCCCGATTCGCAGGTCCGCACGGCCAGGATCTGGTTGACGCCGATGCGGTTGCGTTCGAAGGCGAGCGCGGAGGCGGCCATGTACAGACGCCACACGCGGGCCCGGCCGGGGCTGGTGAGCTGGACGGCACGCTGCCAGTCGGCCTCCAGGCGGGCGACCCACTGCCGCAGGGTGAGGCCGTAGTGCTCGCGGATCGACTCGACGTCGCGCACCTCGAACCCTGCGCGCTCCAGCTGGTTGACGGTGACGCCGACGGGCTGGAGCTCGCCGTCGGGGAAGACGTAGGAGTCGATGAACGCGTCGACGTCGTACGCCGTCTCGTCCCGCTGCGGGCGGCGGGCGATCTGGTGGTTGAGGAGCCGCCCGCCGGACTTCAGCAACCCGTGCAGGTCGGTGGCGTACTCCAGGTACCGCTCGGCGCCGACGTGTTCGGCCATGCCGATGGAGGAGATCGCGTCGTAGGGCCCGTCGCGGACGTCGCGGTAGTCCTGGACGCGGATCTCGACCTTGTCGGTGAGGCCCTCGTCGGCGACGCGCTTGCGGGCGTACGCGGCCTGCTCCTGGGAGAGCGTGACGCCGACGACGCTCACGCCGTGCTCGCGGGCGGCGTGGACGGCCATGGAGCCCCAGCCGCAGCCGACGTCGAGCAGCCGCTGGCCGGGGCGCAGGCCGAGCTTGCGGCAGACCAGTTCGAGCTTGTCGTGCTGGGCCTGTTCGAGGGTGCTGTCGGGGCTGGGCCAGTAGGCGCAGGAGTACACCATGGACGGGCCGAGGACGATCTCGTAGAAGTCGTTGCCGACGTCGTAGTGGTGGCTGATGGCGCGTCTGTCGGTGCGCTTGGTGTGCAGGTTGCGGCGGGGCCGGCGTGCCTCCTCGCGGGGCGGGGCGGGCGGCAGCGGGGTCCCGGCGAGCTTGACGAGCCCGCGTACGGCGTCGCGGAACTCGGGGTCGCGCAGGGCCTGGGCGAGGGTGCGGGCGTCCTCGTCGCGCTCCCAGATGTGACCGGCCAGCAGGTCGAGGGTGGTGTAGAGGTCGCCGTCGATGTCGAGATCGCCCGCCACCCAGGCCCGGGCCAGGCCGAGTTCTCCCGGCTTCCACAGCAGGCGGCGCAGGGCTCGGCGGTTGCGTACGACGAGGATCGGCGCGCCCGGCGGGCCCGCCTGTGAACCGTCCCAGGCGCGGATGCGCACGGGTAGTGGTGCTCCCAGCAACTGTGCGAAGAGGCCCTGCAGCCGCGGCGCGGCGTCTGCCATGGTGTACACCTCCGTGACGGGGAATCCCGGAATGTCCGACACCACGTAAACACCTGCGGGGCCTTGGCGCAGTCCCGGCACGCGTCACGTCTGGGCAGAACCACTACCCCGAAGGAAAGCCGCGGGAACGCCGAAGGACCTCCCGCACCACGGATGGCGGGAGGTCCTTTCGTCAAGCGGGGGAGCGACCGGAGGTCAGGAGGCCTTGGCCTTCTCCTCGGTCTTCGCCTTGGAGGCCGCGGCGACCGGGGCCGGCTTGGCGGCCTCGTAGAACTCCTCGCGCGGCGTCTCGATGGCGCCGAGCGAGACGACCTCGCGCTTGAGGAACATGCCGAGCGTCCAGTCGGCGAAGACGCGGATCTTGCGGTTCCAGGTCGGCATCGCCATGCCGTGGTAGCCACGGTGCATGTACCAGGCGAGACGGCCCTTGAGCTTGATCTTCATCTTGCCCATGACGATCATCGCGACGCCCTTGTGGAGGCCGAGACCGGCCACCGCTCCCTTGTTGGCGTGGGAGTAGTCCTTCTGCGGGAAGCCCCGCATGCCGGACAGGACGTTGTCGCCGAGGACCCGGGCCTGACGCAGCGCGTGCTGCGCGTTCGGCGGGCACCAGGCGTTCTCGTTGCCCGCCTTGCGGCCGGCGAGGTCCGGGACCTGGGCGTTGTCGCCCGCGGCCCAGATGTAGTCGGTGCCCTTGACCTGGAGCGTGGGCTCGCAGTCGACGTGGCCGCGGGGCCCGAGGGGCAGGCCGTAGCGGGTGAGGACCGGGTTGGGCTTGACGCCGGCGGTCCAGACGATCGTGTTGGAGTCGACCTCGAGGCCGTTCTTCAGCACCACGTGGCCGTCGACGCAGGAGTCCATGGAGGTGGACAGGTAGACCTCGACGCCGCGGCCCTCGAGGTGCTCCTTGCCGTACTTGCCGAGCTTGGGACCGACCTCGGGGAGGATCTTGTCGGCGGCGTCGACCAGGATGAAGCGCATGTCCTCACGGGACACGTTCTTGTAGTACTTGGCCGCGTCGCGGGCCATGTCCTCGACCTCGCCGATGGTCTCCGCACCGGCGAAACCGCCGCCCACGAAGACGAAGGTGAGCGCCTTGCGGCGGATCTCCTCGTCGTTGGTGGAGTCGGCCTTGTCGAGCTGCTCGAGGACGTGGTTGCGCAGGCCGATGGCCTCCTCGATGCCCTTCATGCCGATGCCCTGCTCGGCGAGGCCGGGGATCGGGAAGGTGCGGGAGACCGCGCCGAGCGCGACGACCAGGTAGTCGAAGGGCAGCTCGTACGCCTCGCCGACCAGCGGCGCGATCGTTGCGACCTTGCGGTCCTGGTCGATGGTGGTGACCCGGCCGGTGAGGACCTCCGCCTTCGGCAGCACGCGTCGCAGCGGGACGACGACATGGCGCGGGGAGATGTTGCCGGCGGCGGCTTCGGGGAGGAAGGGCTGGTAGGTCATGTACGACCGGGGGTCGACGACCGTGACGGTCGCCTCTCCGTAACGCATCTTCTTGAGGATGCGCCGAGCTGCGTACAGGCCTACGTACCCACCGCCTACTACGAGGATCCTGGGACGCTCCGTGGTGCTCATGCCATCGAGTATCCACCCGCTTCAGGGGGGTGGCTCGTGCGCCCCTTCACAAGCTCCGTCAGGGGGTGTGTTATCCTCCGCGACCCCCGTGATCCATGTCATGGTGACAACCGGGCTCCTTTGTGCACCCCGTGTCGTTGTCAATGCCGCGTGAGCTGCCTCTCTGGCTCGCCGACCCCCCTGTGAGTCCTCCGCCGGACGCTCCTGCGACCTCCTGCCCAGGCGCACCCATACCATGCTTCTGAACATGTTCAAAGGCCCATCGGACCCCCAGAAGGGTCAACGCGGCCCTTCTCGTCGCCCTCGAGTGCCGAATTCCTTGTGAAGAACTTCACGAACTTTTCCGGGAGGCTGCTCCCGGGGGCTCGCGCGAGCCGCCCGGACGCGCTCAAACGTGATCCTTGCCTGCTCAGAAGCGGGCTAGGCGACGGACCAGGCGATGCCGTCGAGGATGTCGTGCTCGCTGACCACGACCTCCTCCGCGCCGATCCGCTCCATGATCGACAGCAGCACGAGGGCCCCCGCCCCGATCACGTCGACCCGGCCCGGGTGCATGGAGGGCACGGCCGCGCGCTCGGCGTGTGTGGAGCGCAGCAGCCACTCGGTGATCTCGCGGACCCGGTCGTGGGAGACACGGGAGTGGTGGATGGCGGCCGAGTCGTACTCGGGCAGCTCCTGGGCGATCGCCGACACGGTCGTCACGGACCCGGCGAGGCCCACCAGCGTGCGGGCCTCGCGCAGCGGAACCGTCTCCTCGGCGAGGTCGAGGGCGGCCTCGATGTCCGCCCGCATCGCGGCGATCTGCTCCTCGGCCGGCGGGTCGCTCACCACCCCGTCCCGGACCAGGTGCCGCTCGGTCATGCGGACACAGCCGATGTCCACCGAGCGTGCCGCGCGGACCTGGTCGTCGCCGACGACGAACTCGGTCGAGCCGCCGCCGATGTCCACCACGAGGTAGGGCTTCGGAAGGTGGTCGCGCCCGGCGAGCTCCTTGGTGGCACCGGTGAAGGAGAACTCGGCTTCCTGGTCCCCGGAGATCACCTCGGGCTCGACGCCCAGGATGTCCAGCACCCCGCGCACGAACTCGTCCCGGTTCTCGGCGTCCCGGGAGGCGGAGGTCGCCACGAACCGCAGCCGCTGCGCCCCGTGCTCCTTGATGATCCCGGCGTACTCGCGACAGGCCGCGAAGGTCCGCTGCAGCGCCTCGGGGGCGAGCCGGCCGGTGCGGTCGACGCCCTGCCCGAGCCGCACGATCGTCATACGGCGGTCCAGGTCGACCAGCTCGCCGGTGGCGCCCGCGCCGGAGGCTCTATTGGACACAGTGGCGTCGGCGACGAGGAGCCGGATGGAGTTCGTACCGCAGTCCACGGCGGCGACACGGGTCACTGGGCGTCCTCCTCGGCGGCCGTCACGCACGGGCCCTTGAGCCACCACTCCGGCAGCATCCCGATGGCCTCGTCCCCGAGCGGGTTCACGCCCGGCCCCGCGGCCAGCGAGTGCGCCACCAGCACGTGCAGGCACTTCACCCGGTCCGGCATGCCGCCCGCGCTGGGGAAGTTCTGCAGCTCCTCGATCTCGTCACGGCGCCTGATGTAGTCCTCGTGCGCCGCTTGATACGCCGCCGCCAGCTCCGGATCCGAGGCCAGCC
Organism: Streptomyces sp. NPDC050164; assembly: GCF_044459945.1. Lineage (NCBI taxonomy): Bacteria > Bacillati > Actinomycetota > Actinomycetes > Kitasatosporales > Streptomycetaceae > Streptomyces > Streptomyces sp. NPDC050164. The sequence continues at coordinate 129,085 of NZ_JBITJK010000012.1, forward strand.
GCTCGGTCATCTCCTTCATCACGCCGTTCGCCTCCAGCGTGCCGATCGCCGAGGCGGCGCGCGGGCACGTCAGGTAGTACAGCGTGGGGAACGGCGTGCCGTCCGGCAGCCGCGGGGCCGTCTCGACGACGTCGGGCTGCCCGCACGGGCACCGGTGCGCGATCGCGCGCAGGCCGCGCGGGGGCCGGCCGAGCTGCTGCTTGAAGGCCTCGACGTCCGCGTCGGTGGGCTCGGTGCGCGGAGTGGTCGGCGGGGGCGTTTCCATGACTGTGTTCAGGCTGTCTTTCTCTGGGTGCTGTCTCGGGTCACGTTCACTGGTCGGAGGCGTCGGCCTTGTCGACCCCGTCCCAGACGTTGGAGTACCAGGGGCGGTCGGCCGCCCCGAGGTCGGCGTGCGACTGCCGCGCCGCGTGCGGATCGACGACGATGAACCCCGTCTCCCCCGGCATGACGTAGTGCAACCGCTTCCGGATCTGCTGCTCGGCGTACGCGTCGTCCTGCCAGCGCGCCTTCTGGTCGCGCAGCCGTTCGACGCGCTGCCGGGCCTGCTGCTGTTCGCGCTGGAGGTCGTCGATCTCGGCGCGCTGCGAGACGTACTCCCGCATCGGGTAGGCCAGGGCCACGATCAGCGAGCACATCACCAGGGCTAGCAGCGCGGCCCGGCCGGTGAGCCGGGAGCGGCGGGCCTGGCGCTTGGTCTGGGAGCGGTAGACCCGGGCCGCGGTCTGCTCGCCGAGCAGCCGGATCCTGGTCGCGGTGGAGAACCGGTCCCGGTCCTTCACGGCCATGTCTGTCCGCCTCCCGCTCCACCGTCATACGCGCGTACGTCCCCGGACACGGTACGGGACCGGGTACGGGGACGTACGTACGACGCTGCCTCTTACGGGTCGGGTCAGCCCTTGAAGCGCGGGAACGCGCTGCGGCCGGCGTAGACCGCCGCGTCGTCGAGGATCTCCTCGATGCGCAGCAGCTGGTTGTACTTGGCGACGCGCTCGGAGCGGGCCGGGGCGCCGGTCTTGATCTGGCCGCAGTTGGTGGCGACCGCCAGGTCGGCGATGGTGACGTCCTCGGTCTCGCCGGAGCGGTGGGACATCATGCACTTGAAGCCGTTGCGCTGGGCCAGCTCGACGGCGTCCAGGGTCTCGGTGAGCGAACCGATCTGGTTGACCTTGACCAGGAGCGCGTTGGCCGCGCCCTCCTCGATGCCGCGGGCCAGGCGCTCGGGGTTGGTGACGAACAGGTCGTCGCCGACGAGCTGGACCTTGTCACCGAGCTTGTCGGTGATGGTCTTCCAGCCCTCCCAGTCGTCCTCGAACAGCGGGTCCTCGATGGAGACGAGCGGGTACGCGTCGACGAGCTCCGCGTAGTACTCGGTCATCTCGGCGGCCGAGCGGTCCTTGCCCTCGAAGGTGTAGACGCCGTCCTTGTAGAACTCGGACGCGGCGACGTCGAGGGCCAGGGCGATCTGCTCGCCGGGGGTGTAGCCGGCCTCGTTGATCGCCTCCAGGATGAGGTCGAGGGCCTCGCGGTTGGAGCCGAGGTTCGGGGCGAAGCCGCCCTCGTCGCCGAGGCCGGTGGCCAGGCCCTTCGACTTCAGGACCTTCTTCAGCGTGTGGTAGACCTCGGCGCCCCAGCGCAGGGCCTCGGAGAAGGACTCCGCGCCGATCGGGGCGATCATGAACTCCTGGATGTCCACGTTGGAGTCGGCGTGCGAGCCGCCGTTCAGGATGTTCATCATCGGCACCGGCAGCAGGTGCGCGTTCGGGCCGCCCAGGTAGCGGAACAGCGGCAGGTCGCTGGCCTCGGAGGCGGCGTGGGCGACGGCGAGGGAGACGCCGAGGATGGCGTTGGCGCCGAGGGAGCCCTTGTTGTCGGTGGCGTCCAGGTCGAACATCGCCTGGTCGATCAGGCGCTGCTCGGTGGCGTCGTAGCCGACCAGCTCCGGGCCGATCTGCTCGATGACCGCGAGGACGGCCTTCTCCACACCCTTGCCGAGGTACCGGTTCGAGTCGCCGTCGCGCAGCTCGATGGCCTCGAAGGCGCCCGTGGAGGCGCCGGACGGGACGGCGGCACGACCGGTGCTGCCGTCGTCGAGGCCGACCTCGACCTCGACCGTGGGGTTGCCTCGGGAGTCCAGGATTTCCCGGGCTACGACGACGTCGATGGACGGCACGAGCATCTCCTTCTTGGTGTGACGCGGGTACGCGGGCCGCTCGGACCCTGCGTGGTGCGGGCCGCGGTGGCTCGCGACATGAGCCTAACCGGCTCCGCGCGATCGGCCACCGGGTCGCCCACCCCATGGACAGAACCGAGAGTAAATTGTTTCCGAACGGAACAAAGCCGGATCGCAAAGACCGGCAGAAAAAACCCCGCCCCGGTGCGCACGGGGGAACGCACACCGGGGCGGGGAGCCCGTGGGGACGGGGGTGGGCCGCTGCTTACTTCAGGTGCAGCTGCTGGCCCGGGTAGATGAGGTTGGCGTCGTCGACGATGTCCTTGTTCAGCTCGAACAGCTTCTCCCAGCCGCCCTCGACCTTGCGCTCGGTCGCGATGGAGCTGAGGGTGTCGCCCTTGACGACCTTGTACTCGCCGTCGCCCTTCTTGACCTTCTTGCCGGTCGGGGTGGTGACGGTCTTCTTCGCGGCCGGACGCTCCTCGGAACGGGAGGCCGGCTGCTGCTGGGTCTCGCGGGTCTCGGTGCTCTGCTGCGCGGAGTCGCTCGAGGAGCCGCCGCCGCTGTAGCCGGCGCTCGACAGGCCCTTGCCGCAGACCGGCCAGGCACCCTTGCCCTGGCTCGCGAGGACCTTCTCGGCGATCTCGATCTGCTGGGCCTTGGTGGCCTGGTCGGCGGTGGAGGCGTACTTGGTGCCGCCGTAGCCGGACCAGGTGGAGGCGGAGAACTGCAGACCGCCGTAGTAGCCGTTGCCGGTGTTGATGGACCAGTTGCCGCCGGACTCGCACTGGGCGACGGTGTCCCACTCGGAGGCGGTGGCGGCGGAGGCGTTGCCGGCCGCCATCAGCGGGGCGGCGACGGCGGCACCGGTGACACCGGCGATGGCGATGACCCGAGAGGCCTTGGACGGACGGCGGTGCGTGCCCTTGCCGGAAAACAGCATGGAGAGATCCCCTCACCGACGCCTGCGAGGTGAGCTGTCGGGTTCGGGCCGGTTGAGTTGCCCGGCCGCGTCCCTCCCGGGACACGGCTTCACCCCAAGCCGGACCTGCCGTCGAGTTGCCTCAACCGCCGGGCCCGGCACTTACCTTGGGTCCCCCGCTCCTGCCTACGGCGCTTGACGCGACGACTGTTCCCGTGCGGCCGCTGGCAGGATTCGGCGTTGCGGCAGCCGGGGCTCGCGGTGGCGAGCGGTCATGACCGTAGACATGCGATCCGCGGAATTTCAAAGACGATCAGGGCTTCTGAGATCTATCTCTCACCGGTCTTATATGGGACATTCAGTGCGAACGGTGACGTGAACTCGCGGGGTTTCGGGGTGACTTCCGCCGCCGTTTCCGGACTGCCCCACCGGCTACTCCTCGTCCGCTTCGCCCCCTACCGTGAGCTTCTGACCGGGGCGGATGAGGTTCGGGTCGGTGCCGACGGCCGCCTCGTTCCCGGTGTAGAGCGCGCGCCATCCGCCGCTGAGGTCAAGGGAGTCGGCGATGGACCAGAGGCTGTCGCCGGGGCGCACGGTGTAGGAGCCGTCCGTCGCCTCGCGCGAGGCCTCTCCGCCGCGCGAGGCGTGCCGTCCCGCGGACCCGGACGTACGGCCGTCCTCCGCCGCGGCGCCCTCGTCGGCGCTGGGGCCGCGGTGGCGGCCGGAGCCGGTGTCGGTCGGGGCTGAAGCACCGTCGTCCTGTGGCGACTTGGCGGGCTCGTCGCTCTCGGGAGTGGCCGACGGGGAGCTGCCGGGCTCCTGGTCCTGCGACTGCTCCTGCGACTGGTCCCGTATCGAGGAATCGGCAGAATCAGGTGACTTGTCGGAGTTGGCGGTTTCGTCCGACTCGGGGGAGTCGAGCAGTCCGGGTGAGTCCGTCGGAGCGGACGAGTCGGACGCGTCCGAGCCCTTGTCCTGTTCGAGGCCGGAGAGCAGCCCGCAGGTACGCCAGGCGCCGACCCCCTGGTCGGCGAGGATTCTCTCGGCCACGGCTATCTGCTGCGACCGGCTGGCCAGGTCGGCGCTCGGGGCGTAGTCGAGGCCGCCGTGGTTCTCCCAGTCCTCCTGGGACAACTGGAGGCCGCCGAAGTATCCGTTGCCGCTGTTCTGGCTCCAGGCGCCGCCGGTCTCGCAGTCCGCGACCCGGTCCCAGGTCGTACCGTCGGCCGCGCTGGCGCCGGAGGCTCCGAGGAGCGGGATCGCGATGGCGGAGCCGGTCACTCCGGCCGCGACGAGGAGAGCCGGAGCCTGGCGGGGGCGACGGTGCCGACCGTTCCCGGAGAGCATACGGAGACCTTTCGCGAGACAGCAGTGACCGGCGCGGCGCAGGATGCCCGGCCGCGCTGATGGGTGAACGTATCGGCAGACGATCACTTGTCACAAGTTCATGCCGCGCAGATCACGTGAAGATCACAGTCCTGACAGCGTGTCACCTTTGGGTCGGTGTGAACTCCACCGGCAGGGTCCGCAGCCCGCGCATGATGAGGCCGCCGCGCCATCTCAGCTCGGCCGGATCCGCGGCGAGCCGCAGGTCCGTCAGGCGGGTGAGGAGCGTGGCGAGCGCGGTCTGACCCTCCAGTCGGGCGAGCGGGGCGCCGAGGCAGTAGTGGATGCCGTGGCCGTAGCCGAGGTGCTGGCTGTCGCGGCGGGCGAGGTCGAGCACGTCCGGATCGGCGAACCGCTCCGGATCCCGGTCCGCGGCGGCCAGGACGACGAGGACCGGGTCGCCGGGCGCGATGTGCTGTCCGCCGATGGTGAGCGGCTGCGTGGCGAACCGCCAGGTGGCGATTTCGACGGGGCCGTCGTAGCGCAGGAGCTCCTCGACGCCGGTCTCCAGGAGGCCGGTCTGCCCGGCGGCGAGGGACGCCTGCAGTCGCGCGCGCTGCTCGGGGTGGGTGAGCAGGGCGTAGGTGCCGTTGCCGATCAGGTTCACGGTCGTCTCGAACCCGGCGAACAGCAGGATGAAGGCCATGGCCGCGGCCTCGTTCTCGGTGAGGTGCTCGCCGTGGTCGGAGGCGCGGATGAGACCGGAGATGAGGTCCTCGCCGGGGGTGGGCTCGGTGGGCAGCGCCTCCCGCTTGCGGTGGATGAGGTCGGCGAGGTAGCCGCGCATCTTCTTCACGGACCGCGCCACCCCGCCCCTGGGCCCGCCCTGGTGACGGATCATCATCCCCGCCCAGTCGCGGAAGTCGTCCTGGTCCTCGCGGGGGACGCCGAGCAGGTCGCAGATGGCGTAGATGGGGAGCGGGAAGGCGAACTCGTGGATGAGGTCGGCGGACCCCTTCTCCGCGAACCCGTCGATGAGCTTGTCGGTGAGCTCCTGCACCCGCGGCGCGAACTCGGCGACCCGGCGGGGCGTGAACGCCTTGGACACGAGCCGTCGCAGCCGGGTGTGGTCCGGCGGGTCGATGTTGAGCAGATGCGTCATCAGCTCGGCCTTGCGCTCACCGGGGATGCCGGTCTTGCCCTTGGCGTGCGCGGGTTCGTCATGATGCGCCGGGTCCTTGGAGAGCCGGTGGTCGGCGAGCGCCTGCTTGGCATCGGCGTACCGCGTGACCAGCCAGGCCTCCACACCGCTGGGCAGCTTGGTGCGGTGCACGGGGGCATGCTCGCGGAGCCAGGCGTAGGCGGGGTAGGGGTCGGTGGCGAACTCCCAGGAAAACAGTTCGGGCACGCCGGGCACGTCACGTTGCATGCCACGACCCTACGCAGCGCCCGGGGCAGCTCCGGCCGCCGCTGTCAGAGGTCATCGCTACTCTCACCGCGTCGAGACCGAGGAGGACCGGGTGCTCGAAGGCGTGCTGATCGCGGAGAGCTTGCGGGTCGGGGCCGAGTTGGCCGGTGTCCCGCTGCGCGTCACGAAGATCGCCAGGGTGGCAGTGGAGGGTACGGCGGCCGGGCAGCCGCCGCGGTGGACCCTCCTGGACTTCACCGCGGAGGAGGCCGATGCGGAGCGTCTGGCCGAGCGGCTGGCCGCGTGCCTGTCCCCGACCGGGGGCTGGTACGTCAACTACAACACCGCCGCCGAGGCCTTCGTGGTCTTCCCCGGTGAGGTCTTCCGCTATCCGCGCGGCCAGGACCCGCACGGGCGGGCACAGGGCCGTCGGCGGGCACAGGACCACGCCCGTTCCCTCGGGATCCCCGAGGCGCAACTGGACTGGCGGGACTGACCCGCCGGGCGCCGCGCCACGGCCGCCGATCTCAGCGCTCGCCATCCCTGATCGCGTCCCCGTACGCGCGGGCCGCCGCTCTCAGGGCCGCCTCCGGGTCGACGCCCTGCGACTCCGCGCGGACGGCCAGGGCCAGCAGGTCGTAGCCGATGCCCTCGACGGGCGGGAGCGGTATGTCCAGGTTCGCCGTGCGGGCCCGGGACGCGAGCTTGGCGGCGAGGGCCAGGCCGGGCTGGCCGAGGGGGATGCCCTCGGTGATCGAGGTGCGCTGCTTCTCGACCGCCTTGGTGCGCAGCCAGTGCGCCTTGACCTCCTCGGGTGTGGTGGCCGTCTCGTCGCCGAAGACGTGCGGGTGGCGGTGGATCAGTTTGGCGACGATGCCTGCGGCGACGTCGTCGATGGAGAAGGGGCTCTCCGGATCCTCCTCGGCGATCCGGGCGTGGAAGACGACCTGAAGGAGGACGTCGCCGAGCTCCTCGCGCAGTTCGTCCCGGTCGCCCTCCTCGATCGCCTCGACCAGTTCGTACGCCTCCTCGATGCCGTACTTGGCCAGGCCCTTGTGCGTCTGCTGGGACGACCACGGGCACTCGGCGCGGATGCGGTCCATGACCTGGACGAGATCGAGCAGGCGGGCGCCCGGCAGGTCGTAGGAGGCGGGGAGCAGCTCCAGCTCGGGCATGGCGACGCGGCCGGTGCCGGCGAGGCGGGCCAGGCCGTCCGTCAGGGCCGGCTCGCCCTCGCCCGTCGCCACGACGACCAGCGTGCGGCCGCCGGCGCAGGCGTCGAGCAGCTCCTGGGCCGTCGGGGACGCCTCGTCGACGGTGATCCCCGCCTCGCGCAGATACGGCAGCTGCGGATGCGCGCCGTCCGCGCACAGCACCTGGTCGGCCGCGTGCAGTGCCTGCCAGGCGGGCCAGGACAGCAGGCCGGGGGCGACGCGGTGGCTGGTGGTGAGCAGGACGATACGGCCGGGGGCCGCGGCGGCGGCCGTGCCGGGGGCGGCCTGCTCGGGGCCCGGGGTGGCTTCGGGGCTGTTGGCGTTCACGATTCGAAGCTATCCCACGCCGCCGACAGCCCCAGAAGTCATCCACAGGCCCCGTGGACCGGGGGCCCCTGCATGATCTGCTGCTACATGCTCTGCTGCGCCTGGGCCGCCGACACGTCCCGCACCCACGGCGTCTTGGCGTCGGCGCGGCTGCTCTTCTGGACGTCCCAGGTGCCGTAGCGCGGGTTGAGGTCGACGTTCAGGTCCTTGGAGGCCTCGGACAGGGCCTTCCAGAACTCGGGGCGGTTGGTGTCGGTGCCGAGTTTCTCGGCGAGCTTCTGGGCCTCCAGCTGGAGGCGGAGGTTCTCTTCGAGGCGCTGCGGCGGGATGCCGTACTGCTGGAGCCAGGTCGTCTCCAGCTGCTTGGCGCCGCCGGCCTGCTCCTCCAGGCCGGACCGCATCTCCTGGATCTCCCTGCGGGTGACGGTCACACCGGCGTCCGCGGCGGCGCGGTGCAGGACCCGGTCGAGGACCAGGGTGTGCAGGGTGTCGCGGGTGAGCGTGCCGGTCCCGGCGATGGCCTGCTGGTACTGGGCGTCGCCCTGCACGGCCGCCCGCTGGGCCGCGCGTACCTCGCCGACTCGCTCCTCCAGCTCGGAGACGGTGATCCGCTGGCCACCCACCACGGCCGCCGCGCCGGGATGCGCGTCGTTGCCGCAGGCGGTGAGAAGGGGCGCCGCGGCGGCGATCGCGGCGGTGAGGACGAGCGCGGTGCGACGGCGGCGGTGCAAGGAGACCTCCCGAGGAGATTGTGCGACGGTGCACAAGGTCTTGCGTTGATCGATGGTAGGCAGTGGCCAAGCTCTGGCCAACCCATTCGACCAACGATTCACCAGGACTTCCGGCACCGCCGCGCGGACCGGGGCCGGGAGGAGAGCCGCGCCGGGGGGGGCGGCGCGGCTCCCCTCCCGGGGTCTGAGTGTCCCGGTGTCAGGGCTCCCTGCGCTCCTGCAGCCGGATCGCCGCCGCCAGCAGCCCGACGGCGAGGACCGTGACGTAGAGACCCGCCGCGTAGGGACCGCCGGGGAACGGCGTCCCGCCGGGCTGTCCCTGGAAGTCGCTGAGCGCCACGAAGGGCAGCCAGGCACCGATGTCGACGCTGAGCAGCCATTCGCTCGCGGCGCCGAGCGCCGGTTCGGCCACCAGGGCCCACACCAGCACGCCCGCCACGGTCGCGCCTCCGCTCTTGAGCAGCAGCCCGACCGCGAGACCGAGGACCGCGGTGATCGCGAACGCCACGGGGACCGTGAGGAGCTGTCGCCAGCCGAGGGGGTGAGCCGCGCGGCGGGCTCCGCCAGCGCCGCCACGGCGAGGCCGCCGGCCATGAGGACCGCCCCGGCGACGACCGCCGCCTTGCCCGTCAGCAGCCGGTGCCAGGACGGCACGGCCAGGCGGAGGGCCCAGATCGTGCCGGTGCGGAACTCCATGGTGGCCGACCGGGCGGCGAAGACCATGATGAGCAACTGGGCGAAGGCCGGTCCCGTCAGGACGTCGGCGATACCCGGCTCCTGTCCTTGTGCCGTCTCCCGCACGCCGAAGCCGCTCAGGGCCAGCGACACCACGGCCGTGATGCCGAGGAACCACCACGCCGAGGCCAGCGACCGCAGCTTGTCGACCTCCGTCCGCAGTACGGCCGTGGTCATGCCCGGCTCCCTTCCACCGGCCGCTGCACGGAGCCCCGGTACTCGACGGAATCGGCGGTGAGCTTCGGATAGGCGTCCTCGACCGTGCGGCGGCGCGGCGCCAGTTCGAACAGGACGAGTCCGGCCCGGGCCGCCGCCCTGCCGATGTCCTCGCTGCTCATCCCGGAGACGAGCAGCGCCTCGGCGCCGTACACCGAAGGCGAGACGGTGCACCTCACCGACTCGCTGGCCAGCGACTGGCGGCTGGCGGAGGAGGCCCTGGAACGCGTCACCCGGCCCGGCCTACCGCCCCGCGCCCGGGACCTCGAGATGCTGCGGCAGCCGTTGATGTCCGATGTGCGGTCGGCATGGGCGGAGATGCACCAGGCCGGCTGGGACGAGCGCAGGTTCCACGCACTGCGGGAGGCGGGGCACACCCTCCTGGCCGGCGGCCGTCCCCACGAGGCGGCGGAGACCGGACGTTCCTGGTGTCCTGGGAACCGCTCGACGAGCCGAGCCATCTGCTGCTCATGCGGGCGTTCGTGGAGATCGGGGCGCCCAGCAGAGCTACCGAGCTGTTCCGGGACCTGCGGCGGCGGCTGCGCCGAGAGCTGGGCGTCGAGCCTGCTCCCGAACTCGCCGCGGTGACAGGCCAGCCGGCCTACGGGTCGTAAGGGAGCTTCGCGGCAGGCCCGCCCACCGGGTCACAGGGGATGCCGCATCCACACGTTGGGCTCGACGTACACCGCGTACCCGCGCTCCGGCTCGCAGCGCACCGGCACCAGGGCGCCGGGCACCTCGATGTCGCCCTGGGTGTCGAAGGGCAGCCCCGTCCAGCGGCGCCAGTCCGCCAGTGAGGCGGCCACCGTCATGGACGCCGTCGCCACGGAGTCGATGGTGGCACCGGCCCGGGCATGGACCCGCAGCCACGGGTCCTCGGGCAGGCCGTCGGGGCGGACGCGGTGGGCGTACTCCTCGATGGGCGTTTGCGGTTCCAGGTGCTTGGCGTTGGGGCGGACCGGGGCGACGACCTCCCGGAAGCCGCGCGCCCGGGCGTTGTCGCGCATGGCCGAGAGCATCGCCGCGGACAGACCACGGCCCTGGGAGTGCGGGGCGATGGAGACGGAGATCGCGCTGACGGTGTCGGGGCGGACCCCGCGACGCAGGTCGGAGAAGGCCCACACGAGGACCGTGTCCCAGCCGTTCGCGGGCAGTCGGCCGCGGCCGGCGGCGTTCAGGGCGAACGGCACGCTGTAGGCGTTCGCGACGACCTCGCCCTGCTCGTCCTCCGCGAACAGGACGTACTGCGGGAGTTCGGTGGCGATCCGCGGGAAGTGTGCGGCACCCACGAGGTCCTGGATCGTGAACTCCGGCCAGCTGTCCGCCATCCCGACGACCCGCTCCAGCATCTCCGGGCGGTCGGCGAGGCTCGATATCTTCGGCTGCATGCGATCACGGTAGGCGTGGGGGCACGCAGCCGGAACCGAATTACCGCGTGGCACGGGCACAGGGACGACCGAGGCGGTCGCGCCGCCCGTTCAGCCGCCGCACTGCTCCAGCATCATCCGCTTGTCCGCCGCCGTGACGGGAAGCTCGTACTTCAGCGATACCTGGGCGAAGCGCACCGCATAGGCGCAGCGGATCCGCTTGTTCGGGGGCAGCCAGGACGCCGGACCGGAGTCGCCCTTCGCGCTGTTGGTCCGACCGTCCACCGGGACGAGGTTGAGCGGGTCGTTCGCGATGGCCTCCCGCTTGTCCTCCGTCCAGCGCGAAGCGCCCATCTGCCAGTCGTAGGACAGCGGCATGACATGGTCTATCTGGACCTGCGTCGCACGGGACTTGGTCCACTCGATGACCTTCCCGGTGTACGGGTCGTGCAGCGTCAGTGCCATGACGACGCAGTCCGAGCCCGACCGGAAGCGAAGGTCTTCCCCGTCGCGCTTCAGGAGGTCGTTGCGCGAGTCGCAGCCGTTGCGGGCGAAGGGGACGTCGGCCGGTGCCGAGTCCATCCAGGCGTAGCCGAACTCGTCCCGGTCGTAGCCCGTCCTGGGCCCGCGCCCCTTCGTCGCCACCTTCTCGATCAGGGCACGGGCCCTCGCCCTGTCCTCGGCGGAGGTGATCGCCGCCAGGCCCGGCTTCGTGCCGTCCGGGTTGTCCAGCGGGTTCACGGCGCGTCCGTCACCGGCCGTCGGGACACCGGAACCCGAGGGTGCGCCGCCGTCCGCCGGTGGGGCCAGGCCTTCACAGCCGGCCAGCGCCGAACCGGCGAACATCATCGCGACAGCCATTGCCGCCCCGCCCCTCAGACGCCTCACTGTGCGCCCCTCCCTGCTCGCCTGTTCCGCCACCGCACGGGCGGTCTGTGCCTGCCCCCACGGTAGCGAGGGAGAGGTACAGACCACACCAGGCCTGAACGGGCATACCTCGCATGCCGCGCGTATCGTCGGTTTTGAGCCAACGCTGGAAGGAGCTCTGAATGGGCATCTTCGACAAGTTCAAGAGCCAGGCGCGGAGCAAGGGCAAGAAGGGCTCCGACTCCGCGGAACAGAAGAGGAACGAGAGGACCGGCGGCAAGTACGAGGACCAGATCGACGCCGGGCAGCAGCGGGTCGAGGGATCGCTCGGCATGGACCGCGACCGCGAACGGCCCGACCAGCAGTAAGGCCTCCGAACCTCAGAGGCCGTCCGCGGAGAGGCAACCAAGACGCGCCTCCTGCGGGCGGCTTCGCATGCCCGACGGCGGCTGGGGGGATGCGGATGAGCCTGCGGCGGCCCGAGCAGGCCTTCACGCCCGCGCCGGATCAGACCTTGCCTATCCCCAACGTCGTCTCCTGGGGCAGCAGACCCGACGCCAGGACCACGACCCAGAAGTCGCCCAGCAGTCCGGCGAGACGGTCGACGCCATCCGGGCCGAGCAACTGCCAGGGCCCGGCGGCAAGCTGGTCGGTGTGCCGCTCCACTCGGTCACGCAGCGCGCGGCCCGCTTCCGTGGCCCCGCCGTCCATGTCGACCAGGCCCCTGCCGGCCAGGCGTTCGCGCGCGGCAGCCCATTCCTCCGAGCTCCACCCACGGCTCTCGAAGCGCTCCACCGACGCGGCGCCTATCGCGGCGAAGGAGACGAGCGCCTCCACCGGATCCAGGCCGGCCACGAGCAGGGCCGCGAGGTGGCCGTCGCCGCGGTGCTCGCGCAGGATCGTCGCCGCGTGCCACAACTGCAGGTGCGGGGCCCGCGGCCAGTCGAGCGCGGCGTTGGCCGCGGCGAGCGGACGGCCGGCCGGGTCCGCCGCCTCGGCCGCACGCCGGGCGAGCGCGGCGGCTTCCGCCATCGCGGGGCTGCCCACCTGGCCGCCGAACAAGGCGCGGTAGGCCCGGTCGACCGCCCGCGTCCTCGCTTCGAGGACCGCATCCGGGCTCGCGATCCTCCACGCAGGCTCGACATACTCGGCGACCATGCGAGGACTGAAGCTGTAGAAGACCGAGGCCACCCGCTCCGGGCCGACCTCCCCCAACGGAGCGGCGCGGTAGGCGAAGTAGCTCGGCCAGCGCTCCCGGGTGCCGTATCCGAGGGCGGCCGCCTCCCCGAAGGCCTCCGGCGCGTAGTACAGCACCGCGTGCAGGGGTTCCAGCAGGTGCCACATCTGCCGCACGCGGGTCGGCTCCACGCTGCCGTCCCGCGTCACCGCGTCTCCGTCGATCTCGCCGACATACTCCGGCATCACATACCTCCACACACTCGCGTCCGGTCCCGTCGCACTCGACCGCCGCCGCTTCCGCCGCGTCGCGTTCAGCCCAGGGCACTCAACTTGACACTGACAAGATTGCTCCGGCGACCCCGAACTTGTCAATGCCTAGATTCGGCGTACGCTCCTGACCATGAGCTCCAGCAAGGCATCAGCGACGGAGAAGGGCCCCGGCGGCCGCCCGTACCACCACGGCGACCTACGCCGTGCCATCCTCACCGCCGCCCTCGACGCGATCGCGGCGGACGGTCCGTCCGGGCTGAGTCTGCGCGACCTCGCCCGCCGCGCGGGCGTCTCGCACGCCGCGCCCGCCCACCACTTCAAGGACCGCGCCGGACTGCTCACGGCGATTGCCGCCGAGGGCTTCGGGCTGCTCGCGACCACGCTCAGGGCGGCGGCGGACCTGGAGGAGGCGGGTGTGCGCTACGTACGTTTCGCGCGTGAGTATCCGGCGCACTTCCAGGTGATGTTCGCGCCCGAGCTGCTGCGCACCGGCGACCTGGAACTGACCACGGCGCGCGCCCTCGCCTCGGACGCCCTGCGCGAGGCCGTCACCGCGGTGCCCCCGGAAGGCCGCGGCACCGACGCCCGACTCGCCGGCATCGCCGCCTGGTCCCTGGCCCATGGCTTCGCCACGCTGCTGCTCAGTCACAACCTGGACGACCCGGTGGGTGAGCAGGACCCCGAGGAGGTGTTCCGCAAGCTGGCGGGGATGCTGTTCCGCCACGCCGAGTAGCCGTCGCTCGCCGCCCTCGCGCCATACGGGCATGGCCTCGGCAGTCGCGCTTGACCTTGACACTGACGTCAGGGTCCGACGATCCCCGCATGGCATCCCCACATTCGAAGACCCCACGCACCGTCACCGGCGCCGGTTCCGGCATCGGCCGTGCCACCGCCCAAGCGTTCGCCCACGCGGGCGCACGGGTCGTGGCGGTGGGCCGCCGCCAGGCGCCCCTCGCCGAGACCGCCGCTCACGACCCGGCCCGCATCAGCCCGCTCGTCGCCGACATCACGGCCGACGAGGGGCCCGAGGCCATCGTGCGTACGGCACTGGAACGGCACGGCCGCATCGACGTGCTCTTGAATCCTCCCCTCCCTTCAGGGAGGGGATTCCTGGCTCAGGCCGCCTCCTGGAGCAGCGCTCCAGAAGGTCTTCCGCCATCAGCACCAGCCGGGTTGAGACCAGCCCGGACGAGCATCACGCGTGCGGAGTTCTTGTCCCGCGGGGACACGGCCCCGCACGCGGTGCAGGTGTAGATGCGCTCCCCCAGCGGCAGTGCATGCTTGGCTCTCGTCATGCAGTGCGCGCAGTCCATCGTGGTGTGCGCAGGGTGGACCAGGCGGATGTCCCGCCCGTGCTTACGACCCATCTTGATCAGAGCGGCCTTGGTGGCGCCGATGGCGGCGTCAGCGGCCTTGCGGGCCATGGCGGTCTTGGCGAGAAACTTCGGACGGAAGTCCTCGACAGCGATGGCGTCGTGGTCGCGGACAACCTTCTTGGCCCACTTGCGACCGGTGTCCTCACGCTGCCTGGTGACCTTCTTGTACGCCTTCGCCCGCAGTTTCTTCGCCTCACGGTAGCCCTTCGACGCCGGTTGTCCCTTCCTCGGCCTGCGGCGGGCCATCATCCGGTCGTACCGGGTCAGCCTCGTCCGGGCCTTCCTGCCGTGTTCGGCGTGCGGCAGGTCGTGTGCATCGGATGTGGTGGTCGCGGTCTGCTTCACACCCCAGTCGACACCGAGTACGCGGCCGGTCTCCGGCAGCGGCTGGACCTGGGCGGGGACGACGAACGAGCAGTACCAATGCCCGAGGCTGTCCTGGTACACGCGCACCGAGGACGGCTCAGCCGGCAGTCCCCGCGACCACACCACGGTCACGACGATGCCGCCCGCCAGGTGCAGACGGCCGTCCTTCAACCGGAACCCGCGCTGGGAGTAGTTGAGGGTCGGCAGTGCCTCGCGTTTGGATTTCCACTTCGGTATCCCTGCCCGTCGTGCCATGGGCAGGCGTTCTCTGATGTCCTTGTGCGCCTTGGCACGGGAGCGGCCGAAGTCGCGGATGACCTGCTGCTGGACAACCGACGAGCCCTCACGCAGCCACGGCGTCGTCTTCCGGGCTTGGGTCAGCATCCTGTCGAGCTGGGCCGGGCCGCACGTCTGCTTCTCCCCGGTCGCCTGGTTGTGCAGGTGTACGGCCTTGGACTTGGCGACACACTCGTTCCACACCCACCGGCACCGGTCCCATTCCGCCGCCAGGGCGGTGCGGGCGGTGGACGACAGGCGCAGCCGGTAGGCGTACCGGGCATGCCCGGCCCCAGCAGCCGCCGTCGCCTGCCCCATCTCGCCCCCTCACAGCCCCGGCCGGGACATTGCGCCGTCCCGAACCCTTCGAAGGACCATATGTACGACAGCAGCACAAACGCACCCCGATCCCACGGCCGCCACTCCGACCAGCGATCATGGGCACACGCGTTCGCATCACTTCGGTTATACCGACAGCGGTACGGGCGCTCCGCGCCCTCAACCGGATGCGGCGACGCTCCGCGTCGCGATGCCCGGATGCGATTCCTCCCCGGCGTGAACGCCGGGCCTTCGCAAGAAGCAGGTGAACGTGACGACGGCCGTCGGGCAGCGCGCTTGGCCGGGCAACTCCCTGTACGCGGCCGGGAAGGCGGCCCTGGAGGTGCTCACCCGCAGTTGGGCGGTCGAGCTCGCCCCGCTGGGGATCCGGGTCGCCGCCGTGGCACCGGGCGCGATCGACACACCGATCGGCGAACACGCGGGCCACACCCCCGAGCAGCAGGCCGCGATCCGCGCGTGGCAGCTCCAGCACACGCCGCTCGGCCGGGTCGGACGCCCCGAGGAGGTGGCGTGGGCGATCACGCAACTGGCCTCGCCTCAGGCCTCGTTCGTCACCGGCGTGGTCCTTCCGGTGGACGGCGGCGCGGTCGTCGCATGAGACTGACGCGCATGGCGGAACCACGTATGCGGATCGGCGAACTCGCCGAGGCGACCGGCACGACGCCGCGTGCCCTGCGTCACTACGAGCAGGCGGGGCTCATCACCTCCGCACGCGCCGCGAACGGCTATCGCCTGTACGACGCCGGCACGGCCGTCCGCGTCCGCAACGTCCGCCGTCTGCTGGACGTGGGCCTGACGCTCGACGATGTACGGGTGTTCCTGCCGTGTCTGGACGGCGACGTCACGGCCGGGCCCGCCTCCGAGGAGGCGCTCCGGGTCGCCGCCGGCCGTCTCGCGGTGCTGGACGCGCGCATCGCCGCGCAGGTCGCGGTCCGCGACCGGCTGGCGGCGGCACTGCGCGAGGCCACCGGCGCCCGCGTGCGACCGGTGGCCTGACAGGCAGAGCCCAGCGGGACCGGGTCAGGAGCCCAGCACCGACGTCAGGAACTCCCCGACCCACGCCAGCAGATCCCGCCCGACCAGCGGCTTCCCGCCGACCTTCGCGGTCTTCGGGCGCGGCACCAGCACCTGGTGCACCGCCGGCTTGATGACGACGCCGGGGTACAGCCGCTTGACCCGCAGCTCCTGCGACTCGCGCAACTCCACTGGCGCGAAGCGGATGTTGGCGCCCTGGAGCACGATCTCGCCGACGCCGCACGCCCGCGCGAGCATCCGCAGACCGGCCACGAGCAGCAGGTTCTCCACGGGTTCGGGCAGCTTGCCGTAGCGGTCGACGAGTTCCTCGCGTACGGCCTTGACGTCCTCCTCCGTGTTGGCGGAGGCGATGGCGCGGTAGGCCTGGAGCCTGAGCCGCTCGCCCGGCGCGTAGTCGTGCGGGACGTGCGCGTCGACGGGCAGCTCGATCTTGACCTCGAGCGGCGGCTCCTCCTCGATCTCGCCGGTCTCCAGCTGGCGGCGGTAGTCGGCGACGGCCTCGCCGACCATCCGCACGTACAGGTCGAAGCCGACGCCCGCGATGTGGCCGGACTGCTCGCCGCCGAGCAGATTGCCCGCGCCGCGGATCTCCAGGTCCTTCATCGCCACGTACATGCCGGCGCCCATCTCCGTGTGCTGGGCGATGGTCGCGAGCCGCTCGTGCGCGGTCTCGGTCAGCGGCTTCTCCGGCGGGTAGAGGAAGTACGCGTAGCCGCGCTCGCGGCCACGCCCGACCCGGCCGCGCAGCTGGTGCAGCTGGGACAGGCCGAAGGTGTCGCCGCGCTCCACGATGAGGGTGTTGGCGTTGGAGATGTCGATGCCGGACTCCACGATGGTCGTGGACACCAGCACGTCGAACTTCTTCTCCCAGAAGTCGACGACGACCTGCTCCAGCGCCTGCTCGGACATCTGGCCGTGGGCGGTGGCGATGCGCGCCTCGGGGACGATCTCGCGCAGCCGGGCGGCGGCCCGGTCGATCGACTCGACGCGGTTGTGGATGTAGAAGACCTGGCCCTCGCGCAGCAGCTCGCGGCGGATGGCGGCGCCGATCTGCTTCTCCTCGTAGGGGCCGACGAAGGTCAGCACCGGGTGCCGTTCCTCCGGGGGCGTCGTGATCGTGGACATCTCGCGGATGCCGGTCACCGCCATCTCCAGCGTCCTGGGGATCGGGGTGGCGGACATGGTCAGCACGTCGACGTTCGCGCGGAGCTTCTTCAGCTGCTCCTTGTGCTCGACACCGAAGCGCTGCTCCTCGTCGACGATGACCAGGCCCAGGTCCTTGAACTTGGTCTCCGACGAGAACAGGCGGTGGGTGCCGATGACGATGTCCACCGAGCCCTCGCGCAGGCCCTCCAGGACGGCCTTTGCCTCGGTGTCGGTCTGGAAGCGGGACAGCGCCTTCACCTTCACGGGGAACTGCGCGTACCGCTCGCTGAACGTCCCGAAGTGCTGCTGCACCAGCAGCGTCGTGGGCACCAGGACGGCCACCTGCTTGCCGTCCTGGACGGCCTTGAAGGCGGCCCGGACCGCGATCTCGGTCTTGCCGTAGCCGACGTCGCCGCAGATCAGCCGGTCCATCGGAACCGACTTCTCCATGTCGTCCTTGACCTCGGCGATGGTGGTGAGCTGGTCGGGCGTCTCCGCGTAGGGGAAGGCGTCCTCCAGCTCGCGCTGCCAGGGGGTGTCCGTGCCGAAGGCGTGTCCGGGGGCGGCCATGCGCGCGCTGTAGAGCTTGATCAGGTCGGCGGCGATCTCCTTGACGGCCTTCTTGGCGCGGGCCTTGGTCTTCGTCCAGTCGGCGCCGCCGAGGCGGTGCAGGGTGGGGGCCTCGCCGCCGACGTACTTGGTGATCTGCTCCAGCTGGTCGGTGGGGATGTAGAGGCGGTCGCCGGGCTGGCCGCGCTTGGCGGGCGCGTACTCGACGACCAGGTACTCGCGGGTGGCGCCCTGCACGGTGCGCTGCACCATCTCGATGTAGCGGCCGACGCCGTGCTGCTCGTGGACGATGTAGTCGCCCGGCTCCAGGGTGAGCGGGTCGATGGTCTTGCGGCGGCGGGCCGGCATCCGGGCGCCGTCGCGGCCCGCCGCCCGCTGGCCCGTCAGGTCCGTCTCGGTCAGTACGGCGAGTTGGAGGGCCGGGTCGACGAAGCCGTGCTCGATCGAGCCGCACGCCACGTGCACGACCGACGGGGAGATCTCGGCGAGGTCGGCGTCGAGGCGGGCGGCGATGCCCTCGCCGCCCAGCACCTCGACCGTACGGGCCGCCGGACCGTGGGCCTCGGTGACGAACACCGTGCGCCAGCCGTCGGCGAGCCAGCCCTTGGTGTCGGCGAGGGCCTTGGCGGTGTCGCCGCGGTAGGTCTCCGGGGCGTGCATCCCCAGCTTCAGGGTGTCCGCGTCGAGCTCTTCGTCCGCGGCGAACGGCGACACCGACCACCACATCATGTCCAGCTCGCGGGCCCGGTCCCGGACGTCGGCGATGGACCACAGGGAGGCCGCGCCGACGTCGATGGGCGCCTCGCCGCCTCCGGCGGTGGCCGCCCAGGAGGCCTGCAGGAACTCCTGCGACGTGGCCACCAGGTCCGACGCGCGCGTGCGGACCCGCTCCGGGTCGCACACGAGGGCCATGGCGCCCTTGGGCAGCACGTCGAGCAGCAGCTCCATGTCGTCGACCAGGACCGGGGCGAGGGACTCCATGCCCTCCACCGCGATCCCCTCGGCGATCTTGCCGAGCAGTTCACCGAGCTCGGGGTGCTCCTCGGCCAGGGCACGCGCACGCGCGCGGACGTCCTCGGTGAGCAGCAGCTCGCGGCACGGCGGCGCCCACAGGCCGTGCTCGGCGACTTCGAGGGAGCGCTGGTCGGCGACCTTGAAGTAGCGGATCTCCTCGACGTCGTCGCCCCAGAACTCGACGCGCAGGGGGTGTTCCTCGGTGGGCGGGAACACGTCGAGGATGCCGCCGCGGACGGCGAACTCGCCGCGCTTCTCCACGAGCTCCACGCGCGCGTACGCGGCTGCCGCGAGGGCCTCGACGATCTCGCCGAGGTCGGCGCTCTGCCCCGTCCTCAGGGAGACCGGCTCCAGGTCGCCGAGGCCCTTGACCTGCGGCTGGAGCACGGACCGGACGGGCGCGACGACGACGGAGACCGGGCCGGTCTCGGGGTCGTCGGGGCGGGGGTGGGCCAGGCGGCGCAGCACGGCCAGGCGGCGGCCGACGGTGTCGCTTCGGGGGCTGAGCCGCTCGTGCGGGAGCGTCTCCCAGGACGGGTACTCCACGACCCCCTCCGGCGGGAGGAGGGAGCGCAGGGCCGCGGCCAGGTCCTCCGCTTCGCGGCCCGTCGCCGTCACCGCCAGCACCGGGCGGCCCGTGTCGCGGGCCAGGGCGGCGACCGCGAAGGGGCGGGCCGCAGGGGGGCCGACCAGGTCGACGTGCATGCGGTTGCCGTCTGCGGCCGCGTTGATCGCTTCCGCGAGGGCGGCGTCCTTGACTACGGCGTCGAGCAGACCGTGCAGGCTCATTCGGGGCTTTTTCCGTCCAGAGGTGGGCAGGGGTGGGCAACACGACGGGCCCGACACGCGCCGCGGGCCGGGGGTCTCCAGCGTACGACGACGCGCGCCCGCGCGGCGGGGCTGTGGACAACGCCCGATCTCCGCGAGGCCCGC
This sequence comes from Streptomyces sp. NPDC050164, assembly GCF_044459945.1. Taxonomy (NCBI): domain Bacteria; kingdom Bacillati; phylum Actinomycetota; class Actinomycetes; order Kitasatosporales; family Streptomycetaceae; genus Streptomyces; species Streptomyces sp. NPDC050164. The sequence continues at coordinate 148,875 of NZ_JBITJK010000012.1, forward strand.
CCGGCCGCCTGCCCCCATATACGGCTGGACAGGAACGGAACCAGCCGCCCAATCTTCACAACTTCACCTCCACCCGTTGATTTCGCCACGGCATGATCGGTGCGGTCTCCCGAGCGGTACCCCCCACCCGTAAGGCTCGGCATGCCCGCCCCCACCCTCCAGGCCCCAGAGGCCCACATACCGACGCCGGTCGCCCCTCCCCGCGGCGACCGGCACCCGGATCGCGCGCGGTGGGACCCCTGGGTCCTCGCCGCCGTCCTCTTCGCCGCCTACGCGGCCGTCTCCGTCGGCCGCTACCGGCACATGACGACCCTCTCCTGGGACCTGGGCATCTTCGAGCAGGTGGTGCGCGCGTACGCGCATCTGCGGGCGCCGGTGTCCGACCTCAAGGGGCCGGGGTTCGACATCCTGGGTGACCATTTCAGCCCGGTGACGGCCCTGCTCGCGCCGGCGTACCGGCTGTTTCCCTCGCCGGTCACGCTGCTGGTCGCCCAGGCCGCGCTCTTCGCCCTGTCCGCCGTACCGGTCACCCGCGCCGCCGCCCGGCTCCTCGGCCGTCGTCGCGGTCTCGCCCTCGGCCTCGCCTACGGACTGTCCTGGGGCGTGCAGCGCGCCGTCGACTTCGACTTCCACGAGATCTGCTTCGCCGTCCCGCTGATCGCCTTCTCCCTGGAGGCCCTGCTCGCGGACCGCCGGGGCGCGGCCCTGTGCTGGGCGCTGCCCCTGGTGCTGGTGAAGGAGGACCTGGGACTGACGCTGGCCGCGATCGCGCTCGTCGTCGCCTGGCGGGCGCGCGGCTCGTCGCCGCGGACGGTTCCGTACGCGCTCGGTGTCGCCGTGTTCGGCGTGGCGGCGATGCTGCTCGTCCTCACGGTGGTCATCCCGTCGTTCAACACCTCCGGGACCTACGACTACTGGAACAAGGTCAGCGAGTCGGGCAGCCCCGTCGACGGCCTGGACACCAAGCTCCGCACCCTCGCCTGGCTGCTGATCCCCACCACCGGGCTGCTCGCCCTGCGTTCCCCGCTGCTGCTGGTGGCCGTGCCGACGCTCGGCTGGCGCTTCCTGTCCGGCGACGACCACTACTGGGGCACGGACTGGCACTACAGCGCGGTCCTGATGCCGGTCGTCTTCCTCGCCCTCGCCGACGCCCTCACGGCCGCGCGCCACAGCCCGCGCCCGCGGCTGAGCTCGTACGCCGCCCAGCTGCCGGCCGCCGTCGCCGCCGCGGCCCTGGCTCTGACCACGTCGCTGCCGCTGGCGCAGCTCACTCAGGCCGGGATCTACCGGGAGCCCGCCGCGGTGTCCGGCGTCGAACGGCTCCTGGCGCGGATCCCCGACGGCGCCACCGTCGAGGCCAACATCGGCCCGATCAGCCGCCTGACCTCACGCTGCCGGGTCTTCTGGCTCGGCAACACCCAGGGCGTCACCCCGCAGTACATCGCCCTGGAGAACATCGACGACACGTACCGCGACCCGGTGGGCTACGCCGGGGACCTGCACCCCGGCGCCGAGTACGCCGTCGCGGGCAAGGCGGGCGGGTACGTGGTCCTGGAGCGGCTGACGGCGAGCTGATGCCGGGTGCCCAGACCCCGTCGTGCACCGAGCCCGCCCCGGAGGCGGAAACCTCCGGGGCGGGCCCGTCCTCCGCAACCCCCGTATGCGGTGGTCCTTGGCCGGCTACTCGGTCGCGATGGCGTTCAGGACGTTCATCCGGCCCGCCCGGAACGCCGGGATGAGGGCGGCGAACAGACCCACGAACGCCGAGGCGATGAAGACGCCGGTGATCGTCGGCCAGGGGATCTCCAGGACCTCCAGACCCTCCAGGGCGAGGAGCTGCTGTGCGGTGGCGCCCCAGCCCATGCCCAGTCCGAGGCCCAGGAGGGCGCCGAAGAGGGCGATCACGACCGACTCCATGCGGATCATGCGGCGCAGCTGACGGCGGGAGAGGCCGATCGCCCGCATCAGGCCGATCTCGCGGGTGCGCTCCACCACCGACAGGGCCAGGGTGTTCACCACGCCCAGGATGGCGACGACGATCGCCAGGGCCAGCAGGCCGTAGATCATGTTGAGCAGCTGGCCGATCTGGTCCTTCAGGGCCTCCTTGTAGTCGGTCTGGTCGCGCACGGTGTACTGCGGGTAGTCGTGCAGCGCCGACTTCAGGGACTTGTAGGCGGCGTCCTGCTGCCCGTCCTTGGCGCTGGCGAAGAGCAGCGAGTCCAGCGGCATCTTGTCGGCCGGGACGTACTTGGCCATCGTGGCGATGGACGTGTACATCGCGCCCGCGTCGATCACGACGTCACTGCTGGTGATCGCCCGGACCGTCAGGTCGGCCGTGGAGCCGTCCTTGAAGGCGACCTTGATCTTGGAGCCGAGGCCGATGCCGTGGTCCTTGGCGAACTTCTCGTGCACGGACATCGAGTCGGGCTTGTAGGCGTCGGGGAGCTTGCCGGCGACCGTCTCGGTGCGCAGGTCGGTCGCGTACGACGGGTCGGCCGCAGTGATCGCCGTGTCCTTGAGCGTCTTGCCGTCGGGGGTGGTGAAGTCGGCCTTGGTCCACTTGTATTCGGTGACCCGCTCCATCTCCGGCGCCGACTTCGCGGCCTTGACCGCCTGCGGGGTGATCAGCTGGCCGCTGTCGGACTGGATGATGAAGTCCGTGCCGACGGTCTTGTCGAGCTGGTCGGTGGCGGACGCCACCATGGAGGAGCCGACCACGGACAGGCACGCCACCAGCGCGAGGCCGATCATCAGCGCGGCGCCCGTCGCGCCGGTGCGGCGCGGGTTGCGCAGGGCGTTGCGCTCGGCCATGCGGCCGACGGGGCCGAACATGCGCAGCAGGACGGCGCCGAGGACGCGGACCACACCGCCGGCGAGCAGCGGGCCGATGACGACGAAGCCGATCAGCGACATCACCACGCCGAGGCCGAGCCACAGCGAGCCCTCCGTGGCCTTGTCGGCCGCCGCCGTCAGGTACAGGCAGAAGACGCCGGCGCCGGTGAGGACCGTGCCGATCACGCCGCGGATCCAGCCGGCCTTGGCGTCCGCGGGGGCTCCCGCGTCGCGCAGTGCGGCCATCGGGGAGATCTTGCCGGCCCGCCGGGCGGGCAGGTAGGCGGCCAGGACGGTGACGACCACGCCGAGCAGGAGGCCGACCACCGGGGTCGTCCAGGCCACCGTCAGGTCGTCGGTGGACAGCTCCATGCCCATCTGGCCCATGAGCTTCATCAGGCCGACCGCGAGGCCGACGCCCCCGGCCACGCCGAGCACCGATCCGACGACGCCGAGCAGCAGCGCCTCGGCCAGCACGGAGCGGTTGACCTGCTTGCGGGAGGAGCCGATCGCCCGCATCAGGCCGATCTCCCGGGTGCGCTGGGCGACCAGCATGGAGAAGGTGTTGATGATCAGGAAGATGCCGACGAGGAAGGCGATCCCGGCGAAGCCGAGCATCGCGTACTTCATGACGTTCATGAAGCCCGCGACGTCCTTCTGGTTGGCGTCGGCGGTCTCCTTGGCGGTCTTCACCTGGAAGTCGGCGCCGAGCTCGGCCGTGACGTTCTTCTTCAGCTGCGCGTCGCTGACGCCGGCGGCCGCGGTGACGTTGACGTTGGTGTAGACGCCGGTCTCACCGACCAGGGTCTGCTGGGCGGTCTTGGTGTCGAGGTAGAAGATCGCGGCGCCGGGGTTGGTGACCGTGAAGTCGGCGATGCCGGAGATCTTCGCCTTGTGGGTGCCGACCGCGCTGATCACGCCGATCTCGTCACCGAGCTTCAGGTCGTGCTTGTCGGCGGTGTCGCCGTCGACCATGATCTGGTCGGCGCTCTTGGGTGCCGCACCGGAGGTGATCTCCATGGTGCGGGCTTCGTTGGCGTTCCAGCCGCCGACGATGGTCGGGGCGCCGCTGGAGGGCGACAGGTTGTCCTTCTCGGCGTCGACGACCGTCACCGAGGTGGAGAACACCGTGCCCTCGGCGGACTTCACACCCTCGGCCTTGCGCACCTCGGTGAGCACGGAGGCCGGCATGACCGGCGGCTTGCCGTTGTCGGCGGTCGTCTCACCGCTGTCGGAGGCGCCCTTGGCGCTCACGGTCACGTCCGAGGAGGTGGCCGCGAAGAGCTTGTCGAACGTCGTGGACATGGTGTCCGTGAAGACGAGCGTCCCGCAGACGAAGCCCACCGACAGCAGGACGGCGATCGCCGACAGCGCCATGCGTCCCTTGTGCGCGAAGAAGTTGCGCATGGAGGTCTTCATGACGGTCATGACGTGCGCCCCCGGGCGTCGAAGTCCTTCATGCGGTCCAGGACGGCCTCCGCGGTCGGCTTGAACATCTCGTCGACGATGCGGCCGTCGGCGAGGTACAGCACACGGTCGGCGTAACTGGCGGCGACCGGGTCGTGGGTGACCATCACGATGGTCTGGCCCAGCTCGTCCACGGACCGGCGCAGGAAGCCGAGGACCTCGGCGCCGGCGCGCGAGTCGAGGTTTCCGGTCGGCTCGTCCCCGAAGATGATCTCGGGCCGGGCCGCCAGCGCCCGCGCCACGGCGACGCGCTGCTGCTGGCCGCCGGACAACTGGGTGGGCCGGTGCTTGAGACGGTCGGCGAGCCCGACGGTCTCCACGACCCGCGCCAGCCACTGCTTGTCCGGCTTGCGGCCCGCGATGTCCATGGGCAGCGTGATGTTCTCGATGGCGTTGAGCGTCGGCAGCAGGTTGAACGCCTGGAAGATGAACCCGATCCGGTCCCGGCGCAGCTGCGTGAGCTTCTTGTCCTTCAGGCCGGTGATCTCGGTCTCGTCGAGGTAGATCTGCCCGCTGGTGACGGTGTCGAGCCCGGCGAGGCAGTGCATGAGCGTGGACTTGCCGGACCCCGAGGGGCCCATGATCGCGGTGAACTGGCCGCGTGCGATGTCCACGTCGACGTGGTCGAGGGCGACGACTCGGGTCTCACCGGACCCGTACGCCTTCACGACCTGCCGCGCCCGCGCGGCAACGGCCGTACGCCCTCCAGTGCCCCCGTGCCTGGGAATGGTCACAGCCGAAGTCACGGTATGTCTCCTATATCGGTCAGCAGATGGTGAAGGCGGTCGCCTGGTCGACAGCCGCGGTATGCGTTGCCGGACCACTGGGTCCGTCCGACGCGTTTCAGTCTCGCGGCGGGGAGGGGTCCCGCGCCCTGGTGCTCAGCGCAGTCTTTTCCTGTGGAAAACCCCACCCCCGCCGGTGTGCCAAACCGCCCCCCGGCGGCATAAAGCCAGGTTAAGGACCGACCCCTGCGCGTCTCGTCCTCCGCCGGTACGAACCCTCCCCAGGTCGTAGTACGGAGGTACCCCTAGGGGCAGTCCACCGAAGGGTGGAGACCGTCTCAGGGTTCGCTCCACCCGTCGGCCCATTCAGGCTCCACCCTCCCGCGACGTCAGGGTCAAGTGGGAAGCTGTCCGGGCAGCAGGTAGGTGCAAGGGGCAGGCAAAGCGACGGCACCCGTGGCGCAGGCGCGGCCGGGGCGAGGGGGAGGAAACCCGGGGTGGGCAGCACCAGTTCCGCGGCACGTGAGACCGCACGTCCCGCCACGACCGGCCGGCGGGGCGCTGTCGTCGCCGCCCTCATGCTCTCGATGGCGCTGGCGGCGCTCGACGCCACCATCGTCTCGACCGCCGTACCGCAGATCGTCGGGGACCTCGGCGGCTTCTCCGTCTTCTCCTGGCTGTTCTCCGGCTATCTGCTGGCCGTGACCGTCACCCTGCCCGTCTACGGCAAGCTCTCCGACACCTTCGGCCGCAAACCGGTCCTCGTCGCGGGCTCGGTGGTCTTCCTCGTCGGCTCCCTGCTGTGCGCGCTGGCCTGGAACATGGGGGCGCTCATCGCGTTCCGCGTCGTGCAGGGCCTGGGCGGCGGCGCGCTGCAGGGCACCGTGCAGACGCTCGCCGCCGACCTCTACCCGCTGAAGGACCGTCCCAAGATCCAGTCGAAGCTGTCCACGGTGTGGGCGGTCTCGGCGGTCGCCGGCCCGGGTCTCGGCGGCGTGCTCGCCGCCTACGCGGACTGGCGCTGGATCTTCCTGGTCAACCTGCCGATCGGCGCGGTCGCGTTGTGGCTGATCGTCCGTCACCTCCACGAGCCGCAGCGGGAAACCGGCACGCACGCGCGCGTGGACTGGGCGGGCGCCCTCGCCGTGTTCGCCTGCGGCGGTGTCCTGCTCACGGCCCTGGTGCAGGGCGGGGTGGCGTGGCCGTGGCTGTCGGCGCCCTCACTCGCCCTGTTCGGTACGGGACTCGCCCTGGTCGCGGTCGTGGTGCTGGTGGAGCGCCGGGCGGCGGAGCCGATCATCCCGGGCTGGGTGTGGCGGCGCCGTACGATCGCCGCGGTCAATCTGGCCCTGGGCGCGCTGGGCCTGCTGATGGTCGCGCCGGCGGTGTTCCTGCCCACCTACGCCCAGTCGGTGCTGGGCCTCGCGCCCGTGGCCGCCGGATTCGTGCTGTCCGTATGGACGTTGAGCTGGCCCATATCGGCGGCGCTGAGCCAGCACGTGTACCGCAGGATCGGCTTCCGCAACACGGCGATGCTGGGCATCGGAGCGGCCGCGCTGATCCTGTTCGCGTTCCCGTTCCTGCCCTACCCCGGGCAGGCCTGGCAGCCGACCCTGCTGATGCTGCTCCTCGGCGCCGCGCTGGGCCTGTTCCAGTTGCCGCTCATCGTCGGTGTGCAGGCGACGGTGGGGTGGGCCGAGCGCGGTACGACGACCGCGTCCGTGCTGTTCTGCCGGCAGACCGGCCAGACGGTCGGCGCGGCGGTCTTCGGCGCCGTCGCCAACGGGGTGCTGGCCGCCCGGCTCGGCGGCGCGAGCGACCTCGACTCGGTGACCCGGGCCCTCGCCTCGGGCACCGCGCCCGAGGCGACCCGGCGGGCGATCGCCGACGCGGTGCACGCGGTCTACCTGGGCGCCTCCTGCGCGGCGGCACTGGCGTTCCTGGTGCTGCTGTTCCTCGCGCCCCGGAAATTCCCGGTGCTGGGCGACTGACCGCACCTATCCTCCCGCCCATGCTGTCCTTGGAACCACTCCGGGCCGAACACGCGGACGCGCTGCTGGACTTCGAACGGGAGAACCGGGCGTACTTCGCCCGCTCGGTGCCGGACCGCGGGGACGCCTACTTCACGGCAGCGGGGTTCGCCGAACGCCACCGGGCGCTCCTCGCGGAGCAGCACGCGCGCGTGTGCCACTTCCACGTCGTCCTGGACGAGGAGGGGAACCTGGTCGGCCGGGTGAACCTGGTCGACGTGACGGACGGCTGCGCCGAACTCGGCTACCGGGTGGGCGAACAGGCCGCGGGCCGGGGCTTTGCGACGGCGGCCGTCGCGCAGGTGTGCCGCCTGGCCGCCACCGACTACGGGCTGACCTCCCTCACGGCGGTCACGCCCCTGGACAACCAGGCCTCCATGACAGTCCTGACCCGCAACGGCTTCACGCGCGTCGAGGACACCACGGTGGCCGGCCGCCCCGGAGTCCGTTACGTACGCCGCCTCGGACGATTCACCGCCCGGATACCGGGTTAATGCGGGTAACACCCGAGGTCAGCGTAGTAAGCGCGTACCGACCGATCAGTTTGGCCAAACACTCGCGTCTGCCCGGTACCGCGAAGTAACGTGCGTGGCTCCCCCCAACCTCCCTGCGGTCCGCCGCACCGGATCCGACCCTCGCAAGGAGCACCGGGATGTCCTACGACCCGCCGCCACCGTCCTCTCCGTACCGGCCGCCGGATTCCTCACCCTCCTACGACACCTACCCCTGGCTGCCGCAACAGCCGCCCGAACCGGCCGAACCGGCCCGGCGGCGCCCCCAGCGCCACGCCGCGCTCGGGCACCACAGCGACCTGCGGGTGCTGCGCAGCGCCTACCGCTGGCAGCGGCGCGTGGCCACGCTCACGGCGCTCGGCTACTTCGTCCTGTTCCTGTTCCTGTCGGCGTTCGCACCGTCGTTCATGACGAGCACCGTCACCGACGGCCTGCCCACCGGCCTGCTGCTCGCGCTCGTCCAGGTTCCCGTGACCTGGCTGGCGATCGCCCTGTACGAGCAGACGGCCCGCCGCCGCGTCGACCCCCTCGCGGACCGGATACGCAAGCAGGCCGAACTGGACGCCCGTCGGGAGGGAACGCGGTGACCACCGAGTTCAGCGGCAACGCCCAGTCGATGTCCCTGGTCGGCTTCACCGCCGTCGCCACGATCACCCTGCTGCTGTGCGTGATGACGGGCCCGGACCGGGACGACCTCGACGAGTTCTACACCGGCTACAGCTCGCTGTCCCCCATGCGCAACGGCCTGGCGATCGCCGGCGACTACATCTCCGCCGCGACCGTCCTCGGCACGGGCGGCGTGATCGCCCTGTTCGGCTACGACGGGACCGTACTGGCCCTCAGTACGGCGCTGTCCCTGATGCTGCTGATGTTCCTGCTGGCCGAACCGCTGCGCAACGCGGGCCGGTTCACCATGGGCGACGCGCTGGCCCGCCGTATGCCGGGACGCGGCGTCCGTATCGCGGCCTGCGCGGTGACCCTGGCGGCGCTGCTGCCGCTGATGGTCGTGCAGTTGGCGGGGACCGGGCAGCTCATGGCGTTCGTCCTCGGCTTCTCCGGCGAGTCGTTGCAGACGGGCTGCATCATCGGCGTGGGCGCGCTGATGATCAGTTACGCGGCGATCGGCGGGATGAAGGGCACCGCCCTCATCCAGATCCTGAAGATCGTGATGCTGCTCGGCTCCGGCATGGTGATCGCGATGCTGATCCTGCACCGGTTCGACTGGGATCCGGGCGCCCTGTTCAACGCGGCCGCCGGCAACAGCGGTGTGGGCTCGGCGTTCCTCTCCTCGGGCCTGCAGTTCGCGGGCGGCCCCAGCCCCGGCCTGGACATGATCACCTCGCAACTGACGGTGGTCCTCGGCGGTGCCGTGCTGCCGCACGTCACCATGCGCATGTACACCGCTTCCAGTGCCCGGCAGGTACGGCGGTCGATGTCCTGGGCCGTGTCGAGCGTGGCGCTGTTCGTGCTCGTCATCACGGTCGTCGGGTTCGGCGCGACTGCCCTGGTCGGGCGGGCGCTGATCGCGCAAGTGGACCCGCAGGGCAACACGGCCTATCTGCTGGGCTCCCAGGCGGCGTTCGGCCCGGACGTGTCGACGGCGGAGACGTTCCTGTTCACGACCGTCACCACGGCGGTGTTCCTGACGCTGCTCGCCTCGGTCGCCGGAATGATCCTCGCCTGCGCCAACTCCCTCGCGCACGACGTGTTCGCGGCCCGGGTGCGGGAGATGTCACCGCGCCGCGAGATGACGGTGGCCCGGGTCTCGGCGCTGGCGGTGGGCATCCCGGCGATCCTCCTGGCCACGCTCGTCCAGCATCGCAGCCTGCAACCCCTGGTGACGCTGTCCTTCTGCCTGGGCGCCTCGGCCATCGCCCCCGCGCTGGTCTACAGCCTCTTCTGGCGCCGCTACACCCGGACGGGCCTGCTCAGCACCCTCATCGGCGGCTCCCTGGCCGTCCTGCTGCTGATGCCGGGCACCAACCTGGTCTCCGGCTCGCCCGTCTCCGCCTTCCCCGACGCCGACTTCAACTGGTTCCCGTTCACCACCACGGGTCTGCTCTCCATACCCCTGGGCTTCGCCTGCGGCTGGCTGGGCACGATGGCCTCCGGCCGCCGCAAGTCGGAGGAACAACGCCACCAGTACGAGGCGGTGGAGGGCTGGATCCTGGCGGGCGCGGTACGCAGGGATCGCTGACGCGGAGGGCACGGTGGCGGCGGCCTGCCGTGCCAGGCCGCGCCCAGGGGCGGCTGGGGTGCGTGAGTCCAGGTGACCGCGACACGAAAGCCCAGTACGGCCGCCGACCGTGGACACCGGCGTCGGCGTCCCCCTCGCCTCACACACGACGGCAGCCCGCCGTCACCCGTCAGGCACGCCCTCGCGCGACGGGCCCCGCCGCAGCGGGAGCGCGGCGCGAGCGCGGCGCGGCGGAAGCGTGGCGCGAGCCTGACGCAGCCGAAACACGGCGCAGAAGCGGCGGGCGTCGCCGCCTCGTACGGCGGCGACGCACGGCGATCGGCCGGTGGCCGGCCGCGGAGCCAACGCGCGGCGATCGAGCCGCCGACCACGACACCAACCCACGGCGATCGCCCAGCAGCCAGCCACGACACCAACCCGCAGCCGCCGCCACCCACCCCCAACCACACCGCACGCCTCGCCTCACTCCGCCGCTGCGCGCCCCGCCCACGCCGTCAGGTCGGCGTGCACGCGGTCGATGTGCGCCCGGGCGTCGTCCCCGTGCTCGGCGTGCTCGCGCAGTACTCGTTCCGTCTCCTGCTCCACGGACTCCGCGTGGCTGCGGGCCTGGGCGAGCAACTCCGCGGCGCACGCGGCTGCCTCTTCCTGCCGGTGCCGGGTCGAGTCCTCGGCGTCGGCGAAGGCCTGCTCGGCCTCGTACAGCGCGCTCTCGGCGCGTGCCACCGCCTCCGTGTGGTGGGCGTCCAGCGCGGCCACCCGGGCGGCATCCTCCCGCTCCAGCTCCGCCCACCGCTCGGCGTGCTCCTTGGCCTGCTCGGCCAGCATTCCGGAGGTGCGCTGCCGCATCTCCCGCAACGCGGCCAGCGCCTCGCCCCGCTGTTCCCGCGCCTCACGATCGGCCGCGGCCCGGATCTCGTCGGCCTCGGCGCGCGCCGCGAGCAGCCGCTGCCGGGCACGTTCGTCGGCGTCGGCGCTTACGGCATCGGCGTACGCCTGCGCGGACTCGCGCACGCCGGCCGCGGACTCGCACGCCCCGTCGACGAGTTCACGCGCCTCCCGCCGCGCCCCGTCCCGTACGGCCGCGGCTTCCTCCTGGCCGAGTTCGAAGAGCCGCCGCGCCCGCTCCCCGAGCGACTCGTAGGTCTGCGGGACCAGCCGTGCGACGACCTCCCGCAACTGCTCCAGTTCCGCGTCCATGTGCCGGGCGAGCACCGTCAGCCGGGCGGCCCTCTCCCAGGCCGCGTCACGGTCCTCGGAGAGGGCCTCGGCGTACTCGTCGACCTGTTCGGGACGGTAACCGCGCCCCCGCACGGCCGGGAAGCCGTGCGGGGACACCGATGCGCTGCTCATGCTGGGGCCCCTCTCCACCACGCCGACGCGCGATCGAGCACGAAATGGGATGATTTCGCGCACATCTTGGTGGATCAGACGGAAGTGTTCATAACGCGACACTCCGCACAGAGGACACGGGCCCCCGGCCCGGCCGTACGGCCGTCAGCCCCATGTGGTGCCCGCGGGCTCCTTGATGGTCGTGTTGATGCGGTTGAACATGTTCGTCACCGCGACGGTGAGGATCAGCGCGGAGATCTCCTTCTCGTCGAAGTGATCGGCCACCTCGTCCCACAGCGCGTCCGGAACCGACTCCTCCGACAGATCCGAGAGCCGCGTCATCGCCTCCGTCAGCCTCAGCGCGGCACGCTCGGCGTCCGAGAAGAAGGGCGCGTGCCGCCAGGCCGCGACGGCCGCGATGCGCTCCTCGCTCACCCCGGCCTTGCGGAGGTTGGCCGTGTGCCCGTGCACGCAGGGACCGCAGCCGTTGATCTGACTGGCCCGCAGCCCGACGATCTCCGCCACGTCCTGCCCAAGGCCGCCCTCCCCGATCGCCTGGAAGAGGGTGCCGATGCCCTTCATCGCACCGGGAAGGACGTACGCCGGGTTGGTCATCCGTGCCTGCATGATCTCTGCCTCCTGCGTCGGCGGTGAATCGCTGTCACCGCACTGACGCAGCGGAGGAGGAAGATGTGACAGCCCGGCATGAAAAAGCCGGGCCCGGCAGTCTCACGACCGACCGGACCCGGCTCCTCAGGACACGTCAGCGGCGGCGCGTCACAGCAGTCCGTCCCACATCTGCTCCAGCAGCACCGACCACCAGCTCTCCGGCGATCCGAGCGCCGCCGGGTCGAGCGCGGCCAACTGCGCCTGGAAGTCGACGGTCCAACGGCCCGCCTGCTCCTGGTTCAGCCCGAACCGCAGCCGCCACATCCGCCCGAGCAGCGCCAGGCAGCGCGCGAACTCCGGCAGCCCGGTGTTCACGAACTGCGGCGGTACGGGCGCCCCGCCCGGCCCCGCTTCCACCGGCACGGCGACGATGTTCGCCGTGCCGTACTGCACACAGATCGCCTTGCCGAAGTCGCTGCCCATCACCAGGTAGGAACCCGCGTCCGGGGCCGGCTGCACACCGCGCTCGGCCGCCAGCTCCGCCAGCGTCGGCACGGGCCGGCCCGGCTGCGCCTGCGCCCAGAAGAAGGGGCCCATGTCCATCGGCAGACCCGCCGCGACCAGCGTGTGCGCCACGACCGGCGGCACGCCCTGCCGGGACACGGCGGCCTGCTCGAACCGGAACACCCCCGGCCCGAACGCGGCACCCAGCTCCTGCGCGATCGCCTCCGGCGGGATCGGCGCCACCGCCTGCACCGGCGGCAACGGCGCCCGCACCGGAGCCGGACGCGCCGGGCCGTCGGCCACCTGGTGCAACTCGCCCTGGTGGGCCAGCAGTTGCTGCATGCCCTGCTGCCGGCTCGCGTGGTCCGTACCGTACGGCGCGATGCTCGTGATCCGCGCCTGCGGCCACTGCTCCCGGATCATCCGCGCGCAGTACGCACCCGGCAGCTCGCACGACTCCAACTCGGTGTGGAGCTCCAGCACCTGGTCCGGGGGCACGTTCATGGCCCGCAGCTCGTGGAAGATCTGCCACTCCGGGTGCGGCGTGCCCGGCGCCGAACGCCGGATCAGCTGCTGCTCGGAACCGTCATGCGCGCGGTAGCGCAGCACGGCCTGGTAGCCGGGGCCGACCGTGGGCTGCCCGGTGGGCTGCCCGGTGGGCTGCTGCGGATAGCCGTACGCCGGAGGCTGCCCGGGGGCGGGCTGACCGGGCGGCGGCATCGCACCGGGCGGCATCCCACCGGGCGCCATTGCGCCAGGCGGCATCCCACCGGACGGCATCCCACCGGGCGGCATCGGCGGCGCACTGGGCACGCCAGGAGCGCCCGGGGCAGCAGGTGGTGCGCCGGGGGCCTGCGGCGGCGCGGGCACGCCGGGGCCGCCCGCCGGAGGCGGGGCCAGCACGGTCTCCGCGTGGTGCACGGGACCCGGGCCGCCTGGACCACCCGGGGCACCCGGCGGGTTCGGCGCACCCGGAGGCTGCGGGACACCAGGCTGGTTCGGCGCACCAGGCGCACCAGGCGCGCCCGGAGGCCCCGGAGGCTGAGGTACGCCCGGGCCCGTCCGGCCGGGATCGGCAAGCATCGTGGCGGCATGGTGCACACCACCGGGTGGCGTACCACCCGGGGCGCCGGGCGGGTTCGGAGCGCCCGGAGGCTGCGGCGCACCAGGCTGGTTCGACGCACCAGGAGGACCCGGCGGCTGCTGGGGAGGCAGCGGCGCACCGGAGCCCTCGTTGCCCGGGCCTCCAGGCCCCCCGGGTCCCTCAGGCCCGAGCGCCGACACAAGCTGCGTAGGCACGTAACCCCCAGCCGGAGTACCCGGCGCCCCGGGCCCCGACGGCGGAGGCGTACCGCCCGGCCGCGCACCCGGCGTCCCCGGGGCGCCCGGCGGAGGCGGCGTCGTCGGACCGGCGCCCCGTCCACGACCCGGCGGCGGAGCCGCCTTGCTGGTCGCGGCGTCGGCGATGTCCCCGGCGTTCGGCGCGAGCGGCCGCTCAGGCACACCCTGCGGATACCCGTACGGCTGCCCGCCCGGCACAGGCGGAGGCGGAGGCGTACTGCCCTGCGGCACACCAGTAGGCGGCGTACCCGGCCCGCCCGGAGCCGGAGCAGCACCCGCCGCCCCCGACGGATAGCCGTAACCCGGCCCACCAGGCGCAGGCGCAGGCGCAGCGCCCTGCGCGTTCGGATCGTCGACCGCCGGTGAGACCGCCGTCGGCGGAAGCTGACTGCCGCCCGACAGCAGCGCCGTCTTGGCCTCGGGCGTCGCCGGCGGCGGCGTGTCAGCGTCGGTCTCGCTCAGCGGCGGCGCGAAGACCGTCGCGGGCAGCGGTACGGAACGGTCCTCACCGGCATCGCCGTTGGTGTCCGTACCGGCCCAGGGCGTGGCCCCGGCCGGCGCACCCGTCCCCGCTCCCGCCCCGGAGTCACTCCCCACGGCAGCAGGCCACGACGCACCGGAAGCGGAATCACCACCCGCGGCCCCAGCCGGGTCAGCAGCGGAAGCCGACGCAGCACCCGCCCCCGCTCCCGCAGTCGCACCAGCCCCCCGCCGATCCGGAATCCCCAGCTTGTCGGCCGCGTCCTGCAACCACTCCGGCGGAGTCAGCAGGAAGGACGTCTGGTTCAGGTCCACCCGGGCCGCGGGAGCCGGCGCCGGCTCCTGAGCCGCGTCCGGACGACCGTACTCCTCCTCGTACCGGCGGATCACCTCACCCACCGGCAGCCCGGGCCACAACGTCGCCTCACCGCTGTCCCGCGCGATCACCAGCCGCTGCGCGCCGCCGTCGGAACGCGGCCCGTCCGCCCGGTCCTCGGCCCACACCACGAACCCGAGGTCGAACTCCCGCACCCGCACCTCACGATGCTGGTACGACGGCACGTCTCCGTTGATCCACTCTTCCGCGCGCTCCTGCGCCTGCGCGAAGGTCACCATCGCTGAAGTCACTCCCCCACGGCCGAGGACGACACCGCACCCACCGGCACCACACGCGCGAACCCGCCGTCCACCATCAGATTCGCCACCGTCTCCAACTCCGGCGGATTACCGGCCAGCCGCAACAGGAAGACGTCGAAATCGTCCCCGCACGGCAGCAGCAACCGCTCCACCCGCTCCGCCGGCGGCAGCGAGGGATCCACGTCCCGCGCGTCGTCGTACGCGCAGAACCACACCGAACCGATCCGGTCACCCTTCACCTTCACGGCCAGCAGACCGCCCTGGACGAAGCCGATCCCCAAGTAGTCCTTGGTCAGATGGTCACGCAGACACTTGTTGACGTACACCAGGTCGTTGACCGCCGCCTCGTCCCGCACGGTGAAGAACGGCTGGTCGATCAGCAGCCCCAGCTCAGCGTCCAGCGCGGCACCCACCGGCGCACAGCCCCCCGCCGCCTTCAGGAACGACCGGTACGGACCCGGCAGCCGGAAGCCGAGATCCTCCTCGACCCCCTGCACCTGCGACTCCGTCACCGCCACGCCCGACTTCGGCAGTCCGAAGTGCGCCGGACGCGTCTCCTGCAACGGCCGCGTGCCCCGCTTGGACTGGTCGACGCCCGACGTCGCCACGCCGCCGTGATGCCGCAGCAACGCCTTCACCTCGACCGGGACCAGCTCCAGCCGCCGCGAACCCACCGCGTGGTGCCACGTCCAGCCGTGCGGCGTCGCCACCGCCGGCACCGTGTCCCACAACTCGTGCCCGGACGCCGCCAGCGCCATGTTCGCCGACACGTAGTCCGTCAGCCGCAACTCGTCGACACCGAAACCCTCCGGCGGCTCCGCGATCTCCGCGGCCGCACGCGCGTAGGGCGAGAAGTCGGGGTAACCACGCTCGTCGACCCGTACCCCTCTCGGGTGACGGGCCGCCCGGACCGGATCCGGGAAATGCACGACCTGCCCGGCGTAGGCCGCGTTCGGCGGCGCGGCTTGCTGCCCGAGCCGACCTGTCGTCATGGCGGTTGCCCCCTGCGGCACTCTGTACGACCCGTATTGACCACCTTTGGCGCACTACGGCCCGTATCGACTGTCACGTCTGTCTGTCTCGACTTCTCTGCACTTCCCAGCACCCGCCGACCTCACGGATCACCCTCCGGTTCACTGCATCGATCTCCGAACGGATCACCGCACGGCCCGCGGTGCCGACAGCCTATGCGGTACGACGACACCGGTCACCGGCACCGGTCGGCCGCCCCTTCCGCTTCCGTGACCAGCCGTCACCCCACCGTGACGGCACGCCCCGGTACGGGCGTGTCACCGCTCCCCAGCTTCCGCACCAGCCAGGGCATTTGGCAGTCTGTGACCCCCGGGGGATGCACGGAGGGGAATACGATCATGAACGCGACACAGACGGGACCACACACCGGCAGGTCCGCCGACCCACGAAACGGCGACCCCCGGGGCGGCGACCCGCGACGCGGCGACCCGCGCACAGGCGACCCCCGAGGCGGCGACCCCCGCATCGGCTGGAGCGCCACAGAAGCCGCCCACGCCCCCGTCCTCCACCACCGCCGCGACGGCATCCTCCCCACCGTCGCCGCCGCCCTCTCCGTCCGCGGCGCCACCCTCACCGGCACCGCCGCCCGCGGCGACACACCCCCCGCCCTGCACCCCCTCGTCCAGGACTTCCTGGACACCCTCACCAGCGCCCAGCGCGACCGCTTCACCGGCCGCTGCGCCGAGACCATCCTCATCTCCCGGCACATCGCCGCCGCCGACGCCGCCCGCAGCAAACGCGCCGCACGCAAACCCATGACCAACGGCGAGGCCCGCAAAGCCCTCAAGCAGGCCAAACTCACCGCCCGCCGCATCCGCGAGGACGGCGACCCCCTCCACGGCAGCTTCGCCACACCCTGCCGCGCCTGCACCGCCCTCAGCGCCCACTTCGGCGTCCGCATAGTCGACCCGGCGTCCCAGAACGGCTGAGGCCCCCACACACCCGCACGGCCAGACACCCCGGCGCGCACCTCACCCCACCCATGACCTCGACGAGACGAAGGGCAGATGCACACCGACCGCACCTCCACCACCCGCTTCGCCGTACAAGTCGACGCCGCCCTGCGCGCCGCCGGCTGGCAACCCGGACGCTGGGACATCAAACAAGCCGAGATCTGGGCGGACGCCCTGCGCGACCACATCTCACCCGCCGGCCACCGCCACACCGTCTTCCCCGCAGCCGTCGAGGCCTGGGCCGAATTCGGCGGACTCCACATCACCCCCACCGGCCCCGGCCGGCAGGTCGCCCCCGCCGCCCTCCACCTGGACCCCCTGCACGGCCTCCACATGGCCCGCACCCTCGGCGACCTCGGCCGCGCCCTCGGCACCGAGGTCTGCCCCCTCGGCGCCGAAACCGACAGCCAGGCCCTCCTCGCCGTCGACACCGAAGGCCGCGTCTACACCCTCGACCACACCGGCGACTGGTACCTCGGCCCCGACATCGACCAGGCCCTGTCCACCCTCATCGCCGGCACGGAACCGACACGCCTGACAGCGGGCTGACAACGGCCGCACAAGGCCGCGGGGGCGGCTACGACGCCGGAATCACCGCAGACACCCGAAAACCCCCCGCGTCCGTCGGCCCCGACACGAACACCCCGCCCAGCGCCGCAACCCGCTCCTTCATCCCCACCAGCCCGTTCCCCCCGGACGGCAACCGCGCCGACGACGCCGCCGCCTCCGGCGGCTCGTTCTCCACCTGCATCGCGATCTCCGACACCCGATGCGCCAGCCGCACATACGTCTTCGCCCCGGCCGCGTGCTTGTGGACGTTCGTCAACGCCTCCTGCACCACCCGATACGCCGTCTGCTCCACCTGTTGCGGATACGACCGGGCATCCCCCTCCACCGACAGATCGACCACCATCCCCGCCGCGGCCGACTGCCCGACCAGCTCCTCGATCTCCGCCAGACACGGCCCCTCGTCATCGGCGGCCCGCGAAGCCGCCGCCGCGGCAGCCACCCCCACCGCCGCCAACGGCACCGACGCGGCACGCTCCCGCCGCTCACCCCCGCCACTGCGCAGCACCCCGAGCATCTCCCGCAGCTCGGTCAGCGCCTGCCGCCCCATGTCCCCCACGAGCGCGGCGTTCCTGACCGCCTTCTCGGGATCCTTGCGCGCCACGGCCTGCAGCGCGGCGGCATGCACGACCATCAGGCTCACCCGATGCGCGACCACGTCGTGCATCTCCCGGGCGATCCGCGTCCGCTCCTCGTTCCGGGCCCACTCGGCCCGCTCCTCCGCCCGCTCCGCGAGCAGCTGAAGCTCCCGCTCCAGACTGTCCGCACGCTCCCGCAGGCTCTCCATCAGCCGCCGCCGGGCCCCCACATACAGACCGAGCAGCACCGGGGGCGCCGTGAAGCCGAGCGACATCGTGATCGCCGCGAAGGGCACGAACCAGTCCCCTATGTCCAGGTCCCCCCGCGACACGTCCTGCCGCGTCTTCACGAACGTCACGATCAGCGTCCCCACCAGCGACATCCCCGCCAGCGAGGCGATGATCCGCCGGGGGAGCTCGGCCGCGGCCAGCGTGTACAGGCCGACGACGCCCATCAGGAAGCCCATCTCGGCGGGCGTGATGGCGATCGAGACCAGCACGACGGCGATCGGCCACCGCCGCCGCACGAGCAGCACGGAACCGGCCAACAGACCGAAAACGACCCCCGCGGCCACCGGAATCCCCGCGTCCTTGGCGAACGGAAAACCCTCCGCCCCGCACTCCAGCGCGGACACCACGGCCAGACTCACATCGAACACGGCACTACGCCGTCTGGCCCACCACCACGGCCCTCCCCGGGCCGTCACATGCTCTTCCCCCGTCGCGGTCATGCCCTCCAGCCTACGGGCGCCCGCAGCCGGTTTTCCGGTGAGTTTCCCGGACTGGCCTACACCACACTCCGTGACCGTTCGGCTGCGATACGGCCCGATATCCCTCGAACTGCTGAATCGCTCACCGTTCGACCCCGGAACCCTCCATTCCGCCCGGACGGTATGCGTATGACACATGCCACTGGCAAATACGCCGACTTCGAGGGACTACGGGAGAGGGCGGTGGCGCTGCGGCGCGCGGGACTGAGCCGGCGCCAGATCCGCGACCGGCTGCACGTCGACAACAACGACATCCTCAACCGCCTGCTGGAGGGCGAGCCGCCACCGGCCTGGACGAAGCGCCCGAACGCGAAGGACGACCTCCGCGAGAAGGCCAGAGAGCTCCGGCGCCGGGGCTGGACGTACGACCAGATCCAGGTGGAGCTGGGGTGCTCGAAGAGTTCGATCTCGCTGTGGGTACGGGATCTGCCGAAGCCGGAGCGCAAGCGCAGCACCGAGGAGGCTGCCGCAATCGCCCGGCGCGGCTGGGAAGAGAGGTTGCGGATCGGCGAGGAGGAGCGTCGGCAAACCAAGGAAGCCGCCAAGCAGAGCATCGGCACGCTCTCGAACCGTGAGCTGTTCCTGGCGGGCGTCGTCCTCTACTGGGCAGAGGGCGCCAAAGACAAAGGCCAGGGCCGCCAGCGACGAGAGAAGCTGCAGTTCATCAACAGCGATCCGAACGTCATCCGCCTCTACCTGCGCTGGCTCGAGTCGATGGGCGTGGAACGCGAGCGCCTACGGTTCCGCGTCAACATCCACGAGTCGGCGGACGTGGCGGCAGCCGAGGCCTTCTGGGCCGACCTGGTCGGCGCGGACGCTTCCTGTTTCCAGCGGACCGTGCTCAAGAAGCACAACCCCCGAACGAACCGGAAGAACACAGCGGCGAGCTATCGAGGCCGCCTCGCCGTCTACGTCACCAAAAGCGCCGACTTGTACCGTCGCATGGAAGGCGCTTGGTACGGCATAGTGTTGGGAGCCGACTCGGCGATCTAACCGAATGTCCGGTTTAGCCGAGTTTCATCCCCCATGGTGTAATCCGGCAGCACTGAGGGTTTTGGTCCCTTAAGTTCAGGTTCAAATCCTGATGGGGGAGCTGGTTACGCTCCGGCCCCGACAGCTACGTCGGGGCCTACACCCACGCCCCCACAAAACCCCCCGGTATCCTGCGGATGTCACCCCACCCCATCCACAGCCGAAGGGCATCCCGTGAGCGCCAACCGCCCGGCAGCCGTCGTCGTTCTCGCAGCGGGTGAGGGCACCCGTATGAAGTCGGCCACACCCAAGGTCCTGCACGAGCTCTGCGGCCGCAGTCTCGTGGGACACGTGCTCGCCGCCGCGGGCGAGCTGCACCCCGAGAACCTGGTCGTCGTGGTCGGCCACGCCCGTGAGAAGGTCACCGCCCATCTCGGCGAGATCGCCCCGGACGTCCGCACAGCGGTACAGGCGGAGCAGAACGGCACCGGGCACGCCGTACGGATGGGGCTGGAAGAGCTCGGCGGGGCGGTCGACGGGACCGTTGTCGTCGTGTGCGGGGACACTCCCCTGCTCACCGGCGCGACGCTCCAGGCCCTGTCCGCCACGCACTCCGCCGACGGCAACGCGGTCACCGTGCTGACCGCCGAGGTGCCGGACGCGACCGGCTACGGCCGGATCGTGCGGGACGACTCGGGTGCCGTGACGGCGATCGTGGAGCACAAGGACGCCACCGACGCCCAGCGGTCGATCCGGGAGATCAACTCGGGGGTGTTCGCGTTCGACGGGCAGCTGCTCGCCGACGCGCTGAAGAAGGTGCGGACGGACAACAGTCAGGGCGAGGAGTACCTGACCGATGTCCTGGGGATCCTGCGTGAGGCCGGGCACCGCGTGGGCGCCTCCGTGGCCGCGGACCACCGGGAGATCGCCGGCATCAACAACCGCGTGCAGCTCTCGGAGGCCCGTCGCATTCTCAACGACCGGCTGGTCACCGAGGCCATGTTGTCCGGTGTCACGGTCATCGATCCGGCGACCACCTGGGTCGATGTCACCGTCACGTTCGAGCAGGACGCCGTCGTCCACCCGGGCACGCAGCTGCAGGGGTCGACGCACCTCGGCGAGCGCGCGGAGGTCGGGCCCAACTGCCGGCTGGCCGACACCCGGGTCGGTGCCGGCGCGCGGGTCGACAACACCGTTGCCGTGGGCGCGGAGGTGGGCGCGGAGGCGAGCGTCGGGCCGTACGCGTATCTGCGTCCGGGGACCCGGCTGGGTGCCAAAGGCAAGATCGGGACGTACGTGGAGACGAAGAACGCCTCCATCGGTGAGGGGACGAAGGTGCCTCACCTGTCGTATGTCGGTGACGCGACGATCGGTGAGCACACGAACATCGGTGCCGCGAGCGTGTTCGTGAACTACGACGGTCAGGAGAAGCACCACACGACGATCGGTTCGCACTGCCGCACGGGCTCGGACAACATGTTTGTGGCGCCTGTCACTGTCGGGGACGGCGCGTACACCGCTGCCGGGTCCGTGATCACGAAGGATGTGCCGCCCGGTTCGCTGGCCGTGGCCCGTGGTCAGCAGCGGAATATCGAGGGTTGGGTGGCTCGAAAGCGTCCGGGGAGCGCGGCCGCGAAGGCGGCGGAGGCGGCTTCCCGGGGGTCGGCCGACGAGGGCTGACCGAAACCGGTGCCTAGAACACGGCGTACGGTGATAAGTGCATACCCGCACCCCACCAGCTGAGACGGCCTCCAGCAAGCCGGCTGAGAGGTCTCTCGACACCCAGCTGCGACACCTCTGAGGAGACAGTGCTGTGACCGGGATCAAGACGACCGGCGAGAAGAAGTTGATGTTCTTCTCCGGCCGCGCCCACCCCGAGCTTGCCGAGGAGGTCGCCCAGCAGTTGGGTGTCGGGGTCGTCCCGACGAAGGCCTTCGACTTCGCGAACGGTGAGATCTATGTGCGTTATCAGGAGTCGGCACGTGGTGCCGACTGCTTCCTGATCCAGAGCCACACGGCTCCGATCAACAAGTGGATCATGGAGCAGTTGATCATGATCGACGCGCTGAAGCGTGCGTCGGCCCGCTCCATCACCGTCATCGTGCCGTTCTACGGTTACGCGCGGCAGGACAAGAAGCACCGGGGACGTGAACCGATTTCGGCGCGTCTGATCGCGGACATGATGAAGACCGCGGGCGCGGACCGGATCCTGACCGTGGATCTGCACACGGACCAGATCCAGGGCTTCTTCGACGGTCCGGTGGATCACCTGTTCGCGTTGCCGCTGCTGGCGGACTACGTGGGGCGGAAGGTGGACCGGGACAAGCTGACGGTCGTGTCTCCGGACGCGGGCCGGGTGCGGGTCGCCGACCGCTGGTGCGACCGGCTGGGTGCGCCGCTGGCGATCGTGCACAAGCGCCGGGACAAGGATGTCGCGAACCAGGTCACCGTCCACGAGGTCGTGGGTGAGGTGAAGGGTCGCGTGTGTGTCCTGGTGGACGACATGATCGACACGGGTGGGACGATCTGTGCCGCGGCGGACGCACTGTTCGCGCACGGCGCGGAGGACGTGATCGTGACGGCGACGCACGGTGTGCTGTCGGGTCCGGCGGCGGACCGGCTGAAGAACTCGCGGGTGAGTGAGTTCGTGTTCACGAACACGCTGCCGACGCCGGGTGAGCTGAGCGGGGACCTGGACAAGATCTCGGTGCTGTCGATCGCGCCGACGATCGCGAATGCGGTGCGTGAGGTGTTCGAGGACGGTTCGGTGACGAGCCTGTTCGACGACCAGTAGGGGCCCTTGGTCGGGCTTGTGTAGATCGTTTTGGGTGCGGCCTCCCTCGCCGAGTAGACTGCTGAAGTTGCTCGGCGAGGGAGGCCGTACCGCTTCTTCTGGAGGCTTGTACGGCGGTCCGTTATCGACGCGCTCTTCGTAGCAGGCCGTTCGTGGCCGGGTGACCACGTCCGTTTCTGACTTCGAGGAGTGTTTATGTCCGAGGTGAAGATCTCCGCCGCGACGCGCACCGAGTTCGGCAAGGGTGCCGCGCGCCGTATCCGTCGTGAGTCCAAGGTTCCGGGTGTTCTGTACGGGCACGGTTCGGACCCGCTGCACCTGACCCTGCCGGGTCACGACCTGCTGATGGCGCTGCGTACGCCGAACGTGCTGATCGCGCTGGACATCGACGGCAAGCAGAACGAGCTGGCGATTCCGAAGGCCGTGCAGCGTGACCCGCTGAAGGGTTTCCTGGAGCACGTGGACCTGCAGCTGGTGAAGCGTGGCGAGCAGGTCAACGTCGAGATCTACGTCCACACCGAGGGTGAGCTGGCGCCGGGCGGCAACCTGCTGGAGCACGTGCTGAACGCGCTTCCGGTGGTGGCCGAGGCCACGCACATCCCGGAGTCCGTGACCGTCTCCGTCGAGGGTCTGACGGCCGGTGACTCGATCCTGGCCAAGGACATCCCGCTGCCGAAGGGCACGACGCTGGACGTCGAGGAGGACACCGTCGTCCTGCAGGTCCTGGCCGCGCAGGCCGAGGAGCCCTCCGAGGGCGAGGAAGAGGGCTCAGAGGCCGCCGAGGCCTGATCCCTCGTCGTCGTTTCGTCGGCCGCTGTTCCCGTGCGGAGCAGCGGCCGACGCGTATGAAGGAGACATGGACGTGACGACCGATGCCGCCGCTCCCTGGCTGATCGTGGGGTTGGGCAATCCGGGGCCGGAGTACGCGGGTAACCGGCACAACGTGGGCTTCATGGTTGCCGATCTGCTGGCGGAGCGGATCGGGGGGAGGTTCAAGCGGGCCGGGAAGGCGCAGGCGCAGGTCGTCGAGGGCCGGATCGGGCCGCCGGGGCCGCCCAGCCGGCGGGTGATTCTGGCGAAGCCGATGTCGTACATGAATCTGTCGGGCGGGCCGGTGAACGCGCTGCGGGACTTCTACAAGGTGCCGGTGGCCCATGTGGTGGCGATTCATGACGAGTTGGACATTGATTACGGGATGCTGCGGCTGAAGCTGGGTGGCGGGGACAACGGGCACAACGGGCTGAAGTCGATGACGAAGGCGTTCGGGGCGGACTATCACCGGGTGCGGTTCGGGATCGGCCGGCCGCCGGGTCGGATGCCGGTGGCGGATTTCGTGCTGAGGGATTTCTCGTCGGCGGAGCGCAAGGAGCTGGACTACTTCGTGGACCGGGCGGCGGACGCGGTGGAGTGTCTGGTGATCGAGGGGCTGGAGCGGGCGCAGAGTACGTACAACTCCTGACTTGTCGCCCTCGGGAGTTGACCAGCCGTGGGGGTATGGCCAATGATCCCGGCCATGCCTGCCTCTGCTGCCGTCACTCGCCAGAGCGCTCATGCCGTGTTGCGGTTCGGGCGGTTCGCGGCGATGGGTGCGGTCGTGGTGCTGATACTGATCGCGGGTGTGTGGGCGTCGTGGGGTACGGCGCAGCACGTGATGCTGACGAAGGGCCGGGAGCGCGGCACGGTCGATGTGACGCGGTGCGGGCAGGACACGTGCACGGGGCCGTACGCGCCGCTGTCGGAGGGTTCGCAGCCGCGGTCGAGGGTGGTCCTGGAGAAGTCGGTCGCGGTGCAGAAGGGCCGGACCTACACGGTGGTCGTGAAGCCCGGCAGCGATGACGCGGTGCGTTCGGGCCCGGCCGGGGTGCTGTACGCGTGGATTCCGCTGGGTGGTGCGCTGTTGCTGGCGTCGGTGGTGGTGGCGGGCGGACTGCTGCGCACGCGGGCGGCGTGGGTGATGGCGTTGTCGGGGGTGGCGTTGCTGACGGCCGCTTTCGTGACTGTCTGAGTGAATGTCTGAGTGATTTTCTGAGTAACTGTCCGAGGGGTTGCGGCGTTCTCCATTTCTGTGGGGGGCCGAGCGTTGTCGGTTCGTGATTGACGGGCGGTCGGGCGAGGCTGGAAGCTGAGCCGCCCCCTCCACATCTTCCCGGTCACTTCTCGAAGATGGATGACTTCTCGATGCGAACTCTTTCGCGCGCCGGTGCTGTCGCCGCCGCGGCTTCCGCGGTTCTCCTGCTCGCTCCGGCCGCCCAGGCGACCCCTCCCGGTGACAACGGCACGGTCAAGATCCACGATGCTTCGACGGGCGAGGAGCTGCGCCGCAACGAGCCGCACGTGTGCACGTTCTACCTGAACGCTTTCGGTTTTGACGGCGGCCAGGAGGTCGACTGGCGCATCGACGCGATCCCCCCGAGCGAGAACAAGGGGGAGACGGTGAAGTCCGGCGCGCTGACGCTGGACGCGGAGGGCCACGGACGTACGGAGGAGTTGTCGCTGCCGGACGGGCACTACAAGCTGTTCTGGAACTTCGACGGCGAGAAGGGTGCCGCCAAGCACAAGGTGTTCTGGACGGACTGCGAGGACGCGCAGGAGCCCGGCGGTTCGACGCCGTCCGGGGCGGCTTCCCCGTCGCCCTCGTCCGGGGTGTCTCAGGCGCCGTCGGCGGATCCGGGGTCGCCGAGTTCGCCGGCCGGCGAGGGAGTGCCCGTGTCGTCGCCGTCGCCGCAGGGCGGGGCCGGCGGTGACCTCGCCGAGACGGGCAGCGGGGCTCCGGTGGGTCTGCTGTCCGGTGTGGCGGCGGTGCTGGTCGCGGGCGGTGGGTTCCTGGCGTTCCGTCGCCGGAAGGTCAACCGCGGCTGACGCGGAACGCGCCGTGCCCCCGAGTCCGTACGGGCTCGGGGGCACGGTGGTGTCCGGGGAGCGGCTCAGCCGGTGTTGCGCAGGCCCGCTGCCACGCCGTTGACGGTGAGGAGCAGGGCGCGGGCGAGGAGCGGGTCGGGCTGTTCGCCGGCGGCGGCCGCGTCGCGCTGCCGCTTGAGCAGGGCGACCTGGAGGTAGGAGATGGGGTCGAGGTAGGCGTCGCGGATGGTGAAGGTCTGCTTGAGGACGGGCTCGGCGTCGAGGAGTTCCTGTTCGCCGGTGACCCGCAGTACCTCGGTCACGGTGAGTTCGTGTTCGGCCTTGATGGTGTCGAAGACGTGCTTGAGCTCGTCGGGGACGAGGGTGTCGACGTAGTGCTGGGCGATCCGCAGGTCGGTCTTGGCCAGGGTCATCTCGACGTTGGAGATGAAGTTGCGGAAGAAGTGCCACTGGCCGTACATCTCGTCGAGCACGGTGTCCAGGCCCGCCTCGCGCAGGGCCTTGAGGCCGGAGCCGACGCCGAACCAGCCGGGGACGATCTGCCGGGACTGGGTCCAGCCGAACACCCACGGGATGGCCCGCAGGCCGTCGAGCGAGACGCCGGAGCCGGGGCGGCGGGAGGGCCGGGAACCCAGGTGCAGGTCGGCGAGCTGGTCCACTGGCGTCGACGCGAGGAAGTACGTCGGCAGGTCGGGGTCCTCGACGAGGCGGCGGTAGGCGGCGTGGGCAGCGTCGGAGACGACGTCCATGGCGGCGTCCCAGCGGGCGAGGGCCTCGACGGACTGGCGGGGTGCGGTGTGCAGGGCGGAGGCCTGGAGGGTGGCCGCGACGGTGAGTTCGAGGTTCTCCCGGGCGAGGGACGGGATGAGGTACTTGTCGGAGATGACCTCGCCCTGCTCGGTCACCTTGATCTCGCCCTCCAGGGTGCCCCAGGGCTGGGCGAGGATGGCGTCGTGGGTGGGGCCGCCGCCGCGGCCGACGGTGCCGCCGCGGCCGTGGAAGAGGCGCAGGCGGACGCCGTAGCGGTGGGCGACGTCGCGCAGGCGGCGCTGGGCGCGGTGGATCTCCCACTGGCTGGTGGTGATGCCGCCGAACTTGGAGGAGTCGGAGTAGCCGAGCATGACCTCCTGGACGTCGCCCCGGAGCGCGACGAGGCGCCGGTAGGACGGGTCGGAGAGCATGTCCTCCAGGATCGTGTCGGCGGCCTTGAGCTCGTCGGTGGTCTCCAGCAGCGGCACGATGCCGATCTTGGCCCAGCCGGCGTGCAGGTCGATCAGGCCGGCCTCGCGGGCGAGGACGGCGGCGGCGAAGACGTCGTCGGCGCCCTGGCACATGGAGATGATGTACGACTCGATGACCTCGGGCCCGAAGACCTCCAGGGCCCGCTTGACGGTCTGGAAGACGCCGAGGGTCTTCTCGCCGGGCGCGTCCACGGGTGCCGGGGTGGGGGCGAGGGGGCGGCGGGAGCGCAGTTCCTTGGCGAGCAGCTTGGTGCGGTAGTCGCGGGGCATGTCCGCGTACCGCCAGGACTCCTCGCCGAGCCGGTCGAACAGCTGGCCGAGGGCGTGGTGGTGGGCGTCCGCGTGTTCGCGTACGTCCATGGTGGCGAGCTGGAGGCCGAAGGCGGCCAGGGTGCGGATGGTGCGGGCGAGGCGGCCGTCGGCGAAGAGGCCGCCGCGGTGTTCGCGCAGGGAGGTCTGGATGATCCGCAGGTCGTTGATCAGTTCGCTGGTGCCGAGGTAGTCGCGGCCCGGCACGTGCGAGGTGCCCTTGGCGAGGCGCTGCTTGGTGTTCTCCAGCTTCTGCCGGATGCAGGTGGCCTTGAGCCGGTAGGGCTCCTCGGCGTTGAGGCGCTTGTAGCGGGGGCTGATCTCGGGGAGGTTGTCCAGGTCGGCCTGGAGGGAGCTCAGCAGTTCCTCGGTGGCGCCGGCGTAGCGGATGGAGTTCGACAGGAAGCCGCGGAGTTCGTCGATCGTCTCCAGGGCGTCGTTGATGCCGTGCTCGTGCTGGAGGATGAGGACGTCCCAGGTGACCTGGGGGGTGACGTTCGGGTTGCCGTCGCGGTCGCCGCCGATCCAGGTGCCGAAGGTGAGGGGGCGGGTGTCGTCGGGGAGCTTGACGCCGGCGCGCTCCAGTTCCGCGGTGAGGTCCTCCAGGACGTCGCCGACGGCGCCCGCGTGCAGTTCGTCCAGGTAGTAGATGGCGTTGCGGGCCTCGTCGGCGGGCTCGGGGCGGACGACGCGCAGTTCGTCGGTCTGCCAGACGAGGTCGATGTTCTCGGCCAGCCGGATGTCGAGGCGGCGGCGGTCGGACTCGATGACCGGGGTCTCCAGGAGCGCGGCGATGCGCCGGAGCTTGTTCAGGACCGACCGGCGCGCGGCCTCGGTGGGGTGTGCCGTGAACACGGGACGAACATTGAGGTGGCGGACCGTCTGGCGCAGGTGCTCGGGGTCGGCGTCCTTGAGGCGGTCGGCCGTGCGGGCGAGCAGTCCGCCCTCGGCGGCGCGCCGGGCGCGCAGCTCGCGGCCGCGGTGGACCTGCTCGGTGACGTTGGCCAGGTGGAAGTAGGTGGAGAAGGCGCGGACCAGCTTGGCCGCGGTGTCGAGTTCGGTGCCGCGCAGCAGCTCGGCGGCAGCCTCGCCGTCCTCACGGGTGAGGCGGCGGACCTTCTCGACGAGCTCCAGGAGCTCGGGGCCTTCCTGCCGGACGAGGGTCTCTCCGAGGAGGTCACCCAGTCGGCGGATGTCGGCACGCAGCTCACTGCTCGTCGTCGTGGTCTGGTCGTCGGCACTGCTCACAGGTGCGGCTCCTTGCAGTGTTGAAGCTCGTCTGGGAGGGGGTACCCGGACGGCGTCTCGGGCGGCGGGCGCCGCATACGGGCCGGACATCCGGGAAGAAATCAGAGCGGACCGCGCTGTCCGACCGACTCCAGGATAGGTGTCGGCCGGGACGCGCAGGCTCTTGGGCTCTTGCCGCCGGGCGACGCGCTGCCATACTTACGAAGCCGTAGGTTACGGAACCGTAGGAAGCACAGCGGGGTACCCGTGCTCCGGCACCCTCCTCTCCATCCACATACCCCCCAGGGGACGCGTATGACCAGTAGTTCCGACGTGATCGAGAACGCCCCGAAGGCGTCCGGTCAGGCCACCGATCAAGCCCCCGCCGCCACACTGGGCGGCGAGCAGAAGCGCTCCATCGAGCAGATCGCCCTCCTCCTCTTCATCACCGTCCCGTTCCTCGCACTGCTGGCGGCCGTGCCGCTGGCCTGGGGCTGGGGGGTGAGCTGGCTGGACCTCGGTCTGCTGGTGTTCTTCTACTACCTGGGGTGCCACGGCATCACGATCGGTTTCCACCGTCACTTCACCCACGGTTCCTTCAAGGCCAAGCGGCCGCTGAAGATCGCGCTGGCGATCGCCGGGTCCATGGCGGTCGAGGGTCCGCTGGTCCGCTGGGTGGCCGATCACCGCAAGCACCACAAGTTCTCCGACGCGGAGGGTGACCCGCACTCGCCGTGGCGGTTCGGCGAGACCCTGCCGGCCCTGATGAAGGGCCTGTGGTGGGCGCACATCGGATGGATGTTCGACGAAGAGCAGACGTCGCAGGAGAAGTACGCCCCGGACCTGATCAAGGACAAGACGCTCCGCACGATCTCCCGCCAGTTCGTCCTGTGGACCGTGGTGTCCCTGGCTCTCCCGGCGCTGATCGGCGGGCTGGTGACGATGTCCTGGTGGGGCGCGTTCACGGCGTTCTTCTGGGGATCGCTCGTCCGGGTGGCCCTGCTGCACCACGTGACGTGGTCGATCAACTCGATCTGCCACGCGGTGGGCAAGCGCCCCTTCAAGTCGCGTGACCGCTCGGGCAACGTGTGGTGGCTGGCGATCCTGTCCTGCGGCGAGTCCTGGCACAACCTGCACCACGCCGACCCCACCTCCGCGCGGCACGGTGTGATGCGCGGCCAGCTGGACTCCTCCGCCCGGCTGATCCGCTGGTTCGAGATGCTCGGCTGGGCCTACGACGTGCGCTGGCCGTCACGCTCGCGTATCGATTCGCGCCGTAACACCGGGGAAGGCGGCTCCCCGCGCGGGAAGGAGCCCGTCAAGGCGGCATGATGGTCGCTGTGGCGACCGACTCGAGCAGCACCCCCAGCAACGACAAGCCGCGGCGAGTGCGTCGCACCCGGATGACAGGTGCCGAGCGCCGCCAGCAGCTGCTGGAGATCGGTCGCACGCTCTTCGCCGCCAAGGGTTTCGAGGGCACGTCGGTGGAGGAGATCGCGGCTAAGGCCGGGGTCTCCAAGCCGGTGGTGTACGAGCACTTCGGCGGCAAGGAAGGGCTGTACGCGGTGGTCGTGGACCGCGAGATGCGGCGCCTGCTGGACATGGTGACCAGCTCTCTCACGGCCGGTCACCCCCGCGAACTGTGCGAACAGGCCGCCTTCGCCCTGCTGGACTACATCGAGGAGTACACGGACGGTTTCCGCATCCTGGTCCGTGACTCCCCCATCCCCCAGTCGACGGGTTCCTTCGCCTCGCTCATCTCGGACATCGCGACCCAGGTGGAGGACATCCTGGGCCGCGAGTTCAAGAGCCGCGGCTTTGACCCCAAGCTGGCCCCGCTGTACGCCCAGGCCCTGGTCGGCATGGTCGCCCTGACCGGCCAGTGGTGGCTGGACGTACGCAAGCCGAAGAAGGCCGAGGTGGCCGCGCACCTGGTGAACCTGGCGTGGCACGGACTGGACGGGCTGGAGGCGAAGCCGCACCTGATAGGGCGCCGCAAGGCCTAGGGGGTTCGAGGAACTCCTTCCCGGCCGCCCGGAAGTCCTCCTCGATCCCGAGGTGCGGCTGCACGGAGCCCGCCCGGAACCAGCACCCGCCGCGCAGGGCGAGCCCGGGCGGCTTCGGCACCTCCGTCATCCCGAGGACACCGGCGTAGTACGCGCGCAGCCGCTGCTCGCCGCCGGGCGGGGGGCGAGCCGGACATGGTCGACGGCCGTGATCATCAACTCTCCCTGCGCCACGGCGAAGACCCGGCGGAACGGGAACGGCGTTCCGTGCGGGCCGGCCGGATAGGCCTCGCGCAGGGCGGCCCGGTACTCGGCGAGGAAGCCGTCCCGCGCCTCGGGGTCATCTGCGAGGGCGGTCAGCACGGGCCGCAGGCCGGTGCCCTTCACCCAGTCGAGGACGGGGTCCTCGCCCTGGAGCAGATGGATGTACGTCGTCTCCCACACGTCGGCGGTGCAGCCGAGCGAGGTGAGCCGCTCCAGGTAGGCCTCGGGAGTGAGCACGGCGTCGGCGTGGCGCAGGGCGCCGGCGAGCCGGTCGCGCCAGCGCGGTGAATCGGCGAGGTCGCGCATGAGCCGGTGGCTGGGGGCGTCGAAGTTCCCGGGTACCTGCAAGGCGAAGGTCCCGGCGGGTTTCAGCGCGGCCACCCAGTCGGCGAACCGGTCGAGGTGCCCCGGCACCCACTGCAGCGTGGCGTTGCTGACGATCAGATCGCAGGGCTCGCTCGGGGTCCACGTACGGGCGTCGGCGTGGGCGAAGTCGAGACGACCGCCGCCCGGGGTGGGCCCCCCGTGATCGACATGGGCCTTGTCGAGCATCTCGCGTGAGTTGTCGTAGCCGGTGATCCGGGCGGTGGGCCAGCGGGCGGCGAGCAGGACGGTGACATTGCCTGGGCCGCAGCCGAGGTCGGCGATGCGGGGAGGGTCGCCGGGGAGGTCGGGGACGTGGGCCAGGAGGTCGGTGAAGGGGCGGGCGCGGTGGCCGGCGTGGCGGAGGTACTGGGCGGGGTCCCAGGTGGGGGCGGCTGCGGGCACGGGTCCTCCTGGTGTCCTGGCGGGGTCCTGGTGGTTTGCTGGTGGTGACGGCAAGGATCGCGCACACAGCGTGGCACCGAATTTATCTCGACGTCAAGAAAATGGATATCAAGAGACTTCACGTCGACACAACCACTACACTGATCGTCATGGAGGACGAGGTCGACCGGCTGGTCGCAGCATGGCGCCGGGAGCGCCCGGACCTCGACGTCGAACCGCTCGAGGTGCTCAGCCGCGTGAGCAGACTGGCCCGGCATCTGGACCGGGCACGCCGGCTGGCCTTCTCGGAGCACGGCCTGGAGCCGTGGGAGTTCGACGTCCTGACGGCGCTGCGCCGCGCGGGCACGCCCTACCAGCTCTCGCCCGGACAGCTCCTCACCCAGACCCTGGTCACGTCGGGCACGATGACGAACCGCATCGACCGCCTGGCGAAGAAGGGCCTGGTGGAACGCCTCCCCGACCCCAGCGACCGCCGAGGCGTCCTGGTCCGGCTGACGGACGAGGGCAGGGACCGCGCGGACCAGGCCCTGGCGGGTCTGCTGGACCAGGAGCGCGCGATCCTCGCGGAGCTCACCCGGGCCCAGCGCGGCGAACTGGCCGGGCTGCTACGCCAGCTGACCGCCCCGTTCGACAACATCCCCGGCTAGGTCGACGGGCCCGACTCCGGCCCGCCGGGCGAGGGCGACGGCGGCGAGCGTGGAATGCACTCCCAGCTTGCCCAGCACGTTCTGCATGTGCGTACGCACCGTGTGCGGCGACAGATACAGGCGCTCGGCGACGGCCTTGCGCCCCAGCCCCGCCACCATGCACCGCAGCACTTCCCGCTCACGGGGAGTGAGGGACTCCACCAGCCGCTCGCTCTCGGTGCGGTGCTTGCGGGCGGCGGTCAGCTCGCGCAGGACGCCGGTCAGCAGGGCGGGCGGCAGATGCGTCTCGTCGCGCAGCACACCCCGGATGACCGTGAGCAGCCGGGACAGCGAGCAGTCCTTGGCCACCCACCCGGAGGCCCCGGCCTGCAGCGCCAGCGCGGCCCGGCGCGGATCGTCCTTCTCGGCGAGCACGACGATCCGGACGTTCGGCTGCGCGGACCGCACCCCCGTGACGAGGGAGATGCCGTCGACGAGCCCGTCCTCGTTGCCCTCCTGCACGGGTACGGCCGGGCGGGCGCCCGGCACCTTGCCACCCAGATCGGCGTCGACGAGCAGCACGTCGAACCGCCGCCCCTCGGCGACCGCCCGCTCCAGGCTGCGCAGCGCGGCCGGACCGCTGCCGGCCGCGGAGACGTCGACATCGGGCTCGGCGGCCAGGGCCGCCGCGAGTGACTCGGCGAAGATGCGATGGTCGTCGACGACCAGGACTCGGATGCGAACCACGTAACCCCCTTCCCCAGGCTCCTGAAGAGCAGGGGATACCCCATCGTCGGAAGACGGCACCGCGCGGGTACGACGCCGGGGTGCCCGGGTCTGCTGCATCTGTCCGTCCGTCCTCGCAGCAGCCTGGCCGGGTCGCCGCAGCCGCACGGCCGCCGCCGTGCAGAAACCGCTACCCCCACCCCGGGCGTCGTACCCGGCTGTCTCGCCCCCTGATCGGCACCGGCCCCCACCGGTGCTGTTCATCAGGGTACGGCCGAGGGCCCGGAGCGGAAGGTTATTTGCAGAACTGACTGTCCTACGCGTTTATGGTGTGCCGCATGTTCCGTCTTGAGACAGAAGTCGACAAGGCTCGACGTGATCTGCTCCGTACACGCCTGCGGGAAACGAACACAGTCGCCTCTCCGGTCCTGCGCGCCCTGCGCGGAACGCCCGGCGAGCGGGACGTCCCGTTGCACGTGTGGGCTGTGAACGACACGGACGGCGACCTGGCGGGCGGCCTCGTCGGCTACACCTGGGCGACCTGGCTCCACGTCACCTACCTGTGGGTCGACGAACGCCACCGCGGCGTGGGCCTCGGCGCCCGGCTCCTGTGGCAGGCGGAACGCATCGCCTCCCGTGAACGGGGCTGCCGCGCGGCCCGCCTGGAGACATGGGACTTCCAGGCGCCTCGCTTCTACGAGAAGCAGGGGTACGAGGTGGTGTGCGTGGTGCCGGACTATCCGCCGGGGATCACGGAATACACGCTGACGAAGAGGCTGGGCTGACGACCTCCTTGCCGTCGCCGTTCGGCCCGCCGATAGCGTTGGTTCGCTTGAGTTGTCCCCCCACATCAACGGGAGTTACACAGTGAACCGCCCCGCTCGGCTCGTGACGGCCGCGCTCACCGCATCCGCGGCCCTGCTGCTGACCGCCTGCAGCTCGGGGGGAGGCGACGGGGCGTCGTCCGACAAGATCGCCGATGCGGATTCGGCTGCGACGCCATCGGCTTCGCCGTCGGTGTCCGCGACGGCGGACGGGATCGATCGGCCGGAGATCAAGCTGCCTTCGGACATGAAGCTGGTCTTTGAGGGGCAGCAGACGGGCAACGCGGTCAAGGACGCGATCCTGGCGGACAACGAGCGGTCCGTCAGCACCGTGTGGCAGGCCGTGGCGTACGGCGACCTCAAGAAGTCGGGTATGGGCTTCTACTACACGGACACCGCGCTGAGAGGTGTCTACAACTACGCGAAGAACAACAACGCCAACAAGACCAGTTGGGCCGGCACCCTGCGCTACTTCGACCGCCAGGTGACGGTGTTCGACAAGACGTCAGCGGCTTTGACGTACTGCGTGGACGAGAGCAAGGCAAACGTCAAGGATCTCAAGACGGACAAGGTGAAGGTGACCGAGACCTCGCCTGACAGCTACGTGTACTACAACACTGGCGTCAAGAAGAACGAACAGGGCGTCTGGCAGATCTGGCAGCTCCACGAGGACCGAGGCTCCGAGAGGTGCCAGCCGTGACGCGACGCGTGGCAGTCGCTGTGCTGACAGCCACGACGTTCTTCCTCGGGGTGGACACAGCCGTCGCTGGAGGGATTGGCACCAATGGTGCCCAGAGCGATGAGACGTCAGGCGACTCTTCAGGACGGGTGCTGGATTCGCGCGTGACTTTCAAGGTCGAGGGCAAAACCCCCTCGAAGGGCAGCGGCCCGATCACGTCCACCGCCGTGGACTGGGAACCACCGGCCTGCTGGTACGAGCCCTACTGGAAGGCCAAGAACTTCAAGACCTACACCGAGGCCAACTGGTCGATGTACGAGTCTGTCGGCGGCGATCCCGAGGGCATCGCGGACGACAAGGCGCGCTACACGGGAGGCCACCCCTACAAGGACTTCAACGTCGACAAGAACGACCAGGGCATGTGGTGGGTGGCCGTCACGAATCCGAAGATGAAGGATGACCCTGCCGCCGGCGACTGCAAGCGCAAACCCTTCTGGGTGGACAACGGCGAAAACCCCGACGTCCCCAGGCCATCGACACCGAGACCCTCGCCGGTCTCGCTCACCAGCGGACCGTCGTACCCCCGACCAAGATCTCCCTGGCCCCGAACGGCAAGTCGACGGTGAACGCTCCCACCTGGGTCTGGTTGGACTAGGGCACCTTCAAGCCGGTTTCCGTCACGGCGAGTCTGCCCGGCACCGGGCTGTGGGCGACCACGACCGCCAAGCCGGTGAGCCTGCACATCGACCCGGGGACGCAGGGCGCGGAGAGCCTTCCGGCGTCCGGCGAGTGCGTGATCAACGACGACGGGTCGATCGGAGAGCCGTACGCCAGGGGCAAGGCGGAGCTGACGCCTCCGTGCGGGGTGCGGTACCTGCGGTCGTCGGGGGACGACTCCTACGCCCTGAAGGCGACTCTGACCTGGGAGATCACCTGGGAAGGCGCGGGCGGCACGGGTGGTGGCCTGCCCGACGGCGCGTTCGCCACCACCACCGAGGTGCAGGTCCAGGAGTACCAGGCCGTCAACCGCTGACGTCGCGGAGAATGACCGGGCGCCCTTCCTCGTCGGGGAGAGGGCGCCCGCTCGGTCCGTCAGCGCAGGCGGCGTGCCCCTGCCGACGGCACCGCCTCGAACACGCGTGGTGCTGTGAAGCCCGCTGCGGCGAAGGCTTCCTGTACCGCCTTGGTGATCGCGTCCACGTCGGTCTCCTCCGCGAGGACGATCGCCGAGCCGCCGAAGCCGCCGCCGGTCATGCGGGCGCCGAGGGCGCCGGAGGCGAGGGCCGTGTCGACGACCAGGTCCAGTTCGGGGCAGGAGATGCGGAAGTCGTCGCGGAGGGAGGCGTGGCCGGCGATCAGGATCGGGCCGATCGCGCGGGTTTCGCCCGACTCCAGCAAGGACACCACCCGTTCGACGCGCTCGTTCTCCGTGACGATGTGGCGGACCAGGCGGCGGACCTCCTCGTCGTCGCCGAGGCGGGCCAGGGCCGCGTCCAGTTCCGCGTACGGCACGTCCCGCAGGGCGTCGACGCCGAGCAGCGCCGCGCCCTTCTCGCAGCCCGCGCGGCGCTTGCCGTACTCGCCCTCGCTGTGGGAGTGCTTGACCTGGGTGTCGACCACGAGCAGGCGCATGCCCTCGGCCGCCAGGTCGAAGGGGATCTGGCGCTGGGAGAGGTCGCGGGTGTCGAGGAAGAGGGCGTGGCCCGCCTCGCAGCACGCGGACGCGGTCTGGTCCATGATGCCGACCGGGGCGCCCACGTAGACGTTCTCCGCTCGCTGGCACAGGCGGGCCAGTTGCCAGCCCCGGAGGTTGAGGGAGAACAGGTCGTTCAGGGCGAGCGCCACGACCACCTCCAGCGCCGCCGACGACGACAGGCCCGCGCCCGACGGGACCGTGGAGGACATGTGGATGTCCGCGCCGGTCACCGCGTGGCCGGCCTCGCGCAGGGCCCACACCACGCCCGCCGGGTACGCCGTCCAGTTCTTGTCCGACTCGGGGGACAGGTCGTCCAGGCGAAGTTCGCTCACCCCGCCTTCGATGTCCGCCGAGTGCAGGCGCAGCACACCGTCCTCGCGGCGTGAGACCGCCGCCACCGCCTTGTGCGGCAGGGCGAACGGCATGACGAAGCCGTCGTTGTAGTCGGTGTGCTCGCCGATGAGGTTGACGCGGCCCGGCGCCGCCCAGACTCCGTGCGGCTGGCCGCCGTAGAGCTCCGTGAACCGTTCGGCGACCGCTCCGGCGACCGTGTCGGCAACAGCCTCGCTCATGCCTGACCCCTGACCCTTCGTTCCGTCTAGTTGCCGCGCCGCTGCGCGAAGTCCCACGCGTCCGCGACGATGCCGTCGAGGTCCGCGCGGGACGGGTTCCAGCCCAGCTTCTCGCGGGCCGTGGCGGCCGATGCCACCAGGACCGCCGGATCGCCGCCCCGGCGCGGGGCCACGACCTCGGGGATCGGGTGGCCCGTCACCCGGCGGACCGTCTCGATGACCTCGCGGACGGAGAAGCCGTTGCCGTTGCCGAGGTTGCAGATGAGGTGCTCGCCGGGGGCAGCGGCCTTCAGGGCCAGCAGGTGGGCCTCGGCCAGGTCCGCCACGTGGATGTAGTCGCGCACGCAGGTGCCGTCCAGCGTCGGGTAGTCGTCGCCGAAGACGGAGATCGCCTCGCGCCTGCCCTGCGCGACCTGGAGGACGAGCGGGATCAGGTGGGACTCGGGGTCGTGGCGCTCGCCGTGCTCGCCGTACGCCCCGGCCACGTTGAAGTACCTCAAGGACACCGCGCCCAGTCCGTGGGCCGCCGCCTCGCCGGTGATCATGTGGTCGACGGCGAGCTTCGAGGCGCCGTACGGGTTGGTCGGGGAGGTGGGCGCCGACTCGACTATCGGGACCTGCTCCGGCTCGCCGTACGTCGCCGCCGTGGAGGAGAAGACGAGCTTGCGGACGCCCGCCTCGCGCATCGCCGCCAGCAGGGCCATGGTGCCGCCGACGTTGTTGTCCCAGTACTTCTCCGGCTTCACGACCGACTCGCCGACCTGCGAGAACGCGGCGAAGTGGAGCACGCCGTCGAAGGAGGGGTCGAGCCACTTGGCGGCGTCGCGGATGTCGCCCTCGACGAACGTCGCGCCGGCGGGGACGCCCTCGCGGAATCCGGTCGAGAGGTTGTCGAGGACGACGACCTCGTGACCGGCTTCCAGCAGGTGCTGGGCGACCACGCTGCCGACGTAACCCGCGCCGCCCGTCACCAGGTACTTCCCGCTCATGAACTCGCTACCTCTCGCAGTCGCTCGGCCGCGCGCTCCGGCGGCACGTCGTTGATGAACACGTTCATGCCGGACTCGGAACCCGCGAGAAACTTCAGCTTGCCGGAAGTGCGGCGGATGGTGAAAAGCTCGAGGTGAAGCGCGAAGTCCTCACGCACGACCCCGTCGAACTCCTCCAGCGCGCCGAACGGGGCCTGGTGCCAGGCCGCGATGTACGGGGTCGGAGGCTCGCCCTCACCGAAGATCCGGTCGAAGCGCCTCAACAGTTCCAGATAAACCTTGGGGAACTCTGTGCGCGCGGCCTCATCCAGCCCGAGCAGGTCGGGCACGCGGCGCTTGGGGTACAGGTGGACCTCGTAGGGCCAGTGCGCCGTGTACGGCACGAAGGCCACCCAGTGTTCACCCTCCAGGACGACCCGCTCGTCGGCGAGTTCACGCTCCAGGACGGCGTCGAAGAGGTTCTCCCCGCCCGTCATCTCCTTGTGGGCCGCGACGGAACGCAGCATCAGGGCGGTGCGCGGGGTGGTGAAGGGGTAGGCGTAGATCTGCCCGTGCGTGTGCTGGAGGGTCACGCCGATCTCCGCACCCCGGTTCTCGAAGCAGAACACCTGCTCGACGGAGGGGAGATGGGACAGCTCCGACGTACGGTCCGTCCACGCCTCCAGCACCAGACCCGCCTGTTCCTCGGTGAGGTCGGCGAAGGAGGCGTCGTGGTCGGACGTGAAGCAGACGACCTCGCAGCGGCCGGAGTCGCCGGCCAGCGAGGGGAAGCGGTTCTCGAAGACGACGACGTCGTACGACGAGTCCGGGATCTCGCTCAGCCGGTCGCCCTCGGAGGGGCACAGGGGGCACTCGTCGGCCGGCGGATGGTAGGTGCGGCCCTGGCGGTGCGAGGCGATGGCGACCGAGTCGCCGAGCAGGGGGTCGCGGCGGATCTCGGACGTGGTGACGGTGCGGTCCAGCGGGCGGCGGTCGGCCGCGTCCCGCACGCTGTCGTCACGCAGGTCGTAGTAGATGAGCTCGCGACCGTCGGCCAGCCGGGTCGAGGTCTTCTTCACGCCGGACTCCTCATCCTTCAAACATAACCCAACATATCAAAACACAACACACCACAATCGTCAACATCGCAATCAAACAAAGAGCATCAACTGACGTGTTCAATTACTGAAGGCGGGGGCGTAGATTCCGCGGGGTATCGGTTCGCGCAACGAAGCGAGGGCTCATGCATCCCCCCACAGACCTGGCAGCCGAGCTGCGACTCCCCACGAACTGGCTCGACTACACGATCCTCGGCATCTACTTCGTCGTCGTCCTCGGCATCGGCTTCGCCGCCCGCCGCTCGGTGAAGACCAGCCTCGACTTCTTCCTCTCCGGCCGTTCCCTGCCCGCCTGGGTCACCGGCCTCGCCTTCATCGCCGCCAACCTGGGCGCCACCGAGATCCTGGGCATGGCCGCCAACAGCGCGCAGTACGGCGTCTACACCACCCACTGGTACTGGATCGGCGCCATCCCGGCCATGGTCTTCCTCGGCCTGGTGATGATGCCCTTTTACTACGGCTCCAAGGTCCGCTCGGTCCCGGAGTTCCTGCTGCTGCGCTTCGACAAGGCGGCGCACCTGCTCAGCTCGGGCCTCTTCGCCTGCGCCGCCATCCTCATCGCCGGCGTCAACCTCTACGCCCTGGCCATCGTCGTCGAGGCGCTGCTGGGCTGGCCGCAGTGGGTGGCGATCGTGGTCGCCGGCTTCTTCGTCCTGGCGTACATCACCCTCGGCGGCCTGTCCTCGGCGATCTACAACGAGGTCCTGCAGTTCTTCGTGATCCTCGCCGCGCTCATCCCGATCTCGGTCCTCGGCCTGAAGAAGGTGGGCGGCTGGGACGGCCTGTCCGACTCCCTCACGCAGAGCCGCGGCGCCGACTTCATGACCTCCTGGGGCGGCACGGGCATCGGCAGCGACAACCCGCTGGGCGCCAACTGGCTGACGATCGTCCTCGGCCTCGGCTTCGTCCTCTCCTTCGGCTACTGGACGACGAACTTCGCCGAGGTGCAGCGCGCCCTGTCCGCGAAGAACCTCTCCGCGGCCCAGCGGACCCCGCTGATCGCCGCGTTCCCGAAGATCTTCATCGTGTTCCTGGTGATGATCCCGGGTCTGGTCGCCGCCGTGCTGGTCCCGAAGATCGGTACCGCCGGCTCCGACCTCCAGTACAACGACGCGATTCCCTACCTGATGGAGCAGCTCCTGCCGAACGGCGTGCTGGGCATCGCCGTGACGGGTCTGCTCGCGGCCTTCATGGCGGGCATGGCGGCGAACGTGTCGTCGTTCAACACCGTGTTCACGACGGACATCTGGGCGAAGTACGTCGTGAAGGGGCGCCAGGACGAGTACTACGTGCGCTTCGGCCGCCTGATCACCGCGATCGGCGTCCTGGCCTCCATCGGCACGGCGTTCCTCGCGTCGTCCTTCTCCAACATCATGAGCTACCTCCAGACGCTGTTCTCCTTCTTCAACGTGCCGATGTTCGTCGTCTTCATCATCGGCATGTTCTGGAAGCGGGCGTCGATGAAGTCCGGCTTCTGGGGGCTGGTCGCGGGCACGACGGCGGCGATGGTGAACTACTTCTGGATCTACAAGCAGGGCATCATCGACATCCCCTCCGACCAGGGGGCCAACTTCGTCTCGGCGATCGCGGGGTTCGTCGCGGGCGCGGTCGTCATGGTGGCGGTGTCGCTCTTCACCGCGCCGAAGCCGGCCGAGGAACTCCAGGGGCTGGTCTACGGCACGACCTCGCCCGGCGTGGCGGAGCCGCCGGCGCCCGGGGACGAGGCCTGGTACCGCAAGCCGGCGTTGCTGGGCTGGGGCGCGGTGATCCTGGCCGCGGCCTGCTACATCCCGTTCTCGTTCTGACCGAGGGAGGATCGAAAGATGTCCGAGTTCTACTCCGAGAAGGACGTGCAGCGGGAAGTCACCGAGCTGCAAGGCAAGTCGGCGACGGCTGCGCGGCTGTTCGACATCCGGCGGATCATCGGCGGGTTGTTCGTGGTCTACGGCGTCATCGTCACGATCGCGGGCTTCACGGCGTCCGACGCCGACATCGACAAGGCGGAGGGCGTCAACATCAACCTGTGGACCGGGTTGGGGATGCTCGCGCTGGGGGTGTTCTTCCTGGTGTGGCTGAAGCTGCGGCCTGTGGCTCCGCCGCCGCCGGATGTCGTGCCGGGGGATGAACCGAGGGAGTGACGGGGGGCGTCCGGTTGCGCGACCCGGCGCCGATGGCTGTACGGCGGTCAGGCGTTACTCCTGGACCGCACTGATGAAAACCTCGGCCCAGACGGTCAGGCCGTCGCCGCTCTGCCGGGTGCCCCAGCGGGTGGCGAGGGCGTCGGTGATCAACAAGCCGCGGCCTCGCTCCTGCTCCGGGCTCGGGGAACGGGGTGGCGCGGGAAGGGGATCCGTACGGCAGTCGCCCTCGTCGGTCACGCTGATCGTGACCGTCTCGGCGGCGAGGGCCCAGGCGACAGTGATCGTGTGGCCGTCGCCGTGCTCCAGGGCGTTCGCGACGAGTTCACCGGTGATCGACTCCAGGTCGTCCGCCGCGCCCCGGGGCAGGCCCCACGCCCGCGCCGTGTCCCGCATGTGGCGCCGGGCGGCGGGCGCGGAGGCGAGGTCGTGGCCGGGGAGGGTGAGCAGTCCGTGGGCCCGGAGTCGGGGCGAGCGGTACGTCAGGACGTCGCCGGCCTCCCCCGAGGGTGTCGGGACCGCTGGTGCTCCGTCGGCCAGGAACGGCTCATCCGCCCCGAGTCGAGCGCCTCGCGACCTGGCGATAAGCAGCGCGTCGGAGAGGGCGTCAGCCAACTGACCAGCGAGTGTGCCGAGTTCACCACTCGGCGCCCCTCCATGGGCCAGCAGGTCCCGCGTCCGGCCGAGAAGCCGGTCCGCGAGCCCAAGCTGCGTGCTTTCAATTCGGTCGGCAAGCCGGGAGGCGGGGCCGTCGCCGTCCGTGAGGAGGAGGCAGGGCTGACCGTGTGCGCCAGTCCAGGGCAGGACTCGTACGCGGTTCACTTCGTCGCTCATGACGCCTCCCGGAGGCAGGCGTGGATGTCGCGGGTGTCGAGGTCGACGCCGTACGCGGCAAGCCAGAGGGTGTCGCGCCGGAGCCGCTGCAGCCGGGCCTTCTCCTCGCGTTCGTACGCGGTGAGGTAGGGGCGGACGAGGGGGGTGGCGGTGCCGTCGAGGGGCTCGTACCACGCCTGGACGGTGGGGGCGAGAGTCGGCGATGTGGGCCGGACGACCTGCCATTGGACCGGCAGCGACATGCGCAGCTCCGTGGATTGCGTCGCCGACGCGCAGAACAGCCGCACCCAGCCGACAAGTTTTCTGATCAGTCGTCGCACAGACGCTCCTTGGTGAGATCGAGCTTGCGGAACAGACACGCGCACGCTGCACGCCAGTGACCACGCACCCCGGCCACCTCGCCCACGCAGCGCATCTGTTGAGTATGCTGCCATTGAATTTCAATGACGATGCTCCTTGGCTCGACTTTCCCTCGCAAGGGTGAACTCGACAGCGAGAGGCGCACCAGGCGCTGCATACGCTCTACTTGCTGCTCGTAGAGGGCGGAGCAGCCACGATGCGGGCGGAGTGGGAGACAAGACGTGACCGTACGAGGATCAGCGGGGCCCGCCGGCCGCATGCAGATCGCCCGCGGACTCAAGGCGCTTCGCACCAGGGCCGAGCTCACGCAGTCCGAAGTGGCCAAGCGGGCAGGGGTTTCCGTCGGAACCGTGAACCGTTACGAGACATGGCAGGACCGCGCCAAACTCAGGATCCCCACGGTGAGGGCACTCGCCGACACGTGCGGGGCCAGTCCGCAGGAACTGGAAGCACTGGTCCGGCTTGTCCGTAACCAGGAGAACGGCTGGTGGATGGACCATCCCGCTGTTCCCGAGGTCATGGACCCGCTGATGTCCTTTGAGGACGTGGCCGGGTACGAGCACGTCTTCGCGAACGCCTTGGTGCCAGGCCTTCTCCAGACCCCGCGTTACGCCCTCGCCCTGCACGAGGCACAGAACGTCCGCACCGAGGCGGACGTGATCGCGAGCAAGGTGGACGCCCGCCTCAAGCGTCAGGCGATTCTCGAGCGCTCGCCCGCCCTGCATCTGTGGGTTGTGCTCGACGACGCGGTCCTTCGCCGGTGCGTCGGCAGCACCGACGTGATGGCGGAGCAGATCGACCATCTGCAGTCCATGGCTCAGCGTCCGAACGTGGATGTCCAGGTGCTTCAGTTCACCGCGGGCGCTCACGCGGCTGGTTCGGGCGGCCACTTCCTGATCCTTGGACGAGACGACGAAGGCGACCCGCTCAACAGCATGAACGTGGTGTATCTGGAGCTCCACAAGCGAGGCCTCTACCTCGACGCCCCCGCTGATGTGCAGAGCTACAAGCTCATGTTTGACTACTTGAGGTCCCAAGCAGCCGACACGTCGGCCAGCCTAAGGGCTGTCCCGTAAATGATCTTTGACGTGCTGGGTGGCCTGCCGGTTTCTGCGTCACCCGGCGAGGGCGAGGTTGTGCAGGCGGGCGATGC
>NZ_JBITJK010000013.1:0-182761 GCF_044459945.1 Streptomyces sp. NPDC050164
CCTCCAACACGGCCCGCTGGGCATCAGTCAGTGACAACGGCGGAATCTTCGGGCCCGGACGACTCATACCGAACCAACGACGAATCTCCGACTCAGGTCACTAGGGTCTGTCGTTTGGATCAGGTCGCAGGGAAGCGACTGTTCTGCTCGGTGCGTGCCAGACCCCGCGTCTGCGACGTGATCCAAACGACAGGCCCTAGGCCTCCGCACCACCCTGTGTTGCCAGGTTCCGTAGGACGCTGCCGCACCTGCGCGCGTACGCGTGCTGGAAGCCCCTGGTCGCCGGGCCGCCCGCCTTCGCGTACCACTTGGCGCCGCGGCTGAAGGCGTTCACCGTCAGCCAGACCGTGCCGTCTCCCGTGCGGTCGACGACAAACGACTCCTCGCCGCATTCCGGGTGGCCGGGCAACGTGCCGTAGGCCCAGCCGGCGCGGCGGGGTTCCTCGACCGTCCACACCACACGGCAGGGGGCCTTGATCATCCCGGCGAGGGTGACGGTGACGTCGACACCGGGGACGGCCCGGTCCGCGCCGGCGTCGATGCCGACGCCCAGGGCCCGGTGCATCTCCCAGGTGAGCACCGCCTCCGAGGCCCGGCGGAAGACCTCCTCGCCCTCCCCGAGGCGGGTGCGCACGTTCATGGGGTGGAAGCCCGGCGGGCAGAAGCCCTCGTCACGGGTGGCGCCGACATCGGCGTAGGTGAAGTCCTCCGAAGACATGGTCACCAAGAGTAGGGCGGTACCCGGATCCGCCTTCGCTCCGGGTACCGCCCTCGGCCGCGCTTCGGTC
The DNA here is from genome assembly GCF_044459945.1 of Streptomyces sp. NPDC050164. NCBI lineage: Bacteria > Bacillati > Actinomycetota > Actinomycetes > Kitasatosporales > Streptomycetaceae > Streptomyces > Streptomyces sp. NPDC050164. The sequence continues at coordinate 789 of NZ_JBITJK010000013.1, forward strand.
AGCCCACGTTGACGGCGGACCAGGCGGCCGCGACCGCCTTGTACTCGGTGCTGGACGCGCCGTACAGCGCCGAGGCCGCGTTCAGGGTCGCCGTGCGGGCGCCCGCGTACTTGGTCGTCGACGTCATGTACGTCGTCAGCGCCTTGTACCAGATCTGGAGCGCCTTGGTGCGGCCGATGCCGGTGACCGTGGAGCCGTTGGACGTCGGCGAGTTGTAGGTCACGCCGTTGATGGTCTTCGAGCCGCTGCCCTCGGACAGCAGGTAGAAGAAGTGGTTGGCGGGGCCGGAGGAGTAGTGGACGTCCATGCTGCCGAGGCTGGAGGACCACGCGTCGGCGGAGTCGCCGTCCTTGCTGGGCTTGTCCATGTAGCGCAGCGGGGTGCCGTCGCCGTTGATGTCGATTTTCTCGCCGATGAGGTAGTCACCGACGTCGGAGGAGTTGTTCGCGTAGAACTCCGCGCCCGCGGCGAAGATGTCGCTGGTCGCCTCGTTCAGGCCGCCGGACTCGCCGCTGTAGTTGAGGCGCGCCGTGGCCGACGTCAGGCCGTGGCTCATCTCGTGGGCGGCCACGTCGAGCGAGGTCAGCGGTTTGGCGTTGCCCGCGCCGTCGCCGTAGGTCATGCAGAAGCAGCTGTCCGACCAGAAGGCGTTGTTGAAGTTGTTGCCGTAGTGAACGCGCGAGTAGGCGGCCTTGCCGTCGTTGCGGATGCCGTTGCGGCCGAAGGTGTTCTTGTAGAAGTCCCAGGTCACCTGGGCGCCGTAGTGGGCGTCGGCGGCGGCGGTCTCCAGGTTGGAGGGGTTGCCGTCGCCCCAGACGTCGTCGGGGCCGGAGAAGAGGGTGCCGGTGCCGGAGGTGCCGCGGCCCAGGTTGTACGTCTTGTTGCCGCCGCGCGTACCGTCCGACAGGGTGTACGACGACCCGGACTTCGTGGTGCCGATGGTGACCTTGCCGCTGTACGTGGTGTTGCCCGTGCCGGTCTCGATGCCCTGGTACTCGTAGAGCTTCTTGCCGGTGGCGGCGTCGGTGATGACGTGCAGCTCGTTCGGGGCGCCGTCCTCCTGGAGGCCGCCGACGACCGTCTCGTAGGCGAGGGTGGGCTTGCCGTCGGCCGCCCAGATCACCTTGCGGGGCGCGGAGTTCGCCTCGGTCTTCTCCGAGCCGGCCGCCTTGGCGAGCGTCACGGCCTGCTTCTCGGCCTTGGCGGCGGTGACCGCCGGCTTGAGCGAGGCGACCTTGAGGGCGGCCTTCGTGGCTCTGGTGATGCCCTTGGTCTCGCCGGACTTCGACTCGTGTACGACGAGGTCGCCGCCGAGCACCGGCAGGCCCGCGTAGGTGCGCTCGTAGCGGGTGTGGACCGTGCCGTCGGCGTCCTTCACAACGTCCCTGACGAGCAGCTTCTCCTGTGCGCCGAGGCCTATCTCGTCGGCGGTGCCGGTGGCGTCCGCCTGCTGCTCCTTGATGAGGGCGGCGCGGGCGGGCGCGGTGAGGAGGACGGGGGCGGCGGCGAGCGTCGGCTTGCTCGCGGAGTCGGCGGCGACGCTGCTGCCGGAGGTCAGACCGGTGGTGAGCAGGGCGCCGGCCGCGACGGCGGTGGCGATGGCCAGCGTGGTGCGCTTGTGACGCGCGTAGAGAGGGGAGGTCACACAAGCTCCTAGGTGTGGGGGAAGTGCAGTGGTGCTGTGCGGCGGGTGGGGGAAGAGTGGCACTTGAGGCGCGTACATGTCAGGAGCACCGCGTGATGTTGGCCGGAAAACGACGGCGACGTGTCGCACCGGAGGCGGAAAGCGGGCGCCGCCCCGGGGGAGTCGAACCCACCGGGGCGGCGCCCTGCCCTGGGCGGACCGCGAACGGGCCTACGGGAAGGTGAGCTTCCAGCTGTTGATGTATCCGGTGTCGCGGGCCGCGTTGTCCTGGACCCGCAGCTGCCAGACGCCGCCCGCGGCCTCGGAGGAGGCGTTCACCGTGTACGTGGTGTTGATGTTGTCCGCGCTGCCGCCGGTGCCGTAGCCCTTCAGCGTGTACGCCGTGCCGTCGGGGGCGACCAACTGCACCTGGAGGTCACCGATGTAGGTGTGGACGATGTCCACGGCGACCTGGAGGTTGGACGGCGCGTTGCCCGTCAGGCCGGAGACGGTGACCGACGACGTGACCGCCGCGCCCCGGTCCGGGATCGCCACGTCGGCGGTGTTCTCGAAGGACGTACCGCCCCCGCCTCCACCGCCGGAGCGGGCACCGACGTTCACGCCCGCCCACGCGTCCTGGACCGCCTTGTACTCGGCGCTGTCGGTGCCGTAGAGCTCACCGGTCGCCGCGAGGGTGCCGGTGCGGGCACCCGCGTAGTTGGTGGTCGAGGTGAACTTGGTGGTCAGCGCGCGGAACCAGATCTTCTCCGCCTTGTCGCGGCCGATGCCGGTGACCGGAAGGCCGTCCGAGGTGGGCGAGTCGTAGCTGACACCGTTGATGGTCTTGGCGCCGCTGCCCTCGCTCAGCAGGTAGAAGAAGTGGTTCGCCGGGCCCGAGGAATAGTGCACGTCGATCGAGCCGATGCCCGAGTACCAGGCGTCCTTGGAGTCCCCGTCCTTGCTGGGCTTGTCCATGTAGCGCAGCGGGGTGCCGTCGCCGTTGATGTCGATCTCCTCGCCGATGAGGTAGTCACCGACGTCGGAGGAGTTCTTGGCGAAGAACTCGACGGTCGCGCCGAAGATGTCGGAGGTCGCCTCGTTCAGACCCCCGGATTCGCCGCTGTAGTTGAGGCCCGCGGTGTTCGAGGTGAGCCCGTGGGTCATCTCGTGCGCGGCCACGTCGATCGACGTCAGCGGGTTGGCGTTGCCCGAGCCGTCGCCGTACGTCATGCAGAAGCAGCTGTCCGACCAGAAGGCGTTGACGTAGTTGTTGCCGTAGTGCACCCGGGAGTACGCGGCCACGCCGTCGCCGCGGATGCCGCTGCGGCCGTGCACGTTCTTGTAGTAGTCCCACGTCAGCGCGGCGCCGTAGTGGGCGTCGGCGGCGGCCGACTCCAGGTTGGAGGAGCTGCCGTTGCCCCAGACGTCGTCGGGGCCGGAGAAGAGCGTGCCGGTGCCGGAGGTGCCGCGGCCCAGGTTGTACGTCTTGTGGTTGCCGCGGGCGCCGTCGGTGAGGTTGTACGTCGAACCGGACTGGGTGGTGGTGAGGTCGACCGTGCCGGAGTACACCGTGTTGCCGGTGCCGTTCTCGATGGCCTCCCACTCGTACAGCTTCTCGCCGGTGGTGGCGTCGGTGACGACGTGCAGTTCCTGCGGGGTGCCGTCGTGCTGGAAGCCGCCGACGACCGTCTCGTAGGCCACGACCGGCTGGCCGTTCGCGGCCCAGATCACCTTGCGGGGCTCCCGGTTGACGGCCGGGCTCTTGGCGTCCTCGGCCTTCCCCGCGGCCAGGGCCTGCTGCCGGGCCTGCGCGGCGGGCACCGCGGCCTTCGTCGTGGCCGGCTTGATCGCGGCGCGGGTGGCTTTCACGACGGACGCGGTGGTGTCCGTCTTGGTGCTCTGAACGACCAGGTCGCCGCCGAGGACCGGCAGGCCGTCGTAGGTGCGCTCGTAACGCGTGTGCACGGTGCCGTCGCGGTCCTTGAGGACGTCGCGGACGACCAGCTTCTCCTTGGCCCCGAGGCCCAGGTCCTTCGCCGTCCCTGCTTTGTCCGCGTCGGCCTCGCGGATCAGCGCGGCGCGCTGGGCGGGGGTGAGCCGGACCGACTCCGAGTCGGGGTTCGCCTTGCTCGCGGCCGACGGTGCCATCGTAGGGGCCGCGGTGGCGGTGCCGCTGTGCACGGCGGTTGCGATCAGCGCGGCGACGCCGGCGAGGGCCACGGCCGCGGTGCGGCGGGGGGCCTGTTGACCGAACTAACTCTTCCATCTGGATGGCAACGTCGGGGCATTGCTCGTCAACCCGTTTCCGTTGGTTCGTGAACGCCGCTCGGCTCGGCCCGGGTCGCAGAGCGATGGTGAGAAGAAGCACCGGAACCGGCGCACGGGTCTCTACCGGCCGACCGTTCCTCAGCAGATCCCGCGGCGGATTCCTGACGAGAAGTACACCGAGGTCTTCGCCGGGCTCCGCTCGCACCGCGACCGGGCCTTGCTGGCCTTCTGGGTCGCCACCGGCGCCCGCGCCGAGGAACTGCTCACCGTCACGCAGGGAGGTGCGGTCGTCGGCGAGCAGACCATCGGCGTGATCCGCAAGGGCAGCCGCGAGTACCAGGAGCTGCCCGCCACCCCGGACGCGTTCGTCTGGCTGCGGCTCTACCAAGAGGCTGCCTGGAAGAAGGGCGTGCCTCGCGGCCGTCACCATCCACTGTGGTGGACACTACGGCGCCCTTGGCGGCCGCTGGGGTACGGCGCGGCCCGCATGATGTTCAACCGCGTCCAATGAGCTCCTGGGCGCCAACTGGACCCTTCACGACCTGCGGCACACGGCGACGTTCCCGATGCTCGACGACCCGAACATGCCGCCGGTCTACGTGCAGAAGATCCTCGGTCACAAGTACCTGTCGACCCTGGACATCTACAACCGTCCCACCAGGGACGACGTCATCACCGCTGGGCTTGCCCACCATGCCCGTCAGGAGCAGCGACGCAAGGAGCCTCCCGTGCCCGTCGACGAACCGTCCTACAACCCCGACTCCTTGTCCATCCTCTTTGGCCGGGACGTGTCATGACCAGCGCGGCGACACACGTCGCCTCGAGTTTCGTCCCGCGGGAAACGAGCTTGGTGGGTGCCGAAGCGCTCGCCTTGATGGACCGATTCCCACCTCGGCAAAGGTCGAGTATGTGGCCAGCAACGGCCGTCTCGCGCGGAGAAGTCCTTGAGCGGCTGGCTCGTCCGCCGCTGCGAGCTGCGGACAGCAGCGCTCAGGAAACTCGTATGTTCGGTGCACGCCTCGTGCTGGATTGGCTGGCGACCTACCCCGGCGAGACCTGGCAACAGCGCTGGGAGGCGAGCCCGGCCCACGGCCAGCAGATCGCGTCCCAAGGATGGAGGGATGCCTTCGCGAAGTGGACCCGCTCGGAGGCACGCGTGTCCCGGCGCGAGACGCTGCTGGTCGGGGTCCTGGCGCTGCTCTGCGCGGATGCTGTCAGACCCGGCCCGGAGTTCCTCATCGGGTCAAGATCGCGGCACCTCCGACCGGCTCTGGAGGCAACGCGCGACCCAGAGGGATTCGCTCGGTCCGCGATCTGTTAGTCGCCTATCTTTCCCATCGTTCCGTAGGTGACTTCACATCGCTGCAGTCGCTTACGAACTCGCTGGCGCTTCGGTTCTCGGATGACCTGGAGCGGCATCATCCGGGCGTCGACTCTCTTCGGCTGCCAGCCGAGGTGATCACTGCCTGGAAGCTCCGTCTGGCCACCAAGACCGTCCGCAAGCGTCTGCTCGACGGCTCGTTCCGCGAGGTCACAGAGCCACGTAGGAACGCGACTGCCATCAAAACCCAGGTCCGGGCTTTGTACTTGGACCTGGCGGAGTGGGCTGTGGAAGACCCCAGCCAGTGGGCCGCTTGGGTGGCTCCCTGCCCGATCAGCGAAGCCGAGTGCTCGACAGCGAAGGCTGACCGCCAGCTCAAGGCCCGGATGGACCAACGCACTCGTGAGCGTCTGCCCGCGTTACCCACGCTGGTGCAGACAGCTGACCGCCTTCTGAAGGAGGCCAGGGCTCGGCTCGAGGCGCTCAACGCCGCACCGCTCAGCTCGACATTCACCGTATTGGACGAGACATTCACCGTCCCACGCTTCAGTAAGCGCGCTGACGGGCGCCCGATCCATGCCTGGGACAGCAAGGGCCACCGGCGCTCGTTCGCGGGCGAGGAGCGGAGCGCCTTCTGGGCGTGGGCTGCGATCGAGATCTTGCGGCACACCGGCATCCGCATCGAGGAGCTCCTCGAGCTGGGGCATCACAGCATCATCAGCTACAAGCTGCCCACTACCGGGCAGGTCGTCCCGCTCTTGCAGATTGCCCCGTCGAAGACGGACCAAGAGCGACTTGTCCTGGTCACACCAGAACTGGCCGACGTGCTGAGCGCGATTGTCTCCCGAGTCCGCGCTCCCGACGGGAGAGTTCCCCTGGTTCGAAGCTACGACCATTACGAACGGGTCTGGAACCCGCCGATGCCCCTCCTGCTTCAAGATCGCATGAGTGGCTATCCGCGTCCGCTGTCTGCAGCGTCTATCCGCAGGGGACTCGACGCGACTCTGCTGGCCTCAGGATTGGTGGACAGTGCGGGCGAACCTCTCATCTTCCAGCCCCATGACTTCCGACGAATCTTCATCACGGACTCCATCCTCAACGGCCTGCCACCCCACATCGCCCAGGTCATTGCTGGTCACGACCACATCGGAACGACGATGGGATACGCCGCCATCTACCCGACGGACGCCATCGAGGCACATCGAGCGTTCATCGCCCGACGCCGGGCCCTGCGGCCAGTCGAGGAATACCGCACCGTCACCCCAGAGGAATGGGACGAATTCCTCGGACATTTCGAGCGCCGCAAGCTGGCCCTGGGCGACTGCGGCCGCGTATACGGAACCGACTGTGCTCATGAACACGCCTGTGTCCGTTGTCCCGTCCTCATCGTTCACGCGACGGAACGTCCGCGGCTCGCCGAGATCCGCGACAACCTCCTCGCGCGCATCCTGGAAGCCGAACGCGAAGGTTGGCTCGGCGAGCTCGAAGGACTGCAGAGCAGCCTGACCCACGCCGAGGAGAAGCTCGCCCAACTCGACGCGCAGATCTCCCGGCAGCAGGAGACCGTCGACCTGGGAATTCCCACCTTTCGGGAGATCGTTGCTCGCACCACTGCGGTGGCCGCACCGCTGGAGCCCTCGTGACCTGGACGGTTGTCAGAACCCATCTTTGAACCTCTGCTGATCTCGTATACAAGCCCCGGTGGAGTGCTCGGTGCACACAGACCCCGCTCTTCGCAGTGGTGTGGCAATTCTGCCACTACCGGGCGGGCCGGGGTTCCCCATTCACGGCGGGGCCGTGCTCCGGCCTGGCAGGGGGTGGGCACGGTGCCCAGTACAGAGAAGATCGGCAACGTCAGCGTCCAGCGGTACGAGCAGATCGTGGAGAAGCTGCGCGATGCCGTCGAAAAGTTGTCGAACCAACACCCCAACACCCCAGCCCTCCGCACTCCGCGGTGACCCGCGCGTTCGCTGCGAGCCACGGATCTGACGGACCCGTAGGGGCGGCTTCTCGTGGTCCCAGCGGTAGCGGCAGTCGAGCTCAACAAGATCGCGGCTGCAAACCAGAGGCGGTCTCGACCGCCGCCTTGCCCCTATTCCGGTGTGCGCGGCGGCCGTTCCTTGTGGGGCAAACGACCGGCACACTCAACGATCGAGCCGGGCTACCGTGCCCGTCGTACGAGGCTGACACCGGCCATGGCGGTCGCGTGAAGCGGCGCGACCTTGAGGCGGTGCACCACTGACAAAGTTCCCTGCACGGATGACAAAGTCCCAAGCCCACGATGACTCTAAGGTCCATGGGCGAGGACGTCACTGAGACGACATCACCGACCGGAAGGATTGCATCGTGCAACGAGTATCAACGACGCTCCGCATGCGGAGCGGAGTTTTGGGGGCTCTGGCTCTCCTCTTCGCCGCCGGTCTGACGGCCAGCCCGATGATGACTGCGCCCGCCCACGCCGCCTACGGTCCGTGCAACACGACGGTGAAGCGCACCGATGGGTTGGGCGATGGCGGCAACCCTGGCAATCACTACAAAATCCCCGCGCGCACCGATAACGGTCTGAGCTGTTACATGGAATATCAGACGGGCAGTTCAAACGCCGTGACGGCGCTGCAGAGAGCCATCGTTTCCTGCTACAGGGGCACCTATGCCGCCAATCGGATCAACGCCACCGGAGGGGCAGATGGAGTCTACGGCACCGGCACGGTGGATGCCGTTCGGTGGCTCCAAGCCAACCGCCTCGGCGTGAGCGCCGACGGCGACTACGGGCCGGCGACCCGTGAACAGATGCAGTGGCCGCTGTATACCGAGGGCGGTACCTATATCGCCTGCCTCAACCCCCCTTTCTAGTCAACACAACGTCTGTCGACGCCGACCTCTGTGCCTGAGGTCGGCGTCGACGTCTGCCTTGCAGGCCAATACCGTAGGCACGGCCACTGCCAACAGCAGGGACGACCGCAGTTGGTCGACCCGCGTCACCCGGTTGTCGGCCACGACCAGGCTCGCCCCCGAACACTGCGGCCACAGTGACGAGGTGCTTCGCCACAACGGCGACCCCGCGTTGCTCACCGTCCAGTTCCAGACCGACACCAACTGGCAGGTCCGTTACGTGTGAAAACGACCTCTCAGCTCAGTGGACGCCAGCACAGAACGCGGCGCTTCGGGCGAGCTTCATCCACGCGGATGATCTACACCCCCACGACCCAAGCCACGGGCCACGCTCTACGGGCGGCGGGCCAGCAAGTGGGCGTCGAGGAAGCCCCGCTCGGACGCTGGGTCGTGGAGCAACCGAGCCACCGTGACGAGTCCAGCCCCGGCCAGCAACTCGGCAAACTGCTCCGCCGGCCAGCTACAGGCGGGCGCCACCTTGTGATCGAAGCGGACCGGCTCCGGCCCCTCGGTCCCGAAGAAGGACACCAGGAGCAGACCCCCTGGTGCCAGAACACGCACCTGCTCAGCGAGCAGCGCGGGCAATTCTCCAGGTGGGGTATGGATCATCGAGTAGTGGGCCAGCACTCCGCCGAGCACGCCGTCCTCGACCGGCAGGGCCTCCATTCGCGCTTCGTCGAACCGCAGCGCCGGCTGGGCCCGCCGAGCGTGGTCGACCATGGCCGGGGAGAGGTCGAGCCCGAGGGCGTCCAACCCCAAGTCGTGAACGAGATGCCGAGACGCCGCGAAGGGACCACTCGCTGCGAGGACTTCGAGGCGGTCCGCTCCAGGCTGCGGGTCAGAGCAGTCCTGAGATGCGTTTCATCCCCGGCGTGAGCGCCGGGCTTTCAGGCAAGGCCACAGGTAGCGGCCGCCGCTCCGGGAGTCGGGTGTGCCGGGGTCCTCGTACGCGTCGATCATCCGCCCGCCTCCGCCGCCCTCTCCGCCGCCGTCCTACGCCAGGCTGTCCCGCCAGGCCCGGTGCAGATCCGCGAACCTGCCCGTGCCCGCGACGAGTTCGGCCGGTTCGCCGTCCTCGACGATCTTCCCCTGTTCCATCACCAGGACACGGTCCGCGATCTCGACGGTCGAGAGCCGGTGCGCGATGACCACGGCCGTACGGCCCTTGAGCACCGTCGCCATCGCCCGCTGCACCCCACGCTCGCCCGGGATGTCCAGCGAGCTGGTCGCCTCGTCGAGGATCAGCACCGCCGGATCGGCCAGCAACGCCCGTGCGAACGCGACCAGTTGCCGCTGACCGGCCGAGATACGGCCGCCCCGCTTGCGTACGTCGGTGTCGTAGCCGTCGGGCAGGGAGCTGATGAAGTCGTGCGCGCCGATCTCCTTCGCCGCCCGCTCCATCTCTTCCCGCGTGGCGTCCGGGCGGCCGATCGCGATGTTCTCCGCGACCGTGCCGGAGAACAGGAAGGCCTCCTGCGTCACCATGACCACCCCGCGCCGCAGTTCGGGCACGGCGAGATCGCGCAGGTCGACGCCGTCCAGCAGTACCCGGCCGTCGGAGGGGTCGTAGAACCGGGCCAGCAGCTTGGCCAGGGTCGACTTGCCGGCGCCCGTGGAGCCGACGACCGCGACCGTCTGCCCGGCCGGGATCGTCAGGTCGAAACGGGGCAGCACCTCGCCACCGGTGCGGTAGCCGAACCGGACGCCGTCGAAGTCGACCTCGCGGCCCGGCTGTTCACTCGCCGGCGGGGGGAGCTGCCGGGGACTCGACGGCTCGGGCACGGACGGCGTCTGTGCGAGCAGCCCGGCGATCTTCTCCAGCGAGGCCGCCGCCGACTGGTAGGAGTTGAGGAACATCCCGAGCCGGTCGATGGGGTCGTACAGCCGCCGCAGGTACAGCACGGCCGCCGCCAGCACACCGAGGGCCAGCGTGCCGTCCGCGACCCGGTAGGCGCCCCACAGCACGATCGCCGCGACCGCCGTGTTGGCGACCAGCCGCGAGCCGGTGACGTACCGGGCCATCTCCAGCAGCGCGTCGCCGTTGGTCCGCTCGTGCCGCTGGTTGAGCACGCCGAAGTCCGCGTCGTTGACGGCCTCGCGGCGGAAGGCGCGCACCGGCCGGATGCCGTTCATGGTCTCGACGAACTTGACGATGACGGCGGCGATGGCCGTCGACCGCGCCCGGTACACCCGCCCGGCGCGCCGCTGGTACAGCCGCACCAGGGCGTAGAGCGGCACCAGGGACGCCACCGCCACGCCGCCGAGGCCCAGGTCGAGCCAGAGCAGCATCGCCGAGATGTAGACGAAGGACAGGATGACCGTCACGAGCTCCTGAAGGCCCTCGTCCAGCAGCTCGCGCAGCGACTCCACGTCCGTGGTGGAGCGGGAGATGAGCCGGCCCGAGGTGTAGCGCTCGTGGAAGTCGACGCTCAGCGCCTGCGCGTGGCGGAAGATCCGGCCGCGCAGGTCGAGCAGCACGTCCTGGCTGACGCGGGCCGCGGCGGCGACGAACGCGAACTGGAGCCCGCCCGCGGCCAGCGCGCACGCCAGATAGCCGACGGCCACCGCGATCAGCGGCCCGTGGTCCTGCGCCCGGAACGCCGGCACGGCACGGTCGATGGCGTACGCCACGAGCAGCGGGCCCGCCTGCACGACGGCCTGCTGGAGCAGCAGCAGGAGCGTCGTGACCGTGACGCGGGCCTTCATCGGCGCGAGCAGGGAGCGCAGCAGGGCAGCGGTGGCGCCCGGGGGTGTGGGCAGGACGTCCCGGTCGAAGGGGTCGCCGGTGGCGGGGGTCCGAGCGTCGGGTTTGTCGTCGTCGGGTTTCCCGTCGGCCGGTGCGGTGGTGGCCGCCGTCATCGTGCGTCCTCCTGTTCGACGGGCTGTTCGCCTGACTGCTCCGCTGACTGCTCCCCTGCCTGTTCTCCCGCCTGTTCTCCTGACATCAAATGCGCGTACTCGGCGTTCGTACGCAGCAGTTCCTGGTGGGTGCCGACCGCGGCGATCCGGCCGCCGGACAGCAGCGCGACCCGGTCGGCGAGCAGCACGGTGGACGGGCGGTGCGCCACGATCAGGGCGGTGGTGTCCGCGAGGACCTGGCGCAGGGCGGCCTCGACGGCGGCCTCGGTGTGCACGTCCAGGGCCGACAGCGGGTCGTCCAGGACGAGGAAATCCGGTTGTCCGACGACAGCTCTGGCCAGCGCCAGGCGCTGCCGCTGCCCGCCGGAGAGGCTGAGGCCCTGCTCGCCCACCTGGGTGTCCGTCCCCTGCGGCAGGGCGTGCACGAAGTCGGCCTGGGCGACGGCCAGGGCGCGCTCCAGCTCGGCCGGGCCGGCCGTGTCGTCGGCGCCCATGAGGACGTTGTCGGCGACCGCGGCCGAGAAGAGTGTGGGCTCCTCGAAGGCGACCGCGACCTTGGCGCGCAGCGCCTGACTCGACAGGGCCTTGATATCGACGCCGTCGAGGGTGATGCGGCCCGAGGTCACCTCGTGGAGGCGGGGGATGAGCGCGGTGAGGGTGGTCTTGCCGCTGCCCGTCGCTCCGACCAGGGCCATGGATTCGCCGGGCCGGATGTGGAGGTCGACCTTGTCCAGGACGGGCGGGGAGTCGGGTGAGGCGTCCGGGTAGCGGAAGGTGACGCCGTGGAACCGGAGACCGGTCCCGGCTGCGGGCAGCGACGCCGAGTCACCAGGAACTCCCCGCTCCTCGACGCCCTCGTCCATCACCTCGAAATACCGCTCCGTCGCCGTCGCCGCCTCCTGGCTCATCGCCAGCAGGAACCCGATCGACTCCACCGGCCACCGCAGCGCCAGCGCCGTGGACAGGAACGCCACCAACGTCCCCGCCGACAACCCCCCGTCGGCCACCTGCACGACCCCCACCACCAGCGCCGCCCCGATCGCGACCTCCGGCAGCGTCACGATGACGCCCCAGATCGTCGCCAGCAGCCGCGCCTTGCGCAGTTCCGTGCCGCGCAGCCTCCCCGACAGCTCCCGGAACGCACGGGCCTGGCTCCGGTGCCGGCCGAAGCCCTTGATGACGCGGATGCCGAGCACGCTCTCCTCGACGACCGTCGTCAGGTCGCCGACCTGGTCCTGGGCGAGCCGGGCCACCTTGGCGTACCGCTTCTCGAAGATCACGCAGGTGACCATGACGGGCACGGCGGGCCCGAGGATCACCAGCCCCAGGGTCCAGTCCTGGAGCAGCATGATGACCACGCCGACGAGAATCGTCACGCCGTTGACCAGCAGGAACGTCAGCGGGAAGGCGAGGAACATGCGCAGCAGCATCAGGTCCGTCGTCCCCCGGGACAGCAACTGCCCCGACGCCCACCGGTCGTGGAAGGCCACCGGCAGCCGCTGCAGGTGCCGGTACAGATCCGCCCGCATGGATGCCTCGACGTGGGAGAGCGGGCGCGCCACCAGCCACCGCCGCAGCCCGAACAGCAGGGCCTCGGCGAGGCCGAGCAGCAGCAGGTACAGCGCGCCGAGCCAGACCCCGCCCGGGTCCCGGTCGGCGATCGGCCCGTCCACCATCCACTTCAGGACGAGCGGGATCACCAGGGCCACGCAGGAGGCGAGTATCGCCACGAACGCGGCGGTGAACAGCCGTACCCGCACGGGCCGCACGTACGGCCACAGGCGCAGCAGCGTACGCACGGCGGAACGGTCCTGGGCGGGGGCGGGTGTCGTGGCCATCAGCAGCGAGCCTACGGATCGCCACTGACACTGCCCACCGAGTTTCCGCCGTTACCCGGGGCGGCCGTTGGACCTACGACCTGGGGGTACCTCCCTCGAGCGAAGCCGAGAGCTTGGGGTGTTCGAGGGGTCGTACGGCGGCATCAGCCGATCGGATGATGCCCGTTCGAGCGCGACGGCCGATGTGCCGGTACCCACCGCGCCGCGACCCTCGTCGTATGCCGACCGCACCTGTCATCGAAGTCACCGAGTTGCGCAAGAGCTACGCCGGGCGTCCCGCCGTCGACGGTGTCTCCTTCGCCGTGGAGGAGGGGGAGATCTTCGGGATCCTCGGGCCGAACGGCGCCGGCAAGACCACGACCGTGGAGTGCGTGGAGGGGCTGCGCGTGCCCGACTCCGGCCGGGTCCGTGTCACCGGCCTCGACCCCGTCGCCGAGCACGAGGCCACCCGCCGTGTGCTCGGCGCGCAGCTCCAGGAGAGCGAGTTGCAGGCCAAGCTCACCGTCCGCGAGGCACTGGAGCTGTACAGCGCCTTCTACCCGAGCCCCCTCGATTGGCGGCCCCTCGCCGAACGCCTCGGCCTCACGGCCAAGTTGACGACCCGGTTCGCGGGGCTCTCCGGCGGCCAGAAGCAGCGGCTGTTCATCGCGCTCGCGCTGGTGGGCAACCCCCGGGCCGTCGTCCTGGACGAGCTGACCACCGGCCTCGACCCGCGCGCCCGCCGGGACACCTGGGAGCTCATCGAGGACATCCGCGCGAACGGCGTGACCGTCCTCCTCGTCACCCACTTCATGGAGGAGGCGCAGCGGCTGTGCGACCGGATCGCCGTGATCGACAAGGGCCGGGTGGCCGCCCTGGACACCCCGGCTGGGCTGATCCGGCGCTCGGCGGGCGCCACCGTCATCAGCTTCACGCCGTCCGCCCCACTGGACGACCGTGACCTGAACGCGCTGCCCGCGCTCGCGTCGGTCGAGTACAAGGAGGGCCGCGTCACCCTGTCCGGCACCGACGAGACGGTCAACGCCGTCCTCACCCTCCTCGCCCGCACCCGCGTCACGGCCCACCAGCTCCGGGTCACCGACGCCACGCTGGACGACGCGTTCCTCGACCTCACGAAGGAGGCAGCGGCATGAGCACGCACCTGGTCAACACCGCCGTACTGAGGAGCGAGATCCGCCTGTTCCGCCGGGAGCCCGGCAGCCTCTTCTGGATCCTGGGGTTCCCGACCCTGCTGCTGGCGATCCTCGGCTCGATCCCGTCCTTCCGCGAGGCCGACCCGTCCTTCGGCGGGCTGCGCCCGGTCGACGGCTACGTCCCGGTGAGCGTGCTGCTCGGCCTGATCATGGCTGGGATCCAGGCGATGCCGCAGACCCTGACCGGCTACCGCGAGCGGGGCATCCTGCGCCGGATGTCCACGACGCCGGTCCGGCCCGCCGCCCTGCTGTCCGCGCAGATGCTGCTGTACGGCGGGGCCGCCCTGGTGTCGGCGCTGCTCGCCCTCACGGTCGGCCGGCTCGCCTTCGGCGTACGTCTGCCGCGGCAGGCCTTCGGATACGCCCTCGCCCTGCTCCTGGCCGTCCTGGCAGCCCTCGCGCTGGGCGCGGTGATCTCCGCGCTGTCCCGGTCGACGAAGATCGCCGGCGCCATCGGGTCGGCTGTGTTCTTCCCGGCGATGTTCTGCGCGGGCGTGTGGATGCCGGTGCAGACCATGCCGGACGTCCTCGCCCGGTGCGTCGGCTTCACGCCGTTCGGGGCGGCGGCCGAGGCCCTGAACCAGGCCGCTGCGGGGCACTGGCCGGGCTGGGGCCACATCGGGGTGCTCGCCGCATGGACCGTGCTGCTGACGGCCGGCGCCTCGCGCTGGTTCCGCTGGGAGTAGGGAAGGAGCCGTGCAGACTGGGGAGATGACCGCGGCGGACGAGCACATCGAGCACCGTCAGAACCAGTTCCACACCTGGGGCGTCTACGGACTGCTCGCCGTCTCCGTCCTCCTCTCGGTCGCCGCGCACGAGTTGATGACGAGCCCCGCCGAGTGGTACGCGGGCGGGGCGCTGGTCGTCGCCGCGGTGCTGCTCCAGCTGTGGCACGGGCCCCGCCGTGGCCGCCGGACCCCGTCCCGCCGCGGAACCGTCTACTACGTCCTGCGCTGGGCGATCTCCTTCGCCCTCACATGCCTGACCCCGTTTTTCGGGTTCTACGCGTCCGCCGGCTACTTCGACAGCGAAGAACTGATCGCCGGAAGGCGCCGGCAGTGGCTCGGTCTCCTCGCCACCGTCGTCGTGGTGGCGGGCTCGCAGTCCGGCGGGATGCCGAGCGGCAGCCCGACCCGGTGGCTGCTGTTCGGCGTGCTGCTGGTCACGAACTTCGGCCTGGTGATGGTGGTCGGCCACATCACCCAGCAGGAGGAGCAGCGCTCCCGCGAGCGGGCCGTCACCATCACCGAACTCGAACGCACCAACGCCGCTCTGCAACGGGCCCTCGACGAGAACGCCGCCCTGCACGCCCAACTCCTCGTCCAGGCACGGGAAGCGGGCGTCGCCGACGAACGCCGGAGGCTGGCCGCCGAGATCCACGACACCATCGCCCAGGGCCTGACCGGCATCATCGCCCAGCTCCAGGTCGTCGCGAACGCCCCCGACCCGGCCGTGGCCCGCACGCACCTCGAACGCGCCTCGGACCTGGCCCGGCACAGCCTCGGCGAGGCCCGCCGCTCCGTGCACAACCTCGCACCGGTGGCGCTGGCCGACGCCGGGCTGCCGGAAGCCCTGAAGAAGACGGTCGCCGAGTGGGGCGAACGGACTGGGGTGCGCGCCGGGTTCACGGTCACCGGTACCGCCGAGCAACTCCACGAGGAGGTCGCGGCCACGCTCCTGCGGATCGTCCAGGAGGCCCTCTCCAACACCGCCCGGCACGCGGCCGCCGGCCGCGTCGGCGTGACGCTCACCTTCCTCGGCGCCGAGGTCATCCTCGACATCCGCGACGACGGCCGCGGCTTCGACCCCCTCGCCGTACCCCAACGCACCGGCTCCGGCGGCTTCGGCCTGGACGGCATGCGTGCCCGTGCCGAACGCATCGCCGGCTCCCTCACCGTCGAGTCCGAGCCGGCCCAGGGTACGGCGGTCTCCGCTCGCGTACCGTTGGTCAACCATGACTGAAGACGCCGCGACGGGTGACGCCGCGATCACCCTGCTCATCGTCGACGACCACCCCGTCGTACGGGACGGCCTGCGCGGCATGTTCGAGTCCGCCCCGGGATTCACGGTCCTGGCAGAGGCGTCGAACGGCGTCGAGGCGGTCTCGCTCGCCACCGGCCTGGACCCGGACGTGATCCTGATGGACCTGCGCATGCCCGGCGGCGGGGGAGTGGACGCCATCCGTGAACTGACCCGCACCGGCGCCCGCGCCAAGGTCCTCGTCCTCACCACCTACGACACCGACTCCGACACGCTTCCCGCGATCGAGGCGGGCGCCACCGGCTACCTGCTGAAGGACGCGCCCCGCGAGGAGCTGTTCACCGCCGTACGGGCGGCGGCGCAGGGCCGTACGGTCCTCTCCCCGGCCGTGGCCTCCCGCCTGGTCTCCGCGGTCCGTGCTCCCAGGTCTCCCGGCAACGAGCCGCTCTCCGCGCGCGAACGCGAGGTGCTGGCCCTGGTCGCCAAGGGCACGTCCAACCGCGAGATCGCCCGCGAACTGTTCATCAGCGAGGCGACCGTGAAGACCCACCTCACCCACCTCTACACCAAGCTCGGCGTCAGGGACCGCGCGGCGGCGGTGGCGGTGGCGTACGACCGGGGGATCCTGGGCTGATCACTCAGCGGGATACGGCAGCAGTCCGCCCGCGATCCGCTCCCAGGACGCCTTCAGCTCAGCGAGCAACTCGGGCCGGTCCGGGGCGAGATCGGCCTGTTCGCGCGCGTCGGCGGCGAGGTCGTACAAGTGATCCTTGCCGTCGGAGTCCTGGTAGTACTTCCAGTCCCCTCGCCTGAGCGCCCGGTTGGCCCGCACGCGCCAGAACAGGTCCCGCTCGGGGAGCCGTTCGCCCCGCAGCAGGTACCCCGCGAGGCTCGTCCCGTCCAGTGGATACGCCGGGTCGGGGCGGGCGCCGCCCAGTTCCAGCAGCGTCGCGGTCCAGTCGGGGGAGAAATTCGGTTCGTGGCTGACCTGACGGCCGTCGATCCGGGCGGGCCAGCGCAGGATCGTCGGCACGCGGATGCCGCCCTCCAGCAGCACGAACTTCTCGCCGCTGAGCGGCCAGTTGTAGGAGAACCGCTCACCGCCGTTGTCGCTGGCGAACAGCACGACGGTGTTCTCCTCCTGCCCGGAACGGCGCAGGGCGGCGAGCACCTCGCCGACGGCCGCGTCCAAGCTCTCCACCATCCGCGTGTACGTCGCGACCGAGCCGCCGTCGTAGTGGTTCAGGGCCTTGCCGACCTCGTCCTGGGACGTGGCCGCCCTGATCTTCGCCGCGATCTCGGCACCGGTCTGCGCGTCGCCCTCCGCGAGCCAGGGCCAGTGCGGGGTGGTGAAGTTGAGGTTGAGCAGCCAGGGCCGGTCGTGGTCCCGGCGCACGTACTCAACGGCCCGGTCGGTGAGGACCGTCGTGTAGTACCGCAGGTCCTTGTACTCGGCGTCCCCCTCGTACAGGTCGTAGTCGCCGAGCTGGCCGAGCTTGGAGAAGTACTCCAGCACGCCCCCGAAGTTCCCGAAGAACTCGTCCCAGCCCGACTTGGTGGGGCTGTGGTCGGGCAGCCAGCCGCAGTGCCACTTGCCGATGAGGGCGGTGGCGTATCCCGCCTGCTTCAGCAGGGAGGCCAGGGTGGGGTGGTTCGGGTCCAGGCCCTGCGACCTGTCGGCGATCGGCTCGGCCAGCCCGCCCTTCGTACGGCCCGGATAGCGCCCGGTGTAGAGGCTGAACCGGGTCGGGGAGCAGGTCGAGGAGCCGGAGTAGGCGTTCGTGAAGCGCACGCCCTGGCGGGCCAGCCGGTCCAGGTTCGGCGTCCTGATGTGCGGGGCGTCGTAGGAGGACAGGTCGGCCCAGCCGAGGTCGTCGCCGAGGATGACGAGGAAGTTGGGGCGAGGGCCGGACGCGGCACCGGGGCGGGTCTCGAACGGGCGCTCCGCGGGGGCGGCTTCGGCGGCGGTGAGCGTATCGGCGACGGCGGTCACGGCACCACCGCCGACGAGAGCACCGAGGGCACGGCGGGACATTCCGGGCATGTGGGATCCTGGGGAATCAGAGTCAGAAGGGTGGGGGCGGCCGTGGTTCAGCGACAGACCGCGCTCGACTGACGGCACAGATCGACATGGCGCCGCTCGACGAGCGCGACACGTGCGCACGGGAGATCAGCGGTCGGCCTCATGGCCATGGACGGTGCCAGCGGGGCAGCGGCGGGGTCAAGAAGATCCCCGCCGAGTTCACGGAGCCGAAACGAGCCCCGAGCCGGAACGAGTCCCCGAGCCGGAACGAGCCCCCGAGCCGAAGCGCTGCCCCGCCCGGCGAAACGATGCCTCAGCCCACCACCCGCAGCACCAGCACCGCCCGCGCCGGCATCGTGACCTCCGTCCCCGCCCGGTGCTCCACCCCCGGCGCCTCCCCCTGCTCCTCCAGGCTGGTGTCGACGACGACCTCGTATCGCTCCGCCCAGGGCGGCCCCGGCAGCACGAAGCTCACCTGCCCCTCGCCCGCGTGCAGGACGGCGAGGAAGCTGTCGTCTAGGATCTGGTCGCCGCGCTCGTCCCGGCCCGGGATGTCCCGGCCGGAGAGGTACATGCCCAGCGTGGCCGCGGGCGCGTACCAGTCCTGCTCCGTCATCTCGGTGCCCCGGGGCGTGAACCAGGCCAGGTCGCGCAGGCCGTCCGCGGTCTGGGCCCGGCCCGAGAAGAACGCCCGGCGCCGCAGCACCGGGTGCCGGTGGCGCAGCTCGATCAGCCGGGAGGTCAGCTCGAACAGCGCCTTCCAGCCCGGGTCCTGAAGCAGGCCCCAGTCCACCCAGCTGATCTCGTTGTCCTGGCAGTACGCGTTGTTGTTGCCGCCCTGCGTGCGGCCCAGCTCGTCGCCCGCGACCAGCATCGGCACACCGGTGGAGAGCAGCAGCGTGGTCAGCAGGTTCCTGAGCTGCCGCCGCCTGAGCGCCCGTATGCCCTCGTCGTCCGTCTCGCCCTCGGCGCCGCAGTTCCAGGCCCGGTTGTCGTCCGTGCCGTCGCGGTTGCCCTCGCCGTTGGCCTCGTTGTGCTTGCGCTCGTGACTCACCAGGTCGCGCAGGGTGAAACCGTCGTGCGCGGTGATGAAGTTGACGGACGCCTGCGGCCTGCGCCCGCCCCAGGCGTACAGGTCGCTGGAGCCCGACAGGCGGTAGCCCATCTCCCGTACGTCCGGCAGCGCGTGCCGCCAGAAGTCCCGTACGGCGTTGCGGTACCGGTCGTTCCACTCCGTCCACAGCGGCGGGAACGCCCCCACCTGATAGCCGCCGGACCCCACGTCCCACGGCTCGGCGATCAGCTTCACCCGGCGCAGCACCGGGTCCTGGGCTATCACCGCCAGGAACGGGGAGAGCATGTCGACGTCGTGCATGGACCGGGCCAGCGCCGCCGCCAGGTCGAAGCGGAAGCCGTCCACGCCCATCTCCGTCACCCAGTACCGCAGGGAGTCCGTGATGAGCCGCAGCACGTGCGGCTGGACCACGTGCAGGGTGTTGCCGCAGCCGGTGTAGTCGGCGTAGCGGCGCGGGTCGTCCTGGAGGCGGTAGTAGCCGCGGTTGTCGATGCCCTTCAGCGACAGCGTCGGCCCCAGCTCGCCCGCCTCCGCCGTGTGGTTGTAGACCACGTCGAGGATGACCTCGATCCCGGCCGCGTGCAGGGCGCGCACCATGCGCTTGAACTCGCCGACCTGCTGGCCCCTCGTCCCGGAGGCCGCGTAGGCCGCGTGCGGGGCGAAGTAGCCGATGGAGTTGTAGCCCCAGTAGTTCCTCAGGCCCCTGCGCAGCAGATGGTCCTCGTGCGCGAACTGGTGCACGGGCAGCAGCTCCACCGCCGTCACGCCCAGCTTCACCAGGTGCTCGATCGCCGCCGGGTGCGCGAGGCCGGCGTAGGTGCCGCGCAGCTCCTCAGGGATGCCCGGGTGCAGCCGGGTGAAGCCCTTGACGTGCAGCTCGTAGATCACCGAGTCCGCCCACGGCGTCTTCGGGCGGCGGTCGTCCGCCCAGTCGTCGTCATCGTGGACGACGACGCCCTTCGGGACGTACGGCGCCGAGTCCCGGTCGTCGCGCACGGTGTCGGCGACGTGCTGCTGCGGCCAGTCGCGCACGTGCCCGTACACCTCCGGCGGCAGCGTGAAGTCCCCGTCCACGGCGCGGGCGTACGGGTCGAGGAGCAGCTTCGCCGGGTTCCAGCGGGCGCCGGTCCACGGGTCCCAGCGGCCGTGCACCCGGTAGCCGTAGCGCTGCCCGGGCAGCACGCCCGGTACGAAGCCGTGCCAGATCTCGTGGGTCAGCTCGGCGAGCCGGACCCGCGACTGGTTGCCCGCCTCGTCGAAGAGGCACAGCTCGACCCCTTCGGCCCCGCCCGCCCACAGGGCGAAGTTGGTCCCCGCCACCCCGTCCGAGCCGACCCGGAACCGGGCACCCAGCGGGGTCGGCGCGCCCGGCCGGGCGGGCACCGTGGGCGGCGGCGCGGCCCGCCGTGCGCCGTTCACGGCGGCGGCCTGGCGCCCGTTCCCGGTGGCCTGATGACCGGCCACCGCCTCCTGCTCGGCTGCGCTGGACACCTGTCAGCCTCCCGCGGCTCGTGGGACGACGGGGGACAGAGGGGTGCGGCCTGTGCTCCGGCCCGGGCCGCGGCTCCCCTGCGCGTCGTCCTCCCCACTGTTCTGCCCAGAGCGTGGGTCGCACTCACGTTTCCCCGGGGGCGGGCATGGTCGTTTCCCGGGGCCGCGGCCGGTCGTTGGGCACCTCGTGAGGCACGTACAAGGGCGCGCGCGGCGCGCGAGGGCCGCGCTGGCCGCCGTAGTGACATGGGCAGGGCTCCTGACCGGGGCCACCGGCTGTACCTCGGACGACGCGGGCGGGATCGCCGGTGCGTTCGGCGCGCCCCCGGCGCCCGAGGACGTCATCAAGGTCTCGCCCGCCGACGGCGGCAGGGGTGTGCGCCCCGGGCAGAAGCTGCGGGTGCATGTGCCCGACGGCAGGCTGGAGTCGGTGAAGGTCGTCCGGTCGCAGGACGCGCAGGAGTCCCCGGTGCCCGGGCACCTCTCCGCCGACGGACTGACGTGGGAACCCGACGAGAAGCGGCTCGCGCTGGCCGCCAAGTACACGATCGACGCGGTGGCCGTGGACGGCGACGGCCGCCGCTCCGCCCGGCACACCACTTTCACGACGTACGTCCCGGAGGAACGCTTCATCGGCTACGTCGCCCCGGAGAACCGGGCCACGGTCGGCACCGGCATGATCGTCTCGCTGGAGTTCAACCGCGAGATCGCCAACCGCGCCGCCGTCGAACGCGCGGTGCGGGTCACCGCCCGCCCGGCCGTCGAGATCCGCCCGCACTGGTTCGGCAGGACCCGCCTCGACTTCCGCCCCGAGCACTACTGGAAACCCGGCACCCAGGTCACCGTCGCCCTGCGCCTGCGGGACGTCGAGGGGGCGCCCGGCGTCTACGGCCTCCAGCACAAGACGCTCTCCTTCACCGTCGGCCGCAGCCAGGTCTCCGTGGTCGACGCCGCCCGGCACACCATGGAGGTACGGCGCGACGGCGAGGTGCTCGCCACCGTGCCGGTCACGGCCGGCGCCCCCAAGACCACCACGTACAACGGCAAGATGGTGGTGACCGAGATGCTCGAGGTCACCCGGATGAACGGCGCCACGGTCGGCTTCAAGAAGCGCAACGGCAAGGGCGAGTACGACATCCCGGACGTCCCGCACGCCATGCGCCTGACCGACTCCGGCACCTTCCTGCACGGCAACTACTGGGCGCACCACACCGTCTTCGGACGTACCAACGTCAGCCACGGCTGCGTCGGACTGCGCGATGTGAAGGGCGGCGGTTCGGGCACCCCGGCCGGCTGGTTCTTCGACCGCAGCCTCATCGGGGACGTCGTCGAGGTCGTCCACAGCAATGACAAAAAGGTCGCTCCCGACAACGGGCTCGGAGGCTGGAACATGGGCTGGAAGGCATGGAAGGCGGGCAGTGCGGTGAAGTAGCCCGACAGGGATGAGGGTTGCTTCGACTTTCCGTCGATGTTGGGACTGAACAGTGACAATCGCAGGTCACCGGGGTGCGGCGCCTTGTGGTTAATATTCGCCGGGTGCGCGGGGGACGCGCAGGGGTGCGGGCCTGACCAGGTCCGGGGAGGGGAGAACAATTGAACGGGCGACCGATATCGGGGGCGTCGGTTGGCGGCAGGCACGGGCTGCTCGCGTTGATACTGGGCGTGCTGCTGCTCGCCGTCACGGCGTGCGGCGGCGGGGGGACCGGCTCCGGTTCCGGCGCGGGCGCCGGCAAGGGCAAGGGCGCGGACGCCGCGCAGAGCAAGCAGTCCGAGGCCATCGTCGCCATCACCCCCAAGGACGGCGCCAAGTCCGTCGACACCAGCGGGGCGCTGAAGGTGACCGCCGCCAAGGGCAAGCTGACCGAGGTCGTGGTCAAGGACGCCGAGGGCAAGAAGGTCGACGGCGAGATATCCGGCGATGGCGCCACCTGGGCGCCGTCCACCCATCTGGCCGCCGCCACCAAGTACACGGTCCACGCGGTCGCCAAGGACTCCGAGGGCCGCACGGCCGCCGAGGACGCGGGCTTCACGACCCTGACGCCGAAGAACACCTTCATCGGCACCTTCACCCCCGAGGACGGCTCCAAGGTCGGCGTGGGAATGCCCTTCTCCATCCGCTTCAGCCGGGGCATCACCAACCCGGACGACGTCGAGAAGGCCATCCGCATCAGGACGGAACCGGCCGTGGACGTCGAGGGCCACTGGTTCGGCAACGACCGTCTCGACTTTCGCCCCGAGAAGTACTGGAAGCCCGGCACCAAGGTGACCGTCGACCTCGGCCTCGACGGCGTCGAGGGCCGCCCCGGCGTCTACGGCGAGCAGGACAAGACCGTCGACTTCACCATCGGCCGCAACCAGGTCTCCGTCGTCGACGCCAAGAAGCTCACGATGAAGGTCATGCGCGACGGCAAGGTGATCAAGACGATCCCCGTCACCACCGGCAAGCCCGGCATGGAGACCTGGAACGGCCAGATGGTCGTCAGCGAGATGCTCACGGTGACCCGGATGAACGGCGAGACGGTCGGCTACGGCGGCGAGTACGACATCAAGGACGTCCCGCACGCCATCCGCCTGACCACCTCCGGCACCTTCCTGCACGGCAACTACTGGGCGGGCGGCGCCTTCGGCAACTACAACGCCAGCCACGGCTGCATCGGCCTGCGCGACGTACGCGGAGGCTGGGACAAGAAGGTGCCGGCCGCGTGGTTCTTCAACCACTCGATGGTCGGCGACGTGGTGATCGTCAAGAACTCCGAGGATCGCACCGTCGACCCCGACAACGGGCTCAACGGCTGGAACATGTCGTGGGAGAAGTGGAAGAAGTAGCTCTCCGCCGCTGACAAGAGGGCCCCGGTGTGACGGACCGCACCGGGGTCTTCGTCGTTAGTGGGCGTTAACCTGCTGCCTATGACCGTCTCTCTCGAAGTCGCTGAAGGCGTCGGCACGCTCCGTCTCGACCGCCCGCCCATGAACGCGCTGGACATCGCCACGCAGGACCGGCTGAAGGAACTCGCCGAGGAGGCCACGCGCCGCGAGGACGTGCGGGCGGTGGTGGTCTACGGCGGCGAGAAGGTGTTCGCGGCCGGCGCCGACATCAAGGAGATGCAGGCGATGGACCACACCGCGATGGTCCTGCGCGCCCGCGCCCTGCAGGACTCGTTCACGGCGGTGGCCCGGATCCCCAAGCCGGTCGTCGCGGCCGTGACCGGCTACGCGCTCGGCGGGGGCTGTGAGCTCGCGCTGTGCGCGGACTTCCGCATCGCCGGCGAGAACGCCAAGCTCGGCCAGCCGGAGATCCTCCTCGGCCTGATCCCCGGCGCGGGCGGCACCCAGCGTCTGGCCCGCCTGGTCGGTCCTTCCAAGGCCAAGGACCTGATCTTCACCGGCCGGATGGTGAAGGCCGACGAGGCGAAGGAGCTCGGCCTGGTGGACCGGGTCGTGCCCGCCGACGAGGTGTACGCGCAGGCGCACGCCTGGGCCGCGAAACTGGCGCAGGGCCCGGCCCTCGCGCTGCGCGCCGCCAAGGAGTCGATCGACACGGGCCTGGAGACGGACCTCGACACCGGCCTCGCGATCGAACGGAACTGGTTCGCAGGCCTGTTCGCCACCGAGGACCGCGAGCGCGGCATGCGCAGCTTCGTGGAGGAGGGGCCGGGCAATGCCAAGTTCCTCTGAACATCCCTCCCAGGGCTGACAGTTGACGTGGTGTCTGATCCGGGTCCCTCGATGGGGCGGTTTATGACAGCCTTGAGGCAGCCTTAAACGTGTTTGGTCGAGGGAGTCCGCCGCTTGCCGCGAAACAGGCCGTCTTCGCAGGCCAATCGGGCTGCCGGTGATGTCGAAGTGCCGCTGGCATATGCCGTCGGCTCGCCGGTCCCCACCTCGCTCCCGGGGGCGTATTCCCCGGGAACGGCCCCCGAGGGCGCTCCGGGCGGCCATGATGGGGGCATGGCGGGGCTGGAGGGTATGGAACAGCCGCGGGGGCACGCACATGCGGCCGCGGCGCGCTGGTCGCCGACCGTCGAGGACGAACGGGCGCTGAAGGCGCTGGAGTTGTACGGCAACCCGGCGGAGGCAGAGGTTCCACTGCCGTCCCGCCCCGAGTCCGCGGCCACCGCCAGACGGCTGACCCAGGTCGTCGTCCTGCGCCACTGGGGGCTCACCCCCAAGACCACCGAGGACGCGGTCTTACTCGTCTCCGAGCTGGTGGGCAACGCCGTACGCCACACCGGCGCCCGCGTCTTCGGGCTGCGTCTGCACCGGCGCCGCGGCTGGATCCGCGTCGAGGTCCGCGACCCGTCCCGGGGGCTGCCCTGTCTGATGCCGGTCCAGGAGATGGACATCAGCGGCCGGGGCCTGTTCCTCGTCGACAAGCTGGCCGACCGCTGGGGGGTCGATCTGCTGCCCCGCGGGAAGACCACGTGGTTCGAGATGCGGGTCACCGACCGCTGAGGACCGCCGCCGATCGGGCGAATCACCGGTTTCCCCGCGAAGCGGACCTTAAATGGTGCAATGCACCGCCACCTTGTCAAGAGCGCCCTTGTCGTGGGCGCTGCCCTCGCCTGCCTCGCCGCCTGCGGCACCCAGGGCGGGGAACGGACCTCCGAGGCACGCGGCACCAAGGCCGCCGTGCCCGCGCCGCGCGAGAAGAAGCCCGTCGAGGGGCTGCCCGGGATGCCGCCCGTCCTCGACCCCGAGGACGTGTACGCGGCCGACCGCCCGAACAAACTGTCGCCCGTGGTCAAGGACTTCCCGTCCCGGGTCTACGTCCCCAACACCGAGTCCGACACCGTCTCCGTCATCGACCCCAAGACGTACGAGATCATCGAGACGATCCCCGTGGGCCGGCAGCCCCAGCACGTCGTCCCCTCCTGGGACCTGAAGACGCTCTGGGTCAACAACAACCGCGGCCACACCCTCACCCCGATCGACCCGAAGACCGGCAAGGCGGGCAAGGAGGTCGAGGTCCACGACCCGTACAACCTCTACTTCACGCCGCACGGCAAGTACGCCGTCGTCATGGCCTCCCTCGACCGCGAACTGGTCTTCAGCGACCCGCACACCATGGAACGCAAGAAGACGGTCCCCGTCTCCTGTTACGGCGTCAACCACGCCGACTTCTCCCTCGACGGCCGCTACTTCATCGTCTCCTGCGAGTTCAGCGGCGAACTGCTCAAGGTCGACACCGAGGAGATGAAGGTCGTCGGGCAGCAGAGGCTGCCGTTCGAGGGCGCCATGCCGCAGGACGTGAAGGTCTCGCCCGACGGCAAGAAGTTCTACATCGCCGACATGATGGCCCACGGCATGTGGGTCCTGGACGGCGACAAGTTCACCGAGCCCACCCTGCTGCCCACCGGCAAGGGCTGCCACGGCCTGTACGTCAGCCGCGACTCCCGCGAGATGTACGTGTCCAACCGCGGCGAGGGCACGATCTCCGTCTTCGACTTCACCCAGGGCAAGCTGACCAAGAAGTGGCAGCTGCCCGACGGCGGCAGCCCCGACATGGGCGGTGTCTCCGCCGACGGCAAGGTGCTGTGGCTGTCCGGCCGCTACGACGCCGAGGTGTACGCCATCGACACCCGCACCGGCACCCAGCTCGCCCGCATCCCCGTCGGCAGCGGCCCGCACGGCCTCGCGGTCTACCCGCAGCCCGGCCGCTACTCGCTCGGTCACACGGGCATCTTCCGGTGAGAGCCATCCGCCGTCCACCTAGGGGCAGTTGACACGCCCCTGATCGGGTGAGGGTCCCGGCCCGGCGCCGCGGACCGGCGATCGTGCTCCTCGTGATCACCACCAGCCTGCGGCGGCGCACCGCTGCCGCCGCCCTCTCCCTCGCGGCCGTCCTCACCACCACGGCCGCCACGCCCGGCCAGACCTCCGAGGCTTCCGGGGCCTTCGCGGCTTCCGCGGCGTCCGCGACGACGCTCGCCAAGCCCGCCGCCCCCGGACCGGCCGTCTGTCCCGTCCAGTTCGACGACAAGACCAAGGCCGCCGCCGACCGCCGGGTCCAGGTCGACCGCATCACCCCCGACCCGTCCTGGCGCACCAGCTGCGGCACCCTCTACCGCGCCGACGGCCGCGGCCCGGCCGTGGTCTTCGAGGAGGGCTTCCGCCCCCGGGACGTGGTCGACGGCCAGTACGACCTGGAGAAGTACGTCCTGGTCAACCAGCCGTCCCCGTATGTGTCGACCACGTACGACCACGACCTGTTCAAGAAGTGGAAGTCCGCCTTCAACTACTACGTCGACGCCCCCGGCGGCGTCGACGTCAACGAGACCATCGGCGACAACCACAAGTGGGCCGACCAGCAGGAGGTCGCCTTCCCCGGCGGCATCGCCCGCGAGTACATCGTCGGGGTCTGCCCGGTCGACAAGCAGACCAAGACCGAGATCATGAGCGAGTGCGAGAGCAACCCGCACTACGAGCCCTGGCACTGAGCAGCACCTCCGAGCCCACGGGCCGGTATCCGGCCGCCTGGAACGCCCGCAGACTGCGGGCGTTCCCCGCCGACACCTGAGCCCACACCGGCTCGCCCCCGGTCAGCTGCCGGGCCACCGCCACCAGCCGCCGCCCGAGCCCCCGGTGCCGTGCCCCCTCGTCCACCTCGACCGCGACCTCCCACCGCCCGGCCACGCCACGGCCCAGCACGAGCACCCCGCCGTCCGCCGCCCACACCCGCACGTCGTCACGCCGCCGGCGTGCGGATTCCACGCGCGGATGGCCGGGATCGTCGATCTCCGCCAGCGCGACCGACGGCTCCCCGGGCAGCGCGGCACCGGTCAGCAGCACGTCGACGGTGTCGGACGTACGTCCCGTCCGGTCCATGAGGGCCGTCAGGAAGCGGGCGTTCATCGTGGCCGCGAGCCGGTCGCAGTCGGTCCCGGCCAGCGTCCGCCGCACCCAGTCGGGATCCTCGTCGGTGAAGACGACCGAGTGAGCCGTGAAGGCCAGGACCCCCGCGTCCCGGGGCGAGGGCTGCGGCACGATCGTCGTACGGCCGTCCGCCGGCGGGAAGACGCCGCGTGCCGCCGCGTCGAGAATGTCCCCCAGAGTGTCCGCCACCCACGCACTCCTTGAGTCTCCACCCACTGGAAGGCCCAGACTCCCAGACATGATCGACGACGGCACCGGACTGCTCACCATCGGCGAACTGGCCCGGGTCACCGGACTGACCGTGCGCACCATCCGGTACTGGTCCGACGAGGGCGCACTGCCCCCGGTGGCCCGGTCCGCGGGTGGCTACCGGCTGTACGACGCCGCGTCCGTGGCGCGGCTGGAGCTGATCCGGACCCTGCGCGAACTCGGCCTCGGGCTGGCTGACGTCCGCCGGGTGCTGGCCGGTGAGACGACGGTCGCGCAGGTCGCCGCCGCGCACGTGGTCGCGCTGGACGCGCAGATCCGGTCGCTCAAGGTGACCCGTGCGGTGCTGTCGACAGTGGCGAAACGTGGTTCCAGCGCGGAGGAGATGACACTCATGAACAAACTGGCGCGGCTGTCGGCGGCCGAGCGACGACGGATCGTCGAGGACTTCATGGCCGAGATCTTCGAGGGGATCGACACGGCCGATCCGGACATCCGCAGCAGGCTGCGTTTCGCGGCCGCGCAGCTGCCCGACGACCCCACGCCCGAGCAGGTGGACGCCTGGGTGGAGCTCGCCGAGCTCATCCAGGACCCCGGCTTCCGGGCGCAGATGCGGCGGATGATCAAGTTCAACGCGGAGGACCGGGGGCCGGACGTCCCGGCCGGGTCGTCCCTGTGGTTCATGAGCCGGCTCGTCCAGCTCGCGGCCGGGGCACGTCGGCGCGGCATCGCGCCCGAGGCGCCGGAGGCCGATGACGTCCTGCGGGAACTGCTCGGCCACGCCGACCGGTCCGCCGTGCTCGAGCGCCTCACGGCCGCCTCCAACGCCCGGGTCGCCCGCTACCGCGAGCTGCAGGCCATCGTGAACGGCCTCGGGCCCCAGCCGACCTACGACGAGGAGTTCGCCTGGGTGGTCGCCGCGCTGGTCGCACGTACGGGCGGTTAATCTGACCTGCGTCAGCAAGACGCAGAACAGAGAGTAGGGGCGGATCGGTGGCGGACATCGAGGAAGCACGCAAGCAGTTCGAGCAGATCGATACGGACGGCGACGGATTCATCACCGCTGCCGAGTTCAAGTCCGCTCTGGCCCGGTCCGGCGACTGGAACGTGACCGAGTCGGTCGCCGAGGTCGTCATCAAGACTCGCGACCTCGACGGCGACAAGAAGCTGAGCTTCGACGAGTTCTGGGGCTACCTGAACAAGTGACGCCGGCGCTCCGGCGCCGAGGGTCGTGGGGCCCGGTCCGTCCTCGGACGGACCGGGCCCCACGTCATCCCCGTCGTGCCGTGCGTACGCTCCAGCGGCCGTCGTGCCGTTCCGGCGTCAGCGGCAGGTCGAAGCACTTGCCGAGCCGGTCGGCGGTCAGCACCCCGGCCACCGGGCCGCCCGCGAGCGGACGCGCGCAGCAGCAGGGCGTGTGTCGTGTGGGCCGGCAGCTCCTCCAGGTGGTGGGTGACCAGGACCGTCGCCAGGTGCGGATGCTCCCGGCGCAGTTCCCCGAGCGCCCCGATCAACTGCTCCCGGCCCGGCAGGTCCAGGCCGGTGGCGGGTTCGTCCAGGAGCAGCAGCCGGGGCTCGGGTATGAGGGCCCGCGCTATCAGGGTCCGGCCGCGCTGCCCCTGGGAGAGCGTGGGCCGGCGCGCCTCACGGTGCTCGGCGAGCCCCAGCGTCCGGATCAGCCGCTCCGCCCGCTCCCGCTGCTCCGGCGCCGGACGCCACCGGGGCAGCGGCTCGACCGAGTTGGTGAGGCCGGTCAGGACGACGTCCCGTACCCGCAGCGGCGAGGTGAGCGGATGCCGCGGGTCGACATGGCCGACGTGCGCACGCAGCTCCCGCACGTCGACCCGGCCCAGCCGGTGGCCCAGCACCTCCACGCAGCCCCGGGTCGGGTGGACGAGCGCGCCGAACAGGCCGAGCAGGGTCGACTTGCCGGCGCCGTTCGCGCCGAGCAACGCCCAGTGCTCACCGGCCCGGACGGTCAGCGACACCTCCGCCAGGATCGGCCGGCCGTCGCGTACGACGTGGACGTCCTCGGCCCGCAGGACGACTTGCGTCACCGCAGCGCCCTGTTCACCGCGGACAGCACCGCCCGGACCGAGGCGCCCAGGGCCGAGGAGTCCCGGCCCGCGCCCCAGCACGTCCTGCCGCCGACACGGCACTCGGCGAAGGCGTTCGTGCCCTCGTCGCCGCCCTGCTCGCAGAAGTCGAGCACGCCGACGCCGATCCCGGCGCCGGCCAGCGCGTCGACGAACGCGGAGACCGGTCCGCCGCCGGTGCCCTCGTAGTCGCCGGTGCGCTCGCCGGTCCGCAGCGTGCACACGAAGCGATGGCCGCCGGTCTCGTCGCGGTGCACGGACCAGGCCTCCAGTCCCACCTCCCCGTCCTCCACGACGTACGTCGCCCTGAACAGCGCGTACAGCTCCTTCGCCGTCATCTCCCGCCCGCTGTCGTCCGTCGCCTCCTGCACGGCCCGGGAGAAGTCCGGCCGCATGCGCGCGGGGATGTCGACGCCGTGACGGGTGCGCAGCAGGTAGGCCGTGCCGCCCTTGCCCGACTGCGAGTTCACGCGGATCACCGCCTCGTAGGAGCGGCCCACGTCGGCCGGGTCGATCGGCAGGTACGGCACCGACCAGGGCGCCTGCCGCTCGGGCACGCCCAGCTCCCTGGCCCGCTCGGCGTGCCGGGCCAGTACCTTGCTGATCGCGTCCTGGTGGGTGCCCGAGAAGGCGGTGTGGACGAGATCCCCGGCGTACGGGTGGCGCGGGTGCACGGGCAGCCGGTCGACGCGGACATCGCCTTCCACGCCGCCGTGGTCGCCGCCGCCCACAACCCGGTGCTCGCCGACCTGTTCGCCGAGTTCACCCCCGTCCTGCGCGAGGGCCTGATCGAGCTGCTGTCCCTGACCGGCCTGCGCGCCGACGACCCGGACACCGGCGACGAGGCGCACGAGGCACTCGTCCGGGCGGTGGCGGACGGGGACGCGGAGGGGGCGGCGGAGGTGCTGCGCGGGGAACTGGAGGACCCGTTCGCGCCGGCCCGGAACCCGGAATAGCCCATCCGCTCCGGAGGTTGACACTGATCACGAAGGCCCCGCGAAGAGGCCCAGGCGTCACCGATTCCCGGAAGGGCGAGGCGAGGACATGAAGATCGGCATCATCGGCGCCGGCAACATCGGCGGCAATCTGACCCGGCGGCTCACAGCCCTCGGTCACGACGTGTCCGTCGCCAACTCCCGAGGCCCGCACACACTCACGGCCCTTGCGGAGGAGACCGGCGCGACACCCGTGACGGTCGAGGAGGCACCCCGGGGCGCCGAGATCGTCGTCGTCACCGTCCCGCTGAAGGCGGTCCCCGACCTGCCGTCCGGCCTGTTCGACGAGACGGCCGACGGCGTCGCGGTCATCGACACCGGCAACTACTACCCCCGGCACCGGGATGGCAGGATCGCCGCGATCGAGGACGAGGGCCTCACCGAGAGCCGCTGGACGGAACGGCAGATCGGCCACCCCGTGATCAAGGCCTTCAACGGCACGTACGCCCAGGACATCCTGGAGCGCCCGCTCCCGGCCGGCGACCCCGACCGTATGGCCCTCCCGGTGGCCGGCGACGACGAGGCGGCCAAGCGCAAGGTACGGGACCTGATCGATGAACTCGGCTTCGACACCGTCGACGCGGGCGGCATCGACGACTCCTGGCGCCAGCAGCCCGACACCCCGGTCTACGGCCTGCGCGGCGGCGTCGAAGCGGTCACGAAGGCCCTGGCGGAGGCGTCCCCGGAACGCACACCGGACTTCCGCGGCTAGGGGGTGTCCGCAAAGTCCCCTGCGAAGGTCACGCGTCCGCCGCCCACTTCCGCAGCGCCGCCTTGCTCTCGAAGTCGGCCACGTTCTTGTCCAGCGGGTCGTCGGTGTACTGGTGGAAGCGCCACCTGGCCTTGATGCGGGGCTTTCCCGCGCTGACGTAGTCGGCTATCCACAGGGCGTCGCCCGCGTAGGACGTCGTGTCGTGGTTCAGCCAGAAGTTCCTGTTGCAGTAGAGCACCACCTGGTTGTTCGGCCGGAGGTCCTTCAGCTTCCGGATGAACAGGTCCTTCTCCGCGTTGCTCGCGTGCGTCCCGTTGCTGGTCGTCTCCCAGTCGACGGCGAGGATGTCGCCCGGCCGGTCCGGGGCCTTGCCGACGAAGTACTCGGCCTGGGCGGTGAGATTGCCGGGCCACAGGAAGTGGTAGAAGCCGACGACCAGCCCGGCGTCGCGGGCTCGCTTCGTCTGGGCGGCGAGTCTGGGGTTGACGTAGGAACGCCCCTCGGTCGCCTTGACGAAGACGAAGGAGAGGCCGTCGGTGTTGTAGGAGGAGGACTGGTAGGCGCTCACGTCTATGCCGCGCAGCATGGGGGCTCCCTGAAGTGCTGGTGGGGGAGGGGGAGTTGGTGCCCACCACCATGGCACGGGCTGCTGTGGACTGACGTGTAATTGTCAACTTGCGAACGAGAACGGTGTCCGGCCGGATGACGACAGCACACACCCCCGCGGCGACCCCGACGGCAGCGGACGGCGGCGGCGAGGCCGGGAGCGGCACGGTGCTCTACCTCGGCCTGCGGCGCTCCCCCCTGGAATGGCGCGCCGAACTCGACGCCGCCGCCGCGCGGGGACTGAGCGTCCACGTCGCCTCCGACGCCGACGTCTCCCACACCGGGCTGCCCGACCACCGGCTCGGCTCCTTCGACCGCGGCTCCTCGCTCGCGGAGCAGGCCGCTCAGGCCGCCCCGGACCAGGCCCTCGTCGCGGTCGCCTGCTGGGGCGACAAGTACGTCGGCCTCACCGCGCTGCTCGCCGAGCGGTTCGGCGTGCGCGGCATCGGTACCGACGCCGCGGCCGTCACCACGGACAAGGCGGCCCAGCGCAGGGACATGGAGCCGTACGGGCTCAACCCACCCTGGCGCGCGGGCCGGACACGCGACGAGCTGCGCGCCGCCGTCTCGGAGCTCGGCACCGCGGGCCGGCCCCTGGTGTTCAAGCCCGCCCACTGCTCCGGCGGCCGCGGCATGGCGCTGATCACCCAGGACACCGGCCTGGACGAGGTGTTCGCGCTCACGGCCGCCAACTACTCCAAGACCAGCGACTTCCTCGTCGAGGAGTACGTCGACGGCTCCGAGCACTCGGTCTCCGGTGTCGTCTCCGACGGCACGGTGCGGATCCTCGGCGTCACCGACAAGAGCGTCGAGGGGCCGTTGTCCCCGTCGTGGGCCACGGCTGTCCCCTCCGCCCTGGCGCAGGCGCAGGTGAAGGATCTGATGCGGGCCGCCGAGCAGGCCGTGCTCGCCGTCGGCCTCGGGACCGGGGGATTCCATGTCGACCTGCGGCTCGGCTCCGCGGGCCCCGTCGTCCTGGAGGTCGGCGGACGGCTCGGCGGCGACCTGATCAACTCCCACCTCATCCCGTACGCGCACCAGGGTGCCGTCCGTCCCTACGAGGCGCTGCTCGCCCTGCTCACCGACGGAGAGCTGCCCGGCGAGACCCCCGAGCCGAGTCGCGGCGCGGCCATGGTGCTGTTGCCCGAGGACGGGCGCCCGGCGGGCGAGGTGGCCGTGGCCGCGCTCACCCGCCCCCGGGTCGTCCTCGCCGAGGACTGGCCCGGCACGGACACCGTCGTGGCGATCGTCGTCACCGAGGACCCGGCCGATCTGCCCGCGGCCGTGGCGGACGTCCGCGAGTCGGCCCGGTGACCGCCGGCCCCCGCAACTGTGCCCGGCCTTCGAGGAACTGACGCCGCCTCACCGGCTCGGTGGCGACAGCTCCTTCCGCCACGACCGCCGCGACAGCCGCCGCCCGGGCCCTCAGCACTCGATGATGTTGACGGCCAGCCCGCCCCGCGCGGTCTCCTTGTACTTCACCGACATGTCCGCGCCGGTGTCCTTCATGGTCTTGATGACCTTGTCCAGGGACACCTTGTGGGAGCCGTCGCCGCGCATCGCCATGCGCGCGGCCGTGACGGCCTTCACCGCGGCCATGCCGTTGCGCTCGATGCACGGGATCTGGACCAGGCCGCCGACCGGGTCGCAGGTCAGGCCGAGGTTGTGCTCCATGCCGATCTCCGCGGCGTTCTCGACCTGCTCCGGCGAGCCGCCGAGCACCTCGGCCAGCGCGCCCGCCGCCATCGAGCAGGCGGAGCCGACCTCGCCCTGGCAGCCGACCTCGGCGCCGGAGATGGACGCGTTCTCCTTGAACAGCATGCCGATCGCGCCCGCGGCGAGCAGGAAGCGGACCACGCCCTCCTCGTCGGCGCCGGGCACGAAATTGACGTAGTAGTGCAGGACCGCCGGGATGATGCCGGCCGCGCCGTTCGTCGGGGCGGTCACGACCCGGCCGCCGGCCGCGTTCTCCTCGTTGACCGCCATCGCGTAGAGCGTGATCCACTCCATGGCGAGGGCCTTCGAGTCGCCCTCGGAGCGCAGCTTGCGGGCGGTGTTCGCGGCCCGGCGGCGCACCTTCAGACCGCCCGGCAGGATGCCCTCGCGGGACATGCCGCGCGCCACGCACGCCTCCATCACCCGCCAGATCTCCAGCAGACCGGCGCGGATCTCCTCCTCGGTGCGCCAGGCCCGCTCGTTCTCCAGCATCAGCGCGGAGATGGACAGGCCCGTCTCCCCGGCCACGCGCAGCAGCTCGTCGCCCGTGCGGAAGGGGTACTTCAGCACCGTGTCGTCGAGCTTGATGCGGTCCGCGCCGACCGCGTCCTCATCGACGACGAAGCCGCCGCCGACCGAGTAGTACGTCTTCGTCAGCAACTCCGCGCCCGAGGCGTCGTACGCCCACAGGGTCATGCCGTTCGCGTGGTACGGCAGGGCCTTGCGGCGGTGCAGGACCATGTCGTCGTCGTAGGAGAACGCGATCTCGTGCTCGCCCAGCAGCCTCAGCCGGCCGTCGGCCTTGATCGTCTCCACGCGTTCGTCGGCCGTCTCCACGTCCACCGTGCGCGGCGAGTCGCCCTCCAGTCCGAGCAGCACCGCCTTGGGCGTGCCGTGGCCGTGGCCGGTGGCGCCGAGCGAGCCGTAGAGCTCCGCGCGGACCTTCGCGGTCGGGGTGAGCAGTTCCTCGTTGTGCAGCCGCCGGGCGAACATCCGGGCCGCGCGCATCGGGCCGACCGTGTGGGAGCTGGACGGGCCGATGCCGATCGAGAACAGGTCGAAGACCGAGATGGCCACGGGAACTCCTGACTACGGGGGTGGTGCGAAGGGGGTGGGCGCCGCGCCGCTTGTGGCCGCGCGGCGCCCGAAAGGTTTCTTCGTTACGTGTTCGGACCCGGGTACAGCGGGTGCTTGTCGGCCAGGGCCTTCACCCGGGCCTTGAGGGCCCGCGCGTCGTAGGACGGCTTCAGCGCCTCGGCGATGACGTCCGCGACCTCCGCGAAGTCCTCGGCCGTAAAGCCCCGCGTCGCCAGGGCCGGCGTGCCGATCCGCAGACCGGACGTCACCATCGGCGGACGCGGGTCGTTCGGGATCGCGTTGCGGTTGACCGTGATGCCCACCTCGTGGAGGCGGTCCTCGGCCTGCCGGCCGTCCAGCTCCGAGTGGCGCAGGTCGACCAGGACCAGGTGCACGTCCGTGCCGCCGGACAGGACGTCCACGCCCACCGCCCGGACGTCGTCCTTCACCAGACGCTCGGCCAGGATGCGGGCACCCTCCAGCGTACGGCGCTGGCGCTCCTCGAAGTCCTCCGAGGCCGCGACCTTGAAGGCGACCGCCTTGGCCGCGATCACGTGCTCCAGCGGACCGCCCTGCTGACCGGGGAAGACAGCGGAGTTGATCTTCTTGGCGAGTTCGGCCGTGGACAGGATCACACCGCCGCGCGGGCCGCCCAGCGTCTTGTGGGTCGTCGTGGTCACCACGTGCGCGTGCGGGACCGGGTTCGGGTGCAGCCCGGCCGCGACGAGCCCGGCGAAGTGGGCCATGTCGACCATCAGGTACGCGCCGACCTCGTCCGCGATCCGGCGGAACTCCGCGAAGTCCAGCTGCCGCGGGTAGGCCGACCAGCCCGCGACGATCAGCTTGGGCCTGGACTCCTTGGCCAGCCGCTCGACCTCGGCCATGTCGACCCGGCCGTCGTCGCCGACGTGGTAGGCGACGACGTCGTAGAGCTTGCCGGAGAAGTTGATCTTCATGCCGTGGGTCAGGTGCCCGCCGTGCGCGAGGTTCAGACCCATGATGGTGTCGCCAGGCTTGAGCAGCGCGAACATCGCGGCGGCGTTGGCCTGGGCGCCCGAGTGCGGCTGGACGTTGGCGTGCTCGGCGCCGAACAGCTCCTTGACCCGGTCGATCGCGATCTGCTCGACCACGTCGACGTGCTCGCAGCCGCCGTAGTAGCGGCGGCCCGGGTAGCCCTCGGCGTACTTGTTGGTGAGGACCGAGCCCTGCGCCTCCATGACCGCGACCGGAGCGAAGTTCTCCGAGGCGATCATCTCCAGCGTGGACTGCTGCCGGTGCAGCTCGGCGTCGACCGCGGCGGCCACGGCCGGGTCGAGCTCGTGCAGGGGTGTGTTCAGGACGGACATACGGCTACGACTCCTCAGCCCGCGGAGAACGCGGTGTACTCGTCGGCGGAGAGCAGGTCGCCCGGCTCGTCCGTGACCCGCACCTTGAACAGCCAGCCGCCCTCGAAGGGGGCCGAGTTCACCAGCGACGGGTCGTTCACGACGTCCTCGTTGACCTCGGTGACCTCACCGGAGACGGGGGAGTAGAGGTCGGACACCGACTTGGTCGACTCCAGCTCGCCGCAGGTCTCGCCCGCGGACACCGAGTCACCGACCTCGGGGAGCTGGACGAACACGACATCGCCGAGCGCGTTGGCCGCGTGCTCCGTGATACCGACCGTCGAGACGCCGTCCTCGGCGGCCGACAGCCACTCGTGCTCCTTGCTGTAACGCAGCTGCTGGGGGTTGCTCATGGCCTGGATTCTCCTGTACGCGCGGGAGTGCTGTGGAAGGGGGGACTGCTGGTGAGCTGGGAGGACGGACAGCGGGGTCGCTGCCGCGGCCCTTGGTCAGTGTCTACTTCTGGCGCTTGTAGAACGGCAGCGCCACGACCTCGTACGGCTCGTGACTGCCCCGGATGTCCACGCCCACGCCGGTCGTGCCGGGCGCGGCGTGCGCGGCGTCGACGTAGGCCATCGCGATCGGCCTGCCGAGGGTGGGGGAGGGGGCGCCGGAGGTGACCTCGCCGATCACCTCGCCGCCGGCCACGACCGCGTACCCGGCGCGCGGCACCCGGCGGCCCTCGGCGACCAGGCCGACCAGCACGCGGGGCGGGTTCTGCTCGGCGCGGGCGGCGGCCTCCCGCAGGGCCTCGCGCCCCACGAAGTCGCCCTCCTTCTCGAACTTCACCACCCGGCCGAGCCCGGCGTCGAAGGGCGTGAGGGACGTGCTCAGCTCGTGCCCGTACAGCGGCATGCCCGCCTCCAGGCGCAGCGTGTCGCGGCAGGACAGCCCGCACGGGACCAGTCCGGCGCCCTCGCCCGCCTTGGTCAGGGCCTGCCACAGCTCGACCGCGTGCTCCGGCTTCACGAACAGCTCGAAGCCGTCCTCGCCGGTGTAGCCGGTCCGGGCGATCAGGGCCGGGACGCCCGCGACCGTGCCGGGCAG
This sequence comes from Streptomyces sp. NPDC050164, assembly GCF_044459945.1. Lineage (NCBI taxonomy): Bacteria > Bacillati > Actinomycetota > Actinomycetes > Kitasatosporales > Streptomycetaceae > Streptomyces > Streptomyces sp. NPDC050164. Next base: position 38,067 of record NZ_JBITJK010000013.1, read on the forward strand.
ACCGGCGTAGTACTTCAGGCCGTCGAGGTCGGCGTCGGTGAGGGACTTCAGGATCCCCGGGGACTGAGGCCCCTGCACGGCGATCAGCGCGTAGGCGTCCCGGTCGTCGCGCACCTCGGCGTCGAAGCCCGCGGAACGTTCCGCCAGGGCGTCCAGCACGACCTGGGCGTTGGAGGCGTTGGCGACGACCATGTACTCGGTCTCGGCCAGCCGGTAGACGATCAGGTCGTCGAGGATGCCGCCGTCGGCCCGGCAGATCATGGTGTAGCGGGCGCGGCCGGGCTTGACGCCGCCGATGTTGCCCACCAGGGCGTAGTCGAGGAGGGCGGCGGCCTGCGGACCGGTGACGGTGATCTCCCCCATGTGGGAGAGGTCGAAGAGCCCGGCCTTCGTGCGCACGGCGTTGTGCTCGTCGCGCTCGGAGCCGTAGCGCAGGGGCATGTCCCAGCCGGCGAAGTCGGTCATCGTCGCGCCGAGCGAGCGATGCAGGGCATCGAGCGCGGTGTGGCGGAGTTCTCCTGTACTGCTCATCGGTCGCGTCTCCCAGGGGCATGACGGGCGAGGTCGTTCCTCCCCATCTGTCATCGGAACCTGAGAGGTTCGCCATGACCACGGGGGACACGGCTTGCACCTTGGGTGGAGCCACGCCCGTCGCCTCGACGACAGGAGATGGCCCGCTTTTCAGATGTGCCTCGCCCGCGCGGTAACGGGGCCTGAGAGATTCAAGGGAGGGACTTGCTCCTTCGGCGCCCCAGCGTCAGCGGTGCTGGGAACTCTCCCGCGCGGATTCAAACGGCCGGTATGCAGTTGGCGCGCACATCATTGCACGCATCGTCGCGGGGTGGCAGGGGCACCACCCTGTAGCAGGCCTGTTGCAGGAAGAGGACTAAAAAGAGAGACATCGGGCATTACCTTCTCTTTACACTCGGCGGGGATGGGTCTTCCGTACCTGGCCCCAGGGGAGGACGATCACGGTGAACAGGACCACCGCGTACGCCACGACAACGGGCGTCGCGCTGCCCGAGCAGCCGGCCGGTCCGGCACGCGCGGGCTGCGGCCCGCTGCCGGTGCCGGTCGTCCGCGATCTGCGCGAGCGCGCCGGCCGCAGCCCGCACGCGCTGCTGTTCGGCCCTCGCGACCTCGTCGTGGTCACGGGCCTGCCCGGCAGCGGCAAGTCCACGCTGATGCGGCGCACCGTGCCCGGCCGGCGCATCGACTCCCAGGACACCCGCGACCGCTGGGACGGCCGCATGCCGCGCTTCCTGCCGTACGCGGTCTACCGCCCGCTCGTCCGCCTCGCCCACTACGCCGGGCTGCGCCGCGCCCTGCGCACCGGCGAGGGCGTCGTCGTGCACGACTGCGGCACCCAGGCCTGGGTCCGCCGCTGGCTGGCGCGCGAGGCCCACCGCCGGGGCGGCACCCTGCATCTGCTCATGCTCGACGTCACCCCCGAGGAGGCCCTGGCCGGCCAGCGCGACCGCGGCCGCGGTGTCTCGCGGTACGCGTTCCTGCGCCACCGCGCGGCGACCACCCGCCTGCTGCGCGCCGCGGAGCGGGGCGAACTGCCCGCGGGCTGCGGCTCGTCGATCCTCGTCGACCGGGACGCGGCGGACACCCTTCGCCGGATCGGGTTCACGGGCTGACCGCAGGCGGCCGGCGAGACGCTAGCCTTTTGAGCCACAGCAGTGGTTCCAGGCAGGCGGTAGGCAGATGGACTTCCCGGCGGACTTCTCCGCGGACTTCCCGGCGCACACGCAGACCCATCCGCACGGCGGATGGCCAGGCAACGAACTGGAGGAGGTGCTCTCGGCCTCCCTTGGCGCCGGGCCGTCGGCCGGCGGGCGGATCGTCGAGGTGCTCGGCCGGAGTTTCGTCTGGGTCCCCCTGCCGAGCGGCGGCGGGCCCCGCAGTGGCCCCCTGGACCTGCCCGGCATCGAGATCGAGGGCCAGGCCTACGTGCCGGTGTTCAGCTCCGAGGAGCAGTTCCGCCAGGTCGTCGGCTCCCACATGTCGTACACCATCGCGCCCGCGGTGGAGTTCGCCCGCGGCCTGCCCCCGCATGCCGGGATAGCCATCAACCCGGGCGGCGTGGTCGGCATCCCACTCCCGCCGCCCGCCGTTGCCGAGCTCTGCCGGGCCGGCCGGACCCCCCTGGACGGCCCCGCGAGCGGCGGCCGGGTCCGCCTCTTCGAGCCCGACTGGCAGGAGGACCCGGTGGACTTCCTCGCCGCCGCCTCCGCCGAGTTCGAGGCGATCGGCGTCGTCGTCACCGCCCGCCGCTGCCTCGCCGCGATCGAGACCGCCGACCCGGTGATGTTCGTGGGCGTCGAACTCTCCCAGTGGGAAGGCGACCTGCGGGCCCTCCCCCTGGAGGCCCTCACCCGCGCCGTCACCAAGTCCCCGGCCCCGTGGCCGGTCAACCTGGTCCTCCTGGACGTGGCGGAGGATCCGGTGGGCGAGTGGATGCGGGAGCGAGTGCGCCCGTTCTTCCAGAGGGTTCACTAGCAAACGCCCCTAGGGGCGAGGCGCCTCAGGGGCGCGGGTCTGTAACATCATGCGGCTCCGCCGCGTGGGCGCGATCAACCACGAACAACCCGCGGCCGCAAGACGGCACCAAGCCCCGAGCTCCGGGCGGGCTTAAGCTAGGTCACGGTCGAGGCGTTGTACGAAGGGGCGGTAAAGGTGAGCGCGAGCGGCACGGCCGCGGCCGGACAGGTCGAGCACATGCTGCGCCAGGTCACGCCCGGGCGTTACGACGCCTACGAGGCACTCCTGCGCGCGCTCGCGACCCCGCACTCCGGCCAGATCTGGATGCTCCTCTGGCACGGCCAGGCGGGCTCCCCCGACGCCCAGTACGGGAACATGGAGGTCGACGGCTACGGCTACGCGCCCTGCGTGACCTCCGCCCAGGAGCTCTCGGCCAGCGGCTGGAACCGCAGTTACGAGGTGGTCGACGGAGTCGACGTGGCCCGCGCCCTCTACCCCGACCACTACGGCCTCTGGCTCAACCCGCACGCCCCCGGCGGCGGTGTCGGCATCCCCTGGCTCGACCTGCGCCGGATCGCCACAGGCCTGGACCGCCAGCCCGCCGGCCCGCTGCGGCTGTCCGAACCGGCCATCGAGATCCCGCAGTTCTACGCCCTGCTCGCGCAGAACGCCCACCGCACCCCGGCCGTCCGCTCGCTGCGCCGGGCCTGGGTGCAGCCCGCGCTCGGGGCGCCGTACCTCGCCATCGGACTGGATGTGTACGACACTTCGCCGCCGGCCGTGGATTCCGTGCGCGCGATGATGCAGCAGTCCCTCGGTGCCGTACCGGACGGGCTGCCCGTCTCGACCGTCGCCATGTCCGACGAACACGACCCGGTCGCCATGTGGCTGCGCGCGAGCGCCCGTCCCTTCTACGACCGCGAGGCCCACGCCACCGCCCCTGTCCAGGCCCAGGCACCGGCCTCGGACTACGGCTTCCCCCCGGCTCAGGGCAGGTACTGACCCACTCCGCGGCCGGCCCGCGGGTCCCTGTTTCCCCACCCTCAAATGCGACTAGCTCTCAGCTCTTCGCGCGTAGATAAGGGGGAAAATCAGGGGTATGCCCTAAAATGCCCCTATTGCAGCGCGTCCGACCCCCGTTACCTGTTGTCCGGATAACGGATCCCCGCAGACAGCATCACGTTTACGCATCCTTTCACCGTCAAGTCTGGCAACAGATCGCCAAAGCGTTGAAGACTCCCCGCAAGACACGGGCCGGGTCGGTCTCGTGTACGAGACAAACAAACCGCTACAGCGGCAGCCAGGGGCTCGGCGATCGCCGGCCCGAGAGGGGTCAATCGCACCGTGACCGCACCGATCGAGACCACCGGGGCGGAAGCCGGAGCACAGCCCGAGGCCGTGCTCTCCGGGGTCAAGAAGAGCCAGATCGAAGGGCGTTCGCTCACCCAGATCGCCTGGATGCGCTTCAAGCGGGACAAGGTGGCGATGGCGGGAGGCGTCATCGTCATCCTGCTCGTACTGATGGCGGTGTTCTCCAAGCCGATCCAGTGGATCTTCAACCTCGATCCCAACAAGTTCAACCAGGACCTCATCGACCCCGCGCTGCTCGCCCCCAAGGGCGGCTGGGGAGGCATGAGTTGGGACCACCCGCTCGGGGTGGACCCGCAGTACGGCCGGGACATGCTCGCCCGCATCATCGACGGCTCCTGGGTCTCCCTCCTGGTCGCGGGCGGCGCCACGCTGCTGTCCGTGTGCATCGGCACGGTGCTCGGCGTCATCGCCGGCTACTACGGCGGCTGGATCGACAGCGTCATCAGCAGGCTGATGGACACCTTCCTGGCGTTCCCGCTGCTGCTGTTCGCCATCTCGATCTCGGCCTCGGTGCAGGACGGTTTCTTCGGCCTCGACGGGCTGTCGCTGCGCATCTGCGTGCTGATCTTCGTGATCGGGTTCTTCAGCTGGCCGTACATCGGCCGCATCGTGCGCGCCCAGACGATGACCCTGCGCAAGCGGGAGTTCATCGAGGCCGCCACGAGCCTCGGGGCGCGCGGCCCGTACGTCCTGTTCCGGGAGCTGCTCCCGAACCTCGTCGCGCCGATCCTCGTCTACTCGACGCTGATCATCCCGACGAACATCCTGTTCGAGGCCGCGCTGAGCTTCCTCGGTGTCGGTATCGCTCCGCCGCAGGCCTCCTGGGGCGGCATGCTCAGCAACGCTGTGGATCTCTACACGGCTGATCCGCAGTACATGTTCGTGCCCGGACTGGCGATCTTCATCACCGTCCTGGCCTTCAACCTGCTGGGTGACGGGCTGCGTGACGCCCTCGACCCTCGCAGCAAGTGATCCATCGAATGAGGGGGCTTCCTCAGGTGAAGACGAGAAGGGTGACCGCCGGCGTTGCGTCGGTCCTGGCGCTGTCGCTGGGTGCTGCCGCGTGCGGCGGCGGAGGTGACGACAACGACGGGGGAGGCAACGGCAAGAAGGACGCCGCGCTGAACTCGATCGTCAACGCGTCGAGCAAGAAGGGCGGTACGGTCTCGTACGAGCACTCGGACGTGCCGGACTCCCTCGACCCGGGCAACACGTACTACGGCTGGGTGCAGAACTTCTCCCGCCTCTACGGCAGAACGCTCACCACGTTCAAACCGGCGGCGGGCAAGGAAGGCCTGGAGGTCGTGCCGGACCTCGCCGAGGGCCTCGGCAAGTCCAGCCCGGACGCCAAGACCTGGACGTACAAGCTGCGTGCGGGTGTGAAGTTCCAGGACGGCACCCCGGTGACGTCCAAGGACGTGAAGTACGCCGTCGAGCGCTCCAACTTCGCGCCCGAGGCGCTGTCCAACGGCCCGACGTATTTCAAGGCGTACCTCGAGGGCGGCGACAAGTACAAGGGCCCGTACAAGGACAAGTCCGCCGAGGGCATCAAGTCCATCGAGACGCCGGACGACCGGACGATCGTCTTCAAGCTGAAGCAGCCGTTCGCCGACTTCGACTACCTGGCGACGTTCTCGCAGACGGCGCCGGTGCCGAAGGCGAAGGACAACGGTGCGAAGTACGTGCAGAACATCGTGTCCTCCGGCCCGTACCAGTTCCAGTCCTACGAGGAGGGCCGCGGCGCCACCCTCGTGCGCAACCCGCAGTGGGACGCCAAGACGGACCCGATCCGTAAGGCCCTGCCGGACAAGGTCACGATCAAGTTCAAGGTCAACCCGGTCACGGTCGACAACAACCTGCTCTCCGACAAGATCACGGTTGACGCGGCGGGCACGGGTGTGCAGCCGCAGACCCAGCCGAAGGTGCTGCGGGGCAAGTACGTCAACCAGACGGACAGCTCGTACGCCGGTGCGACGCAGTACATCGCGCTGAACCTGAAGGTGGCACCGTTCGACAACATCCACTGCCGCAAGGCTGTGCAGTGGGGCCTCGACAAGCAGTCGGTGCTCGACGCCATGGGCGGCTCGCCGAAGGGTGACGTGGCGACCACGCTGCTGCCGCCGTCGGTCAACGGCTACGCCAAGTTCGACACCTACGCGACCGAGGGTCACAAGGGTGACGTGGCCAAGGCCAAGGCGGAGCTGAAGGCGTGCGGCAAGCCGAACGGCTTCAGCACGATCATGACTGCCCGCTCCGACCGCCCCGCCGAGGTGGCGCAGGCGACGGCCGTCCAGGCGTCGCTGAAGAAGATCGGCATCAACATCGAGATCAAGCAGTTCCCGGCCGGTAAGTACTTCTCCAACTTCGCCGGTGTCCCGAGCTACGTTCACAAGAACAAGCTCGGCATGCTGTCGATGGCGTGGGGCGCGGACTGGCCGACCGGCTACGGCTTCCTCGACCAGGTCGTCAACGGTGCCGCCATCAAGCCCTCGGGCGGCAACAACCTGATGGAACTGGACGACCCGAAGATCAACAAGGCCCTGACGGACGCGATCGCCAACACCGACGACGCGGCCCGCACCAAGGCCTGGGGCGAGGTCGACAAGATGGTGCTCGACAATGCCTCGGTCGTCCCGGTCATCTACCGGAAGAACCTGCTGCTCCGGCCGACGTCCGCGACGAACGTCACGGTCACGCAGGCCTACCTCGGCATGTACGACTACCTGCTGATGGGCTCCTCGAAGTAACCAGCAGGCCGGATCCTTTCGAAAGGCAGGTGAAGGCACCGGGTGGCCGCGGCGGACGATCCCGCCGCGGCCACCCGGGGCCGTACAGCTGTGGCTGCGTACATCCTCCGACGCGTCATGGGCGCGGTGCTGTTGCTGCTGGTGGTCAGCGCAGTCACCTTCGCCATCTTCTTCCTGGTGCCCCGCCTCGGGGGCCAGACGGCCGACCAGTTGGCCACCCAGTACGTCGGCAAGGACGCGAACCCCGAGTCCGTCGCCGCCATCAAGCAGAACCTGGGTCTGGACCAGCCGGTCTACGTCCAGTTCTGGGAGTTCATCAAGGGCCTCGTGGTGGGCGCCGACTACAAGTTCGGCCCCGACGCGACGCACTGCGGCGCACCCTGCTTCGGGTACTCCTTCAAGAGCCACATCGAGGTGTGGCCCCAGTTGGAGCAGCGGATCCCGGTCTCCTTCTCGCTGGCCGTCGGTGCGGCGGTGATCTGGCTGATCTCCGGTGTGACCACCGGCGTGATCTCGGCACTGCGCAAGGGCAAGCCGATCGACCGCATCTCGATGTTCATCGCGCTCGCCGGCGTCTCGCTCCCGATCTTCTTCACCGGCCAGATCCTGCTCGCGCTCTTCGTCTACGAGATTCCCGTCTGGGAGAGCATCGACTACGTCCCGTTCACCGAGAACCCGGCCGAATGGGCATGGCACATGGTGCTTCCCTGGGTCAGCCTCGCCTTCCTCTTCTCCGCGCTCTACGCCAGGCTCACCCGGGCGGGCATGCTGGAGACGATGAGCGAGGACTACATCAGAACGGCCAGGGCCAAGGGTCTGAAGGAGACCACGGTCGTGACCAAGCACGGCCTGCGTTCCGCGCTCACTCCGATCGTCACCATCTTCGGCATGGACTTCGGCACCCTCGTCGGCACCGCGGTGCTCACCGAGACCGTGTTCTCGCTCCAGGGCATCGGCGCATACTCGGTCCAGGCCATCAAGGACAACGACCTGCCCATCGTGATGGGCGTGACCCTGGTCGCCGCGTTCTTCATCGTCTTCTGCAATCTCGTCGTCGACCTGGTGTACGCCGCCATCGACCCCCGGGTGAGGTACTCGTGAGCAAGCTCGACAAAGCCGCGCTCGGCGAGCCGGACACCACCGCCCCGTCCGTGGCGGACGACGTGTTCCTCTCCGTCCGCGACCTGCGCATCCACTTCGACACCGACGACGGTCTGGTCAAGTCCGTGGACGGCGTCAGCTTCGACGTGCGCAAGGGCAAGACCCTGGGCATCGTGGGCGAGTCCGGTTCCGGCAAGTCCGTCACCTCGCTCGGTGTGATGGGCCTGCACCGCTCGGCGCGCGCCAAGGTCTCCGGCCAGGTGTGGCTGGACGGCCAGGAGCTGATCGCGGCCGACCCCGACGACGTACGGCGGCTGCGCGGCCGGAAGATGGCCATGATCTTCCAGGACCCGCTGTCGGCGATGCACCCCTACTACTCGGTCGGGCAGCAGATCGTCGAGGCGTACCGGGTCCACAACGACGTCAGCAAGAAGGTCGCCAAGCAGCGGGCGATCGAGATGCTGGACCGCGTCGGCATCCCCGAGCCCGCCAAGCGCGTGGACGGCTACCCGCACGAGTTCTCCGGCGGTATGCGCCAGCGCGCCATGATCGCCATGGCGCTGGTGAACAACCCCGAACTGCTCATCGCCGACGAGCCGACCACCGCCCTGGACGTCACCGTGCAGGCGCAGATCCTCGATCTGATCCACGATCTGCAGAAGGAGTTCGGCTCCGCGGTCATCATGATCACCCACGACCTGGGCGTGGTCGCCGAGATGGCCGACGACCTGCTGGTCATGTACGGCGGCCGGTGCGTGGAGCGCGGTCCCGCCGAGGACGTGTTCTCCGAGCCCCGGCACCCTTACACCTGGGGCCTGCTCGGCTCGATGCCGCGCCTGGACCGCGAGGAGACCGACCGGCTCATCCCGATCAAGGGCGCCCCGCCCTCCCTCATCAACCTCCCGTCCGGCTGCGCCTTCCACCCGCGCTGCCCGTACGCGGACATCCCGAAGGACAACGTCACCCGCACGGTCCGCCCCGAGCTGACCGAGGTCGGCGGCTCGCACTGGGCCGCCTGCCACATGACGCAGGAGCAGCGGGAGCGTATCTGGACCGAAGAGATTGCGCCGAAGCTGTGAGCGACGAAAAAGCGGTGAGCAAACCGGACACGAGCGGGAGCACCCTCACCCAGGACACCGCCGCCGACGGCGAGGTCCTGCTGAAGGTGACCGGCCTGGAGAAGCACTTCCCGATCCGCAAGGGCCTGCTCCAGCGGCAGACCGGCGCGGTGCGCGCCGTCGACGGCATCGACTTCGAGGTCCGCAAGGGCGAGACGCTCGGCGTCGTCGGTGAGTCGGGCTGCGGCAAGTCCACCATGGGACGGCTGATCACGCGGCTGCTCGAACCGACCGGCGGTACGGTCGAGTTCGAGGGCAAGGACATCACGCACCTGAAGACCGGCCAGCTGCGCCCCATGCGCCGCGACGTGCAGATGATCTTCCAGGACCCGTACTCCTCGCTGAACCCCCGGCACACCATCGGCACGATCGTCGGCGCCCCCTTCCGGCTCCAGGGCGTCGAGCCCGAGGGCGGGGTGAAGAAGGAGGTCCAGCGGCTGCTGTCGGTGGTCGGCCTCAACCCCGAGCACTACAACCGCTATCCGCACGAGTTCTCCGGCGGCCAGCGCCAGCGCATCGGCATCGCCCGGGCGCTCGCCCTCAACCCCAAGCTGGTGGTGGCGGACGAGCCGGTCTCCGCGCTGGACGTGTCGATCCAGGCGCAGGTGGTGAACCTGCTGGACGACCTCCAGGAGGAGCTCGGCCTGACGTACGTGATCATCGCGCACGACCTGTCGGTCGTCCGGCACGTCTCGGACCGGATCGCCGTGATGTACCTCGGCAAGATCGTCGAGCTGGCCGACCGCGACAAGCTGTACAAGTCGCCGATGCACCCGTACTCCAAGGCGCTGCTGTCGGCCGTGCCGATACCGGATCCCAAGCGCCGGGGCGGCAAGAGCGAGCGCATCCTGCTCAAGGGCGACGTGCCCTCGCCGATCGCCCCGCCGAGCGGCTGCCGCTTCCACACCCGGTGCTGGAAGGCGACGGAGATCTGCAAGACCACGGAGCCGCCGCTGGTGGAGCTGCGGGCCGGGCAGCGCGTCGCCTGCCACCACCCGGAGAACTTCGAGGACCAGCAGCCGCAGGACACCAAGCTGCTGTCCTCGGCGAAGGAGGCGTCGGTGGAGAAGGCCGCTGCCGGGGAGTCCGCGCAGAAGTAAGCACACGGGAGGACCCCCGCCTTGTTTTGCAAGGCGGGGGTTTGCCATGGGGTGAGAATGTTCGGGTGCTCCCACATCTGTTCAGCCCCTCCGTCCAGCACATGCTCGACCTGATCGGCATCTTCGTCTTCGCGATCTCCGGCGCCCTGCTGGCCGTGCGCAAGAACTTCGACGTGTTCGGCATCGCCGTGCTCGCCGAGGTCACCGCGCTGGGCGGCGGGCTCTTCCGTGACCTGGTCATCGGGGCCGTACCGCCCGCCGCCTTCACGGACCTGGGGTACTTCCTCACCCCGCTGCTCGCCACCCTGCTCGTCTTCTTCCTGCACCCGCAGGTGGAGCGCATCCAGGTCGCCGTGAACGTCTTCGACGCGGCCGGCCTCGGCCTGTTCTGCGTCGCCGGCACGATCAAGGCGTACGAGTACGGGCTCGGCCTGACCGCCTCCGCCGGCCTGGGACTGACCACCGCGGTGGGCGGCGGTGTGCTGCGGGACGTGCTCGCCAACGAGGTGCCCTCGCTGCTGCGCTGGGACCGCGACCTGTACGCGGTCCCAGCGATCGTCGGCGCCGCCCTGGCCGCCCTGTGCATCCGCTACGACGCCCTGAACCCGCTCACCAGCGCCCTCGCGGTGATCACCGCCTTCGTGCTGCGCCTGCTCGCGATGCGGTTCCACTGGCGAGCTCCGCGGGCGTGGCACCGGCGGTCGACGGTGAGCGAGGAGGAGCAGCCCGTCCTGCCGTGACGTGGTCGCGGCCCATCACCTCCGTCAGCCAGCGGAACGCCGGGACCACCTGCGGCCGCCACAGCGCCATGGTGTGACCGCCCGCGCTCCTCGGGACGTACACCACGTGCACGGTCGTCGGTGCCTTCGCGGTCTGTTCCAGGGCGATGGCCGCCTCGTAGCCGTCGTGCGGCTGGCCGGAGAGATAGAGCGAGATACGTGGCGGGACGGACGCCTTGCGCAGCAGTGCGTAGGGGTTGTTCTCGGCCCGCAGGGCGGGGGTCTGCGCGGCGAGCGAGTCGCGTTCGCCGATCGGGTCGTTGTAGCCGGACAGGCTGACGGCGGCCCGGTAGCGGTCGGGGTGGGCGACGGCCAGCTTGGCCGCGCAGTGCGCCCCGGCCGAGTAGCCGGCCACCGCCCAGCCCCGCGGGGCGGACTCGGCGCGGAAGTTGTCCATGACCATCATCGGCACGTCGACGCTCAGCCAGGTGTCGGCGTTGACCGTGCCCGGGATGTTGGCGCAGCCGGTGTCCACCCCGGCCAGCAGATTGGTGCGCGGCGCGACCAGGATGAAGGGGGCGACCTGCCCGTCCCGCATCAGCGGCTCCAACTGCTCGTGCGCGTGCAGCGAGCCGAACCAGGCCTTCGCCGAGCCGGGATAGCCGGGCAGCAGCTCCACGACCGGGAACTTGTGGTGCCGGTAGGCCGGTTCGTCGTACTGCGGCGGGAGCCAGACGTAGACCTCGGCGTTCACGCCCGAGACCCGGCCCTTGAGCTGGGTGACGCGCACGCCGCCGGCCGCGCGCATGCCGGGGCCGGTGGCCGGCCGGAAGGTCTGGCGCACCTTGGGCAGCCGCTTCAGCGCGATGCCCCCGGTGCCGTCGGCGCCCAAGTCGGCCGCCTGCTGCACGTGGTCGCCGGTGCCGAGCAGGTCGGCCCAGTTGTCGTACAGGCTGTTGGCGTTGTTGACCAGCGTGAAGACCAGCGCCACGGCAGTCCCCTGGGCGAACAGCAGCATCAGCGCGCGCGTCGCGGTGCGCAGGGCGCGGGGGCCGCGGACGCGCGACCACAGGGCGAGCGGCAGCGCCAGCGCGACGATCGACAGCGCGATCAGCGTGTAGAGGAACGCAGTCCCGGTGAGGCTCATGTCTCTTCAGAGGGGCGGATGGCCCTTCGGGTTTACGGACGAGTGCGGACACTTACCGAGAAATTGCCGAGGCCTCACCCAAGCCGGAACCGACCAAAGCTACCGCTTAGTAGTTAGTTCTTGTACTGTTCAGCCATGCCAGAAGCAGCCTCCGCACCGGCCGTCCGTGCCACGATCGGCGACAGCGAGTTCGACCGCGACACCGCGCTCACCCGGCGCGCGCCCGGCGTCTACGACATCGACCTCTCCGCGGGCTGGACGATCATCAGCGCCGTCAACGGCGGCTATCTGCTGGCCGTCCTGGGCCGCGCGCTCGCGGACACCCTGCCGCACGCCGACCCCTTCACCATCTCGGCGCACTACCTGACCGCGTCGCGGCCCGGCCCGGCGGTCGTCCGCACGGACGTCGTCCGCACCGGCCGGACCCTGTCGACGGGCCAGGCCTCCCTCTTCCAGTACGACGACGAGGGCCGCGAGGTGGAACGCATCCGCGTCCTCGCCTCCTACGGCGACCTGGACACCCTGCCCGACGACGTCCGTACGACGGCCGGGCCGCCCGTGATCCCGCCGCTGGAGCACTGCTTCGGCCCGGAGGACGGGCCCGCGCCCGTCCCCGGCAGCTCGGCCATCGCCGACCGGCTGATGCTCAAGCTGGACCCCTCGACCCTGGGCTGGGCCCTCGGCAAGCCCTCCGGCAAGGGCGAGATGCGGGCCTGGTTCGGGCTCGCGGACGGCCGTGACCACGACCCGCTCTCCCTGCTGCTGGCGGTGGACGCCCTGCCGCCCACCGCCTTCGAGCTCGGACTGAAGGGCTGGGTGCCCACCGTCGAGCTGACCGTGCACGTCCGCTGCCGCCCGGCGCCGGGCCCGCTGCGCGTGTCGATCACCACCCGCAACCTCGCCGGCGGCTTCCTGGAGGAGGACGCCGAGGTGTGGGACAGCGCCGACCGGCTGGTGGCGCAGTCCCGCCAGCTCGCCCGGGTCAGGCTCGGCTGAGCGGCTCGCGCCTGTTCTCGTCCCGCTGATCGTCCGGCAGCATGCGCTGGGTGACGGTCAGCGGGAACTCGGCGAGTTCTGGGTCGAGTTCACGCGGGTGGCCCAGGGCCTCGGAGAGATCCCAGGTATGGGTCACGGTCTCCAGGGCGTAGGCCGACAGGGCGGCCCGGCCGGGTGTCTCGCGGCCTCGTCGTACGCGGCCGTTCAGCCGTCGTCGAGCGGGCTTCGGCGAACGGCGAACGGCGAACGGCGGTACGGCGCTCGCGCGGGTTCCGCCACCGAGCTATACCGGCGCTCCGGCGAAGACCCGGGGCGAAGTGCCTGGTCGGCGGGGTCCTTGAGGTGCGCTTTTGCCCTGCTGGCAGGGCGGTCACGCGGCCCTGGACAGCGGGCGGGCCTGCCGGGCGCCTTCGGGGGCTCCGGCAGCAGGTCCAGCAGGCGTACGCGGGGCGGGCCCGGGCTCGCCCCCGCTGTCGTTCCTGCCCTTGCGGTCAGTCAGTCCAGCCAGTGATGGCGGCCCAGGCCGATCAGTCGCATCTGGCGGGTCGCCATCTGCGCGACGTGCCGGGTCCGCTCCTCGCGCTCCTGTTCCGGCCCTTCCAGCGCCTCCAGGAAGAGCGACGCGGTGATCAGCATCTGGTCGACGTAGAGGTGCGCGAGCATCAGCAGGTCGTCCTCGGTCCAGCCCGCGGACACCGGGTCCTTGGCCAGTTCGTCCTTGACCTCCTGGGCGAACCGGGCCAGTTGGTCCCGTATGGCCTCCCGTACCGGCTGGACTCCGCCATGTCGCTCACGGGCGATGAACCGGACATGTGCGGGGTACCCGTCGACATGACGGGCGATCAGCTCGATGGTGCGCGTGATGCGCTCCTCGCTGTCGCCCGTCGTGGACACCGTCGTCCGGATCATCGGGTGCAGGCTGCCCAGCGCCTCCTCGACCAGGGCCACGCCCAGATCCGCCGTGGAGCGGAAGTGGCGGTAGAAGGCCGTCGGGGCGACACCGACGGCGCGGGTGACCTCTCGCAGCCCCAGGCTGCTCAGACTCTGCTCCTCCAGCAGCCCGAGGGCCGCGTCCAGGAGTGCCTGCCGGGTCTTCTGCTTCTGGACCTGCCGGATGCCGAGGGTGTGACTCATACCATGCAGTTAACAACTGTTCTCTGGAATTGGAAAGTCATCGAGCGCGCTAGACTGGGAAGTCAGTGAACAAGTGTAACTACAACCGTTCACCGAAACCCTGGGGGTTGTTTCCCGTGCTGTTCATCGTCGCCGCACTCCTGCTGCTGGGTGCCGTCCTGGGCACCGTGGCCCACGCGCCGCTCACCTTCTCCGTCGCCGCGGGCGTCGTCATCGCCGTCTGGCTCGGCATCTTCACGCTCCGCGAGCGCCACGGCCGCCGGCGCCAACCACAGGCCCACTGACCATCGCGCGCGCCAAGCGAGCCCCCCACCACCGACCCGACACCGGGAGTCGATCACCATGCAGCTCACCGCACCGGCCACGCGCCGCACCGGTATCCGCGACACCGACGGCATGGCCGTCGCGTCCTTCGTCCTCGGCCTGCTCGGCCTGCTCGTGTTGAACGTCTTCCTCGGCCCCACCGCCATCGTGCTGGCGAGCATCGCCCTGTGGCGCGGTACCCAGCGCCGCGGCCGCGCGCTCCTGGGGCTGGGCCTCGGCGTCGCCGACCTGGTGGTCCTGGTGGCGTTCATGCAGGCCGACAGCACGATCTCGTGGAGCTTCTGAGCCGTCGTAGGACAGTCCGTCGCCGACAAGCCGCGGCCGGCCCCGGGGACGACGCGTCGCAGCCGCGCGGGAAAGCGGTTCACTTCGCTTCAGGTTCGGCCAACCTTGATCTGAGGACGGTCGAGGGGGAGCCGTAGAATCGGGCTCACCATGGCTTACCTCGACCACGCCGCGACCACCCCGATGCTCCCGGAGGCGGCAGAGGCGCTCACCGCCCTCCTGGGTGCCACCGGCAATGCCTCATCCCTCCACGCATCCGGCCGGCAGGCCCGCCGCGCCGTCGAGGAGGCCCGCGAGACCCTCGCCGAAGCCCTCGGCGCCCGCCCCAGCGAGGTCGTCTTCACCGCGGGCGGCACGGAGGCCGACAACCTCGCCGTCAAGGGCCTTTACTGGTCACGCCGTGACGCAGACCCGGCCCGCACCCGCGTCCTCGCCAGCCCCGTCGAGCACCACGCGGTCCTCGACGCCGTGCACTGGCTCGGCGAACACGAGGGCGCCACCATCGAGTACCTCCCGGTCGACGCCCACGGTCGCGTCCACCCGGACGCCCTGCGCGAGGCGATCGCCCGCAACCCCGACGACGTGGCCCTCGCCACCGTCATGTGGGCCAACAACGAGATCGGGACGATCCTGCCGATCCGCGAACTCGCCGACGCTGCCGCTGAGTTCGGTGTCCCCCTGCACTCCGACGCCGTCCAGGCCTTCGGCCAGATCCCCGTCGACTTCGCCGCATCCGGCCTCGCCGCGATGACGGTCTCGGGCCACAAGATCGGCGGCCCGTACGGCATCGGCGCCCTGATCCTCGGCCGTGCACACACCCCCGTACCCGTCCTGCACGGCGGCGGCCAGGAACGGCATGTCCGCTCCGGCACCCTCGACGTGCCCGCCATCGCCTCCTTCGCGGTCGCCGGACGGCTGGCCGCCGAGCAGCGCGAGTGGTTCGCCCGCGAGATCGGAGCCCTGCGCGACGCCCTCGTCACGGCGGTCCGTACGGCGGTGCCGGACGCGATCCTCGGCGGCGACCCGGACCCGGAGGGACGCCTCCCGGCCAACGCGCACTTCACCTTCCCCGGTTGCGAGGGCGACTCCCTGCTGCTCCTGCTCGACGCCCAGGGCATCGAGTGCTCCACCGGCTCCGCCTGCACCGCCGGCGTCGCGCAACCCAGCCACGTCCTCCTCGCCACCGGCACCGACCCGGACCTGGCCCGCGGCACCCTCCGCTTCTCCCTCGGCCACACCTCCACTCAGGCCGATGTCGAGGCCGTGGCGAAGGCCATCGGGCCGGCCGTTGAGCGGGCGCGGGCGGCGGGGCTGACGTAGGGACCGGCGTAGGGACTGCGAAGGGACCGGCGCGAACCCGGGGCGCGCGGCGCTCGGCGCGGACGGGGGCGCGCCCTGGCCGGCTACCTGTGCGCGTTCATGATCGTGTCCGCGGTCCTCTTCGCGCTGTCGTTCCCCCGGCTCTGGCGCGGAGCGCTCGGCCAGGGGCCGGCACCCGCCGTCGCGCTCGTCGCCGCCCTGTTCTGACCGGTCAGGCGGGCGCCGTACGCGCCTCGCGCACCAGCCGCATGTACGTGTCCCAGTCCCAGTGCGGCCCCGGGTCCGTGTGGTCCGTGCCCGGGACCTCCACGTGGCCGATGATGTGCTCGCGGTCGACGGGTATGCCGTAGCGCGCGCAGATCCGGGCCGTGAGGCGGGCCGATGCCTCGTACATCTCGTCCGTGAAGTCCTGCGGACGGTCCACGAAGCCCGCGTGCTCGATGCCGACACTGCGCTCGTTGTAGTCGCGGTTGCCCGCGTGGTACGCCACGTCGAGCTCGCGGATCATCTGGGCGATGTGCCCGTCCTTGCGGACGATGTAGTGGGACGCCGCTCCGTGCGACGGGTCCTGGAAGGCCCTCACCGCGCTGTCGAAGCCGCCCTGGGTGACATGGATGACGACCATGTCTATGCCGTAGTCGTCGGGCCGGTCCGCGCGGCGCCAGTTCGCGTCCGACGCGGCCACCCAGCGCGCGCCCGCGTAGTCGACCTCGCCCTGCTTGCGCGGCTTCTCGACGCCGGGCACGCGCCACCACAGACGCGCCAGCTCGTCCCGGGCCAGCAGGGCGGAGCCCGCCGCGGCCACCGTGCCACCGATCAGCAGCGCGCGACGGCCGACCTTCCGGTCGCCGTCCTTCGAAGCCTTCCGCTGTCCCATGTGATCGCCAACGGATACCCGGCGGCCTTGGTTCCCGCGCCCCGTACCCTGGAAGGGTTATGACTGACACCCCGCAGCGCACCCGTCCCCTCCGCGTCCTGGCCGCCATGTCCGGCGGAGTCGACTCCGCCGTCGCCGCCGCCCGCGCGGCCGAGGCGGGCCACGACGTGACCGGCGTCCACCTCGCGCTCTCCGCCAACCCCCAATCCTTCCGCACGGGCGCGCGGGGCTGTTGCACCATCGAGGACTCGCGCGACGCCCGCCGCGCCGCGGACGTCATCGGCATCCCCTTCTACGTGTGGGACCTCGCCGACCGCTTCCGAGAGGACGTCGTCGAGGACTTCGTCGCCGAGTACGAGGCCGGCCGCACCCCCAACCCCTGCCTTCGCTGCAACGAGAAGATCAAGTTCGCGGCGCTGCTGGACAAGGCGCTTGCGCTGGGCTTCGACGCGGTCTGCACCGGCCACTACGCCAAGGTGATCGTGCACGAGGACGGCACCCGCGAGCTGCACCGCGCCTCCGACATGGCCAAGGACCAGTCGTACGTCCTCGGCGTCCTGGACGACAGGCAGCTCGCCCACGCGATGTTCCCGCTCGGCGACACGGTCACCACCAAGGACGAGATCCGAGCCGAGGCCGAGCGCAGGGGCCTGGCGGTCGCCAAGAAGCCCGACTCGCACGACATCTGCTTCATCGCCGACGGCGACACCCAGGGCTTCCTGGCGGGCCGGCTCGGCAGGTCCGAGGGCGACATCGTCGACGAGTCCGGCAACCGGCTCGGCACGCACGAGGGCGCGTACGGCTTCACCATCGGCCAGCGCAAGGGCCTGCGCATCGGCACCCCGGCGCCCGACGGCAAGCCGCGCTACGTCCTCGACATCTCCCCGGTCACCAACACGGTCACGGTCGGCCCGGCCGACGCGCTGGACGTCAACGCCCTGACCGCGATCAAGCCGCGCTGGTGCGGCGTCGCCCCCACCGGCCCGGGCACCTACACGGCCCAGCTCCGCGCCCACGGCGGCGAGACCGAGGTCACGGCCGAGCTGGTCGACGGCCGGCTGGAAGTGTCGTTCGCGGAGCCGGTCCGCGGCGTCGCCCCCGGCCAGGCGATCGTCCTGTACGACGGCACACGCGTGGTGGGCTCGGCGACGATCGCGTCGACCAGGCGAGCGACGGCGGGCGTGGCCTGACGCTGTGGTGACAGGGGTCTGACGCTGGTGCCCCGGGGTCTGACGCGTCGGCAGCCGGGATCTGACGCGTCGGTACTCGGGGTCTGACGCGTCGGTACTCGGGGTCTGGCGCTGTGGTGCCCCGGGGTCTGGCGCTGTGGTGCTCAGGGTGCGCGGGGCCTGACGCATCGGCAACCGGGGTCTGACGCTGCGGTGCCCAGGGCCCGACGCTGCGGCCCCCGGGAGCCGACACATCGCCACCCGGGGCCCGACGCATCGCCACCCGGCGCTGCGGCAACCCGGGGCCTGGCACCCGGGCATCACTGGCCTTCCGCTGCGCGGAGTCGGCGCCTGACACCGCGCGTTCCCGATCTGATCCCGCGGACGTCCAGAGCCGCGCCCGCGGCGCCCCGGCGCGACCCCGACGGCACCCCGGGGCACCCGAGACAGGCTCCACGCCGCGCGTGCCCCGTCCCTCTCGGCCCTATTCCCTCTCAGCGCCGTCCCTCTCAGCCCCGCGTGAAGAACTCCATCAGCACCGGCGCCAGCACATTCGGCTCGACCATGTGCGTCTGCCCCTGGAGCGTGCGGTACGTCCCCTCGGGGACGGAGTCCGCGATCGCCCGGGCCGCCTCGCGGAGCCAGGCCGGGCTCGCGTCGCCCGCGACCGCCAGGACGGGGACGCCGATCGAGGCCAGCCGGGCGCGCGGGACCCGGCCGTCGCGCATGACGGCGTCGTCGTAGGCGAGGCTCGGGGCGATCGTCTCCATGCCGGCCCACATGGGGGACTGGCGGGCGCCCTGGATCACCCCCTCGGCCAGGCCGGTCAGCCGCAGGAACAGCTCGACCGCGTCCCCGCGCCGCCCCTCGCCGAGCGCCTCCGTCAGACGCGCGGTGTACTCCGCGCGCTCCCTGGCGCCCTCCTCGGACATCGCGAACGGCGTCTCGTAGACCGCGACGCGCCGCACCGGCAGGCCGCTCGCCGCCGCCTCCAGCGCCAGTGCCCCGCCCGACGAGGTGCCGTACAGGAACGCCTCGCCGCCCACCGCCTCGATCACCGCCGCAAGGTCCTCGACCTCACGCTCCACGGCGTACGGCGCCGTGTCCCCGCTGGCACCGCGGCCCCGGCGGTCGTAGACGACGGCCTGGAAACGCTCCGAGAGCGAGACGGCCAGCGGCGCCAGGGTGCCGCCCGTCGACATCGCGCCGCTCACCAGGACGACCGCGGGGCCCCGGCCGGTGCTCTCGTAGGCGATGCGGGTGCCGTCGCGCGAAAGGATCCTCTTGTCCATGTCAGTGCAGACTGCCGCACGGCACGGATTTCATCGATGAGGCGGGCCGCGCGTCAGCCGATCACATCACTTCCACTTCGTAGAAGCACAGGTGGTCCTTGATCCCCGCGACGTCCGGCTTGGGCTCCGGATACGCCCAGACGAGGTCCGCGGCGTCCGGCAGCGACCAGTAGGACGCGGTGCCCTTGAACGGGCAGTACGTGCGCGTGCCGGACGGTGTCAGCAGGTCCAGGCGTACGTCCTCGGCCGGGATGTAGTAGCGATCGGGACAGCCCGTCTCGCGCAGGACCAGCGGCCGGTCGCTCTCCGCCAGGACCTGCCCGGCGCGCACGACGCGCACGGGCCGGCCGCTCCGCTCGATGGTGATGCGATGCCCGGTGGTCACGATCGCCCTCCTTGGGTAGCCGACTCCCCGGATACAGCGCACGCTGAAGCGGAGTTCTTCCCTCCCCGAAGGAGGCCACCCATGCGCCCGGCGCGCGGTGCGGGACGCCTGGCTGCGGCCGCGGTACCGCGACCACATCGCGTACTACCGCGCCGTGATGGCCTCGGACGCGGCGCGCAGCGCTGAGGCCGCGGTGGGGCACAACCCCTCACGCGAGGCGTGGGCGCGGATCGGGCGCATGCAGTTCGACTACCGGGTGGGGCACGGCCTCCGGCCGCACCACCGCACGTTCGACCGCGCCGAGGGCGAGGAACACCAGGTGCTGCGCGAGGACTTCCACCACCGGAGGGCGACGCCGACCGAACTCGCCGCCGAGCACGGCCTGGACGCCCGGTTCATGGACGACTGGGAACAAGTCCCGCACCGGCAGTCCAAATGCGGGTCACCATGACGGCGGACCGGGCCCGTACGGTGGGCGCATGAACATCTGTGTCTTCCTGTCCGCCGCCGACCTCGACGAGCGCTACACCCGTCCCGCGCGGGAGTTCGCCAAGCTGCTGGGCAAGGGCGGCCACACCCTTGTGTGGGGCGGCTCCGACGTCGGCCTCATGAAGGTGGTCGCCGACGGGGTGCAGGAGGCGGGCGGCCGGCTCGTCGGCGTCTCCGTGCAGTTCCTGTCGGCCAAGGCCCGTCCCGGCGTCGACGAGATGGTCGTCGCCCGTGACCTCGCCGAGCGCAAGAAGCTGCTCCTGGAGAAGGCCGACGCCGTGGTGATCATGGTCGGCGGTACCGGCACGCTCGACGAGGCGACCGAGATCCTGGAACTGAAGAAGCACGGCCACACGGACAAGCCCGTGGTCCTGCTCAACACCGCGGGCTTCTACGACGGCCTGAAGGAGCAGTTCCGCCGCATGGAGGACGAGGGCTTCCTGCCCCGCCCGCTCACCGACCTGGTGTTCTTCGCGGAGGAGCCGGTGGGGGCGCTGGCGTATCTGGAGGAGAGCCGGGGCGTGGCGTGAACCCGGGCTGGTGCCCTGCGTGATCCTCGCGTGATGCGAGCATGGCGGGCATGGCTACTCATGTGATCACCGGAGCCGGCTCCGGCATCGGCGCCGCCGTGGCCCGCCGTCTGCACGCGCGCGGGGACGACCTCGTGCTGCACGCGCGCGACGCGGGCCGCGCCAAGGAGCTGGCGGCCCAGTTCCCCGGGGCGAAGACCCTGGTCGGCGACCTGGCCGACCCCGACAAGCTCTCCTGGTCCTTCTCCCACCAGTCGCTGCCCGACCGCGTGGACTCGCTGCTGCACATCGCCGGGGTCGTCGACCTCGGCCCGGTCGGCGAGCTCACCCCGAAGACCTGGCGCCACCAGCTCAACGTCAACCTCGTCGCCCCGGCCGAGCTGACCCGCCACTTCCTGCCCCAGCTGCGCGCCGCCCGGGGCCACGTGGTCTTCGTCAACTCCGGTGCCGGCCTGAGCGCCCACGCCGACTGGTCCGCGTACGCCGCCTCCAAGCACGGTCTGAAGGCCCTCGCCGACTCGCTCCGCCACGAGGAGCACGCGGGCGGCGTCCGCGTCACCTCGGTCTACCCCGGCCGCACGGCCAGCCCCATGCAGGCCAAGGTCCACCGGCAGGAGGGCAAGGAGTACGACGCCTCGAAGTGGATCGACCCCGAGTCGGTCGCCACGACGATCCTGATGGCCCTGGACCTGCCGAGGGACGCCGAGGTCAACGACCTGACGGTACGACCGGGGAGCTGACCGGCCGGGCCGCTGCGTAGGCTGCTCCGGTGAGCGAAAACAGCCAGTTCAGGTTCGGTGCCGCAACAGGTGTCGGCTCCATGCCCGGGGGCGACGCCAGGGAAGCCGCCAGAACCGTCACCGGAACCTTCGAGGACTTCCCCTACCTGCCCGAACTGCCCGCCCGCGGGCCCGGCGCGGACATGATCGGGCGGACCGCCGGCATGCTCGTCGAGTTGTACGCGCGCGTGGAGCCCAGCGGCTGGCGGCTCGGCGACCGCCCGGGGAGGGACACCAAACGGGCCCGCTCCTGGCTCGGCCAGGACCTCGACGCGCTGGAGGAATTCACGCAGGAGTACACCGGGCCGCTGAAGGTCCAGGCCGTCGGGCCCTGGACCCTCGCCGCCAACCTGGAGTTGCGAGGCGGCGAGGCCGCCCTCTCCGACCCCGGAGCCTGCCGCGACCTCGCCGCCTCCCTCGCCGAGGGACTCCGACTGCACCTCGCCGAGGTCCAGCGGCGGGTCCCCGGCGCGCAGCTAGTCCTCCAGCTCGACGAGCCCTCCCTCACCGCCGTGTTGCGCGGCCAGGTGAAGAGCGCCAGCGGCTACCGCACGCACCGGGCCGTCGACCGGCAGATCGTCGAGGGCGCGCTCCGCGACGTCGCCGCGGTGCACGCCGGCGGCCCGGTCGTCGTCCACTCCTGCGCACCGGACGTCCCGTTCGCCCTGCTTCGCCGGGCGGGCGCGGCGGCCGTCTCCTTCGACTTCTCCCTGCTCACCGAGCGTGACGACGAGGTGATCGGCGAGGCGGTGGAGGGCGGCACCCGGCTCCTCGCCGGTGTCGTCCCGACCACGGAGGGCCCATTGTCAGACCCTGCCGGTAGCGTCATGGGTGTCAGGACGCTGTGGCGCAGGCTGGGGCTGTCACCGGGGCTTCTCGCGGAGGCGGTCACGCTCACGCCGGCGTGCGGACTCGCGGGGGCCTCCCCGGGTTACGCGCGCACGGCTCTCGCCCACTGCGTCCGGGCGGCGAGATCCCTCGCGGACAACCCAGAGTAACGGGAGGACGACACGGTGGCCGGCGACAAGCAAGCGGAGACGACGACGGTGCCCGCCGAGGCACGGGAGAAGCACGCGCGCCTCGCGGAGCAGATCGAGGAGCACCGCTTCCGCTACTACGTGAAGGACGCTCCCGTCGTCAGCGACGCGGAGTTCGACCAGCTGCTGCGTTCCCTGGAGGCCCTTGAGGAGGAGTTCCCGGAGCTGCGCACCCCGGACTCGCCGACCCAGAAGGTCGCCGGCTCGTACGAGACGGAGTTCACGGCGGTCGAGCACCGCCAGCGCATGCTCTCCCTCGACAACACCTTCAACGACGAGGAGCTCGCCGCCTGGTCGGAGCGCATCGCGAGGGAACTGGGCGAGCAGGACTACCACTTCCTGTGCGAGCTGAAGGTCGACGGCCTCGCCGTGAACCTCACCTACGAGCACGGCCGTCTCACCCGCGCGGCGACCCGCGGCGACGGCCGCACCGGCGAGGACATCACTCCGAACGTCCGGACGATCGCGGAGATCCCGGAGCGCCTCAAGGGCGACTCGGTCCCCGACCTCGTGGAGATCCGCGGCGAGGTCTACTTCCCGATGGAGAAGTTCCAGGAGCTCAACGCCCGTCTGGTCGAGGCCGGTGACAAGCCCTTCGCCAACCCGCGCAACGCGGCGGCCGGTTCACTGCGCCAGAAGGACCCGCGCGTCACGGCCACGCGCCCGCTGCACATGGTGGTCCACGGCATCGGCGCCCTGGAGGGCTTCACCGGCCTGACCCGCCTCTCCCAGGCCTACGACCTGCTCAAGACCTGGGGCCTGCCCACCTCCCGGCACAACAAGGTGGTCGACGGCCTCGACGGCGTACGGGAGTTCATCGCCTACTTCGGCGAGAACCGCCACTCCGTGGAGCACGAGATCGACGGCGTGGTCGTCAAGCTCGACGAGATCCCGCTCCAGGGCCGCCTCGGCTCCACCTCGCGCGCACCGCGCTGGGCGATCGCGTACAAGTACGCGCCGGAGGAGGTCAACACCAAGCTCGTCAACATCCGCGTGGGCGTGGGCCGCACGGGCCGCGTCACGCCGTACGCCCAGGTCGAGCCGGTCACGGTCGCGGGCTCCGAGGTCGAGTTCGCCACGCTGCACAACCAGGACGTGGTCAAGGCCAAGGGCGTCCTCATCGGTGACACGGTGGTGCTGCGCAAGGCCGGTGACGTCATCCCCGAGATCCTCGGGCCGGTCGCCGACCTGCGCGACGGCAGCGAGCGCGAGTTCGTGATGCCGAGCGAGTGCCCCGAATGCGGTACGGCTCTGCGGCCGATGAAGGAGGGCGACGTCGACCTGCGCTGCCCGAACGCCCGTACCTGCCCGGCCCAGTTGCGCGAGCGTCTGTTCTACCTCGCGGGCCGAAAGGCGCTGGACATCGAGCACTTCGGCTACGTCGCCGCGGCCGCCCTCACCAAGCCGCTGGAGCCCGAGGACCCGCCGCTGGTGGACGAGGGCGACCTGTTCGACCTCGCCGTCGAACAGCTGCTGCCCATCAAGGCGTACGTCCTCGACCCGGACAGCGGTCTGCCCAAGCGCGACCCGAAGACCGGCGAGGAGAAGGTCGCCACGATCTTCGCCAACCAGGAGGGCAAGCCCAGGAAGAACGCGCTTGCCATGCTGGAGAACATCGCGGCGGCCAAGCAGCGCCCGCTCGCCCGGATCATCACCAGCCTGTCGATCCGTCACGTCGGCCCGGTCGCCGCCGAGGCGCTGGCCCGCGAGTTCCGCTCGATCGAGCGCATCGACCAGGCCACGGAGGAGGAGCTGGCGGCCACCGAGGGCGTCGGCCCGACCATTGCCGCCTCCCTCAAGCAGTGGTTCGCCGAGGACTGGCACCGCGAGATCATCCGAAAGTGGAAGGCCGCCGGCGTCCGCATGGAGGAGGAGAGCACCGGCGAGGACGAGGGGCCGCGCCCGCTCGAAGGACTCACCGTCGTCGTCACGGGCACCCTCGAACACTTCACGCGGGACGGCGCCAAGGAGGCGCTGCAGAGTCGCGGAGCGAAGGTGACCGGCTCGGTTTCGAAGAAGACGTCGTTCGTCGTTGTGGGTGACAGCCCTGGATCGAAATACGACAAGGCGATGCAGCTGAAGGTTCCGGTCCTGAACGAGGAGGGTTTCGGGGTCCTTCTGGAACAAGGGCCGGACGCGGCGGCCGAAGTCGCCCTTTCGGCTGAGGAGTAGCGGTTGAAGGCCACCCGATCGGCGCATACCAGATGCATACGGGTGGCCGGGGCGCATTCGGGCAACCGTCGGCGACCGCTGCCCGTGGAAGCCTTCTGCGGCCTACTGTTGAGATGTGCGCCTGCCGTGCCCAGCTGCGGTCGGGGCATCTTCGTGCTCGCGGAGCACGGGGAAGGGTTTTCCAACGCGGGCCGCCCGAGGGTTGTCGGGCACCGGGCCGCGGGGCGTGGGCACCGCCGGCTGTGAGAGGGACGGGAATGGAACCGACCGAGAGCGCCGTGCCGGGCTCACGGCTGCGTCTGCGTCGCATGGCGGTCGTATGGCGTGCAGTCCGTGGGACGGGCCGGCCGGCGGGGCGTCCGGGCGCGGAAGTGCGCGCCGTCGGACAGTACACCGCGGACGGACGCAGCTCCGGGGGGCGCGCCGCGGCGGACGGCCGTGGCGCCGCACAGCCGGTCACCGACCGCACGTCCGGCCTGACCGGCGAGGACGCGGACACGGAACGGCACCTGACCTGGCCCGCGCTGCCCGCGGCGGTCGTCGCGGCGGCCGGGTTCGTCCTGGGCGCCGGCTTCTACCGCGCCTTCACCGGCGACCACGCGCTCTTCCCGTCCGGCACGGCCGGCTGGGCGCTGGCCGTGCTGACCGGCATCATCGTCGGCCACCTCGTCATGCTCGGCCGCTCCCGCTGGTGGGGCGGCACCGGCTCGGGCGCCGCCCTCACCCTCGCCGTGCTGCTGCTGTACGGCTGGGTACCGGCCGGCATGGTCAGCCTCACGGTCGTCGTGCTGGTCGGCATAGCCCGCCGCAACCGCTGGCGCCAGGGCATCCTGCACGGGGCGGCCGACCTCCTCGGCATCGGCGCCGGCGCCCTGGTGCTGGGCGTCTTCGGATCCATACCGTCCGTCGAGTCCCCATCGGATCCGGACAGCTGGACGCTCTACACCGCGTCCGAGGTGGTCATGGTCGCCGTCGCCTACCTGGCGGTCAGCCGCGTCCTGCTGTGGTACCTGCACGCCCCGCGCTCCGGCCTGCCCACCGTCGCCCGCACCGCCCTGGTCAGACAGGGCCTGGTCGCGGTCGCGCTGCTGGGGATCGCGCCGCTGGTCTGCGTGGTGGCCACGGCCAAGCCGATCCTGCTGCCGCTGTTCTCCATCCCCCTCATCGCCCTGGACTCCACGCTCTGGATAGCCCGGGCCCGGGCCGAGGAGCAGCTGCGCGACCCGCTGACCGGGCTGCCCAACCGTCAGTGGCTCCTGGAGCGCATCTGGACCGCGCTGGACGATGCCGAGCGGATCGACGCGCGCGCCGCCCTGATGCTGATCGACCTGGACCGTTTCCGGTCGGTCAACGACACGCTCGGTCATCTGGCCGGTGACCGGCTGCTCCTCCAGATCGCCGACCGGCTGCGGGTGGCGCTGCCGCGCGGGGCGGAGGCCGCACGGCTCGGCGGGGACGAGTTCGCCGTCTTACTGCCGGTCGCCGACTCCACGACGTCCGCGACCCGGATCGCCCGCAACCTGGTCGCCGCGCTCAGCTCCCCGCTCGACCTCGACGGCCTCACCCTCGTCCTGGAGGCCAGCGCCGGGGTCGCCGTCTTCCCCGACCACGCGCTGGACGCCGAAGGGCTGCTGCGGCGGGCGGACGTGGCGATGTACCAGGCGAAGCGGGACCGTACGGGCGTGGAGGTCTACGAGTCCAAGCGCGACTCGAACACGCCGGACCGGCTCGGTCTGCTGGGAGACCTCCGCAGGGCGCTGGACGCCCACGAGGTCGAGCTGCACTACCAGCCCAAGGTCCGCTTCGACGGACAGGTCGCGGGTCTGGAGGCCCTGGTCCGCTGGGTGCACCCCGAGCGGGGCAAGGTGCCGCCGGACGAGTTCATAGCGATCGCCGAGTCCTCCGGCCTCATGCCCCATCTCACCGAGTACGTCCTGGAGACCGCGCTCGCCCAGGTCGCGCGGTGGCGGGCGCAGGGACTGTTCGTCCCGGTCGCGGTCAACGTCTCCCCGCGTGACGTCCACACCCCCGGCTTCGCCGGCTCGGTCGCCGCGCGGCTGGCCCGGCACGGCGTCCCGGCGGGAGCGCTCCAACTGGAGATAACGGAACACGTCCTCCTGGAGGACCCGCAGCGCGCCGCCGACACCCTCAACGGGCTGACCGGGCACGGCGTGAAGATGTCCCTGGACGACTTCGGCACGGGCTACTCGTCGCTGGTGCACCTGCGCAAGCTCCCGGTCAGCGAGCTGAAGATCGACCGCTCCTTCGTCGCCCGGCTCGCCGTCGACACCGAGGACGCGGAGATCGTGCGCTGCACGGTCGACCTCGCGCACTCCCTCGGCCTGCTCGTCGTCGCCGAGGGCGTCGAGGACGACGAGACCTGGGAGCGCCTGCGCGACCTCGGCTGCGACGCCGTCCAGGGCTGGCTGGTCGCCGCCGCGATGCCCCCCGAGGAGACCACGGCCTGGCTCCGCGCCCGGGGTTCCCGCGGCTGGCAACGCCCCCGGGCGGCCCTCCCGGCGGCGACGGCGGACGACTCGGGCCGCATCGTCTAGGTCCCGGACCGGACCGATTCGGTCACCGGCCCTGAAACCACTCCGGCGGGCCGGGCCACCGGCGTCAGGGAAACCGTTTCACGGTCACAGCTGCCCGCCCCATAGGATTAGGACCTGGCGCCACATTCCCGCCTGCCGTGCGACGCCTGGCACGCACGCTCGCCGCGTTGCCGAATCGTCCACGTGGCTGTGCCACGAGGACGCTCCGGCGCCTTGCGATCGCTCGCGCCGGACGCCGCACGGCCCGCCCTCCGGGCGGACGACGGGAATGTGACGCCAGGTCCTAGGCCCAAACCACACACACTCACCCCAGAGGATCGCTGCATGCCTGGCATCACGCGCGAGGAGGTCGCCCACCTCGCCCGGCTGGCGCGTCTGGAGCTGAAGCCCGAAGAGCTCGACCACTTCGCGGGACAGCTGGACGACATCATCGGCGCGGTGGCCCGCGTCAGCGAGGTCGCCGACCAAGACGTACCGCCGACCTCGCACCCGCTCCCGCTGACGAACGTCATGCGCCCGGACGAGGTCCGTCCCTCGCTCACCCCCGAGCAGGCGCTCTCCGGAGCCCCGGCCCAGGAGCAGCAGCGTTTCAAGGTGCCGCAGATCCTGGGGGAGGAGTAACCCGCCATGACGGACAGCCCCATCATCAAGCTCACGGCCGCCGAGACCGCCGCGAAGATCGCCTCCGGCGAGCTCACGGCCGTCGAGGTCACCGAGGCCCACCTCGCCCGGATCGAGGCCGTCGACGAGAAGGTGCACGCCTTCCTGCACGTCGACCGCGAGGGCGCGCTCGCCCAGGCCCGTGCCGTCGACGAGAAGCGGGCCAAGGGGGACAAGCTCGGTCCGCTGGCCGGTGTTCCCCTGGCGCTCAAGGACATCTTCACCACCGAGGGGATCCCGACCACCGTCGGTTCGAAGATCCTCGAAGGCTGGATCCCGCCGTACGACGCGACCGTCACCAAGCGGCTGAAGGCCGCCGACGTGGTGATCCTCGGCAAGACCAACATGGACGAGTTCGCCATGGGGTCCTCCACCGAGAACAGCGCCTACGGCCCGACCGGCAACCCCTGGGACCTCACCAAGATCCCCGGCGGCTCCGGCGGCGGTTCCTCCGCCGCGCTCGCCTCCTTCCAGGCCCCGCTCGCCATCGGCACCGACACCGGCGGCTCCATCCGCCAGCCCGCCGCCGTCACCGGCACGGTCGGCGTGAAGCCGACGTACGGCGGGGTGTCGCGCTACGGCATGGTCGCCTTCTCCTCCTCCCTCGACCAGGGCGGCCCCTGCGCCCGCACGGTCCTGGACGCGGCCCTGCTGCACGAGGCGATCGCCGGTCACGACCCGATGGACTCCACCTCGATCGACGCCCCGGTCCCGCCGGTCGTCGAGGCCGCCCTGAGCGGCAGCGTCGAGGGCATGCGCGTCGGCGTCGTCAAGCAGTTCCGCGGCGAGGGCTACCAGGCCGGCGTCATCCAGCGGTTCGACGAGTCGGTCGCGCTCCTCAAGGAGCTGGGCGCCGAGATCGTCGAGCTGGACTGCCCCTCCTTCGACCTGGCGCTGTCGGCGTACTACCTGATCGCGCCGTCCGAGTGCTCCTCCAACCTCGCCCGCTTCGACGGCCTGCGCTACGGCCTGCGCAGCGGCGACGACGGCACGCACTCCGCCGAGGAGGTCACCTCCCTCACGCGCGAGGCGGGCTTCGGCCCCGAGGTCAAGCGCCGCATCATGCTCGGCACGTACGCGCTGAGCTCCGGCTACTACGACGCGTACTACGGCAGCGCCCAGAAGGTCCGCACGCTCATCAAGCAGGACTTCGACAAGGCGTTCGAGCAGGTCGACGTGATCGTCTCCCCGACGACCCCGACCACCGCCTTCGCGATCGGCGAGCGCGCCGACGACCCGATGGCGATGTACCTCGCCGACCTGTGCACCATCCCGACCAACCTGGCGGGCAACGCGGCCATGTCGCTGCCGTGCGGCCTCGCCCCGGAGGACAACCTCCCGGTCGGACTGCAGATCATCGCCCCGGTCATGAAGGACGACCGCCTCTACAAGGTCGGCGCCGCCGTCGAGGCCGCCTTCGTGGAAAAGTGGGGTCACCCGCTGATCGAGGAGGCTCCGTCGCTGTGAGCGCACTGTCCAAGGCCAAGGGCTTCAAGAAGTCCAAGTCCGGTCTGTACGTGTCGATGGCCACGTCGGCCTTCGGCGCCGTCGGTGTCTACAAGCAGATCAAGAAGGCCCGCGGAGACAACGACACGCTGCGGCTGCTCGACGCCGTCGTGACCGGTGCCGCCGTCGTCACCAACCTGGCCATTCTCTACCGCGAGCTGAAGCGGCTGGGCGACGACGACGTCCTGCTGGGCTGAGAGGGAAGTTTCACCGTGACCACCACGACAGACCTGGTGTCGTACGAGGAAGCACTCGCGTCGTACGACCCCGTCATGGGCCTCGAGGTCCATGTCGAACTCGGCACCAAGACCAAGATGTTCTGCGGCTGTTCGACCGCCCTCGGGCAGGACGCCAACGCGCAGACCTGCCCCGTGTGCCTCGGCCTGCCCGGCGCGCTCCCGGTCGTCAACGCGACCGGCGTCGAGTCCGCGATCAAGATCGGCCTCGCCCTGAACTGCGAGATCGCCGAATGGTGCCGCTTCGCCCGGAAGAACTACTTCTATCCGGACATGCCGAAGAACTTCCAGACCTCCCAGTACGACGAGCCGATCGCCTTCAACGGCTACCTCGACGTGCAGCTGGAGGACGGCGAGACCTTCCGCGTGGAGATCGAGCGCGCCCACATGGAGGAGGACACCGGCAAGTCCACCCACGTGGGCGGCGCGACGGGCCGTATCCACGGCGCCTCGCACTCGCTCCTGGACTACAACCGCGCCGGCATCCCGCTCATCGAGATCGTCACCAAGCCGATCGTCGGCGCGGGCGAGCGTGCCCCCGAGGTGGCGAAGGCGTACGTCCGTGAGCTGCGCGAGGTCATCAGGGCGCTCGGCGTCTCCGAGGCCCGTATGGAGATGGGCCAGATGCGCTGCGACGTGAACCTGTCGCTGCGCCCGAACGGCACCGAGAAGTTCGGCACGCGTTCCGAGACGAAGAACGTCAACTCGCTCAGGTCCGTGGAGCGCGCGGCCCGCTTCGAGATCCAGCGGCACGCGGCCGTGCTGAGCAGCGGCGGGACGATCGTCCAGGAGACCCGGCACTTCCACGAGGACACGGGGTCCACGACCTCGGGCCGGGTGAAGGAGGAGGCCGAGGACTACCGGTACTTCCCCGAGCCCGACCTGGTCCCGGTGGCGCCGTCGCGCGAGTGGGTCGAGGAGATCCGGGCCGGACTGCCCGAGCTGCCGCTGGTCCGCCGCAGCCGGCTCCGCGAGGAGTGGGGCGTCTCGGCCACCGACATGCAGGCGATCCTCAACGCCGGTGCGCTGGAGCCGATCGTCGCCACCATCGAGGCCGGGGCCGACGCCACCTCCGCCCGCAAGTGGTGGATGGGCGAGCTGGCCCGCAGCGCCAACGAGTCGGGCAAGGCGCTCGACGAGCTGGCGATCACTCCGCAGCAGGTGGCCCGGGTCACCGAGCTGGTCGCGAAGGGTGACCTGAACGACAAGCTGGCCCGTCAGGTCATCGAAGGCGTCCTCGCGGGCGAAGGCACCCCGGACGAGGTCGTCGACAAGCGCGGTCTGAAGGTCGTCTCCGACGAGGGCGCGCTCACCGCCGCCGTCGAGGAGGCCATCGCCGGCAACCCGGCCATCGCGGACAAGATCCGCGGCGGCAAGGTGGCCGCGGCCGGCGCGCTGGTCGGCGCCGTCATGAAGGCGACCAGGGGCCAGGCCGACGCGGCCCGCGTGAAGGAGCTGATCCTTCAGAAGCTGGGCGTCAGCGAGGGCTGACCTCCCGCGGACCCGAAAGGGGGGATGCACCAAAACCGGTGCATCCCCCTCTCAGCTACTTACGGCGTCCCACGACCCGCACGAAGCCCAGCGTGCCGCCCTGGTCGAGGCGCAGCATCTCGGCGGACCGACCGGCCATCCGGATGTGGAACTCGTCCGTGTGCTCCTCGGCCACGACCTCGGACCACCGCAGCCAGTCGCGCCAGCCGTCCTCCAGCCAGTCGGCCGTCTCGACCTCCACAGCCCCGCTGCGGGTCCAGTGGCGATGCCACCAGGCGGCAGTGTGGAAGCACCAGAATCCCGGCTCCCAGTACGGCTTGAGGTGCTCCGGCGGCTCAGCGCCGTCGATCTCCTCGCGCAGCGCCGGTGCGACGACGCCGATCCGCCCGCCCGGCTTCAGCAGCCGGGTCAGCGTGGGCAGATACAGGTCGTCGGTGCCGAAGTAGTGGTACGCGTCGACGGAGACGATCGCGTCGAACGTCCCCTCGGCGAACGGCAGGTCGTGCGCCTCGGCGAACACGGGCATGACACGGTCCGCGACGCCGGCCTCGGCGATACGGGCCGCGTTCTCGTCGGGCTTGACCCACAGGTCGGCGGCGGTGACCTGGACGTCGTACTCCTTGGCCAGGAAGATCGACGTCATGGCGCGACCGCAGCCCAGGTCGAGCACGCGGGCGCCGGGGCTCAGCGTGTCGAGCCCGAGAGCCGGGGCCAGCCACTCCAGCAGCCACAGCGCGTGCGGGCCCATCTGGTTCTCGATGGTCCAGCGGGCGTCGTAGCGGTTGCTGCGCGGGTAGCGGGGGTGGCTGACGCGGTCAGTGAGGCGGTCGTTCGAGGTCCGGGAAGTGATGTCCGACATCGGTGAACGGGCTCCTTGAGTCCTTGAGGAAAAAGGGGGATGCGTCGGAGCTCGGTCGGACCGTCAAACAATGCACCTGCTTCGGCTGGGCGGCGGGGTGCCGCGGGCGTACCTCGGACCAGCGGACGCTAACAGCCGGCCCGTCGGCCCCGCACTCGGTTTTCCCACCCGACGCGCTACCGTCTCGGCCATGAGTGGACGCGCTGATTCCGACACCGATCCTGAGATAACGGACCCGGAGGCAGCCGCCGCGCAGGACACCGAGCCGGATGCCGTCCCGGACGAGCCGGATGCTGTCCCGGACGAGCCGGATGCCGTACCGGACGAGGCGGACGACGAGCCGGACGACGCCGATGATCCGGCGGAGGGCGCGCGGCGGGCCCGCTGGACGGCCGTCGGCACCGGCGCCGTCCTGGCCCTCGCGGGGCTGGCCGCGGCACTGCTGCGCCTCACCCGCTCCGCACCGGCGCTCGTCCCGGCGGCGTACGCCGGCGGAGCGGCCGTCTGCGCGGGCGCCGCCGTGCTGGGCTCCCGGGGACGCACCCGGCGGGCGCTGTGGCTGCTGATCGCGGGCGCGATGGTGATGGCGCTGGGGGACCAGTTCGACTGAGGGCGACAGAGTTCACCTGATGTCCTGTGAGCCGTCTCTCCCGGTTGTGAATAAGCCCACGAATGCGACAAATGATCTCGTGTGCCTGTAAGAGTGGCTTCGCATTGCTCATGCGTTCTTTGCGGGCTGTTCAGTTCATGGACGACTGCTCCCGGTCAAAGATCCAAAAAAGTCACCCTGGGAGCACGTTTCGTGGCAGCCCTCGCACGCTGGTGTGTCCGACGCCGTCTGGTCAGCGTTCTGCTCTGGCTCCTCGCCTTCGCGGGGGTCGCCGCTGGCGCCGCGGTCGCCGGCTCCGCGTACTCGAACGACTACCAGGTCCCCGGCACCGAGTCGGGCCGCGCCAGCCAGCTGCTGCACGAGGACTTCCCGCAGCTCGGCGGCGACAGCGACACCGTCGTGTGGCACACCACGTCCGGCAGCGTCCGCGCCACCGACGTCGAACAGACGATGACCCGTGCCCTGGAACGCGTCGAGAACCTGCCCGGCGTGGCCTCCGTGACCAGCCCGTACGACGGGCCGGGCGCGGGACGCGTCAGCGCGGACGGCCGTACGGCGTACGCCACGGTCACCTTCGACGACCAGGCGCAGGACATCAACCGGTCCGAGGCGCAGGCCGTCGTCGACACCGCGAAGAGCGCGGAGACCGACGGGCTCCAGGTGGAGCTGGGCGGCAGCGCCGTCGCGCTCACCGAGTCCTCCGGGGGGCACCTCGCCGAGGTCATCGGCGTGGTCGTCGCCGCGGTCGTGCTGTTCCTCGCCTTCGGCTCGCTCGCCGCGTCCCTGCTGCCCATCGCCACCGCCCTGGTCGGCGTCGGCACCGCCTACGCCGGGATCGTGCTGCTCGGGCACGTCATGACCGTCGCCGACTTCGCCCCCATGCTCGGCATGCTGATCGGGCTCGGCGTCGGCATCGACTACGCGCTGTTCATCGTGACGAGACACCGGCGCGGGCTGAAACGCGGGCTGTCCGTCACCGAGGCGGCCACCAACGCCGTCGCGACCACGGGACGGGCGGTCGTCTTCGCGGGTGCCACCGTTTGCATCGCCCTGCTGGGCATGCTGATCCTGCGGCTGAGCTTCCTCAACGGCGTCGCCATCGCCGCCAGCCTGACCGTGATCCTCACCGTCGCGGCCTCCGTGACCCTGCTGCCCGCCCTGCTGTCCCTCATCGGCATGCGGGCGCTCAGCCGCCGCGAGCGCCGCCGCCTGGCGGAGCACGGGCCCGAACCCGAGCTGCCCACGGGCTTCGCCGCCCGCTGGTCGGCGTTCGTGGAGCGCCACCCCAAGGTGCTCGGGGCGGTCGCGCTGGTGGTCATGGCCGTCCTCGCGCTGCCCACGTTCTCCCTGCACCTGGGCACCTCCGACCAGGGCAACGACCCGAAGACCTCCACCACACGCCAGGCCTACGACCTCCTCGCCGACGGCTTCGGCCCCGGCGTCAACGGCCCGCTCACCCTCGTCACGAAGGTCGACGGAGCCGACGACAAGCTCGCCCTGGGCAACCTAGACGGCACGCTCCGGGCCACCGAGGGCGTCGCCTCGGTGACGCCGGTGACGTTCGACTCCGGCGGCCACACCGCGTACCTGACCGTCGTACCGGAGTCCTCGCCGCAGTCGAAGCAGACCAGCGACCTCGTCGACCGGCTGCGCGAGAAGGTGCTGCCCCGTGCCGAGGCGGGCACCTCGCTCGACACGCAGGTCGGCGGCATGACGGCCGGCTACGACGACTTCGCCGACGTCATCGTCTCCAAGCTGCCCCTCTTCGTCGGGGTGGTGATCGGCCTGGGCTGTCTGCTGCTCCTGCTCGCCTTCCGGTCGATCGGCATCCCGCTGAAGGCCGCCGCGATGAACGTCGCCGCCGTGGCCTCCGCCTTCGGGGTGGTCGTCGCGATGTTCCAGTGGGGCTGGGGCAGCGAACTGCTCGGCCTCGGCAGCGCGGGGCCCATAGAGCCCTTCCTGCCCGTGATCATGGTGTCGGTGCTCTTCGGCCTGTCCATGGACTACCAGGTCTTCCTGGTGAGCCGGATGTACGAGGAGTGGCTGGAGACCGGCGACAACCGGCGTGCCGTCCGGATCGGCCTCGCCGAGACCAGCCGGGTGATCAACTCGGCGGCGGTCATCATGATCTCCGTCTTCCTCGCCTTCGTCCTCAGCGGCGACCGCGTGATCGCCATGTTCGGCATCGCCCTGGCCGCCGCCGTCGCCCTGGACGCCTTCGTCCTGCGCACGCTCCTCGTCCCCGCCCTGATGCACCTGCTCGGCGGCGCCAACTGGTGGCTGCCCCGCTGGCTGGACAAGTGCCTGCCGCGGATCAGCATCGAACCGCCCGAGGCCCGGGCCGCCCATGAGAGGCTGGCCGCCGCGACGGACGCCGAGGTGGCGGACGTCCTGGCGGAGGAGGAGCGGCAGCGGGATGTACGCGATATCCCTGGGTGACGACGGCGCCGAACTGCGGCCCCTTGAGTCCTGGCACGCGGAGGAGTTCTTCGCGCACCTGGAGCGGGGCAGGGAGTTCATCGGGCGGTTCATCAACTTCGGGTCGCAGGAGACGGACGTGGAGTCCGCGCGGGCCATGCTCCAGCGGTACGCCGACATGCGCGCCGCCGACACCCGCTCGCTGCACGGGCTGTGGCTGAACGGCAAGCTCGTGGGCGGCGTACTGTTCCTGAACTTCGACGCCGCGAGCGGCAACTGCGAGGTCGGCTGCTGGCTGGAGCCCGCCGGGACCGGGCGTGGTCTGGTCACCCGGGCGATGCGCGTCCTCATCGACTGGGCGGTCGAAGAGCGCGGCATTCACCGGATCGAGTGGGTCGCCGCCTCGGGCAACCAGCCGAGCCTGAACGTGGCCCGGCGCCTCGGCATGACCCGCGACGGTGTGCGCCGCGAGGCGCACCCCTATGGTGGCGTACGGCACGATCTCGAAGTCTGGTCGGTGCTGGCACCCGAGTGGCGCGCCGCACGCGCGCGTGCCGCTCACGACGATCATTAAGAGACTTCTCAGACAGCGACCCTACGGTGCGAGACATGGCAACGAACGCAGTGGACGAGACCGAGGCCACCGAGGCCACGACCGACGAGAAGGCGGTGGACACCACCAAGTCCGACGAGGTGACCCGGACCGAGGTCCCGGCCGAGGCTGCCGAGACCAAGGAGGAGGGCCCCTCCGGCGTCGGCCAGGGCGCTGCCGCCGTGGTCTCCGCCGCGCTGGGCGTCGTCTCGCTCACCGGCAGCTGGCTCGGCACGGTGGCTGCCGCACGGCAGAACCTCATCGGTCAGCTTCAGACCGCGCAGAACGCGGACGTGGCCAAGCAGATCCAGGCGGTCTACGGCGACGCCTGGCAGACCACCGCCCTGTGGGGCGGCCTGTTCGCGCTGACGGCGCTGGTCGTCGGCGTCTTCGTGCTGGCCCGGCCGGCGTTCGGCACCCCCGGCAGGATCCAGGCCCCCTGGATCAAGTCGGTCGCCTGGGCGGGTGCCGCGCTCGGCGTGATCGGCCTGTTCCTGGCCGTCCTCAAGTACACCGGCATCCTGCTCGGCCTGCCGTCCGCCGGCTGAGTCACCGCAGGTCCTTCAGGGGTCTTAGTGCATCCGTGAGCACCTTACGGAGGCCCTAAGACCCCTCAGCCGTGTCTAAGGCCCCGACCGCCCACGAAGATGCGGAACTCTCCCGATGTGGCAGCCCCGCCTGGGAGACGAAGGTGGAGGCATCGCAGAAAGCGAAGCCCTCGCACCCGACCTCTCCCGAAGGACACGCCATGTACGAGTACGAGTTCCAGCAGATGCGCGCCGCCGACCTCATGCGCCGCGCCGATCACGAGCGCCAGGTCCGCGAGGCCGCCCGGGCCCGCCGCGCCGCCCGTCACGAAGGCGCCGAAGGCTCCGCCGAGCACGAGAGCCATAGCCGCCGCTTCCGCAGGCCCCGGTCCGCCCGGGCCGCGTGAACACGGGGGCGGGGCCGGTCCGGGCTGTGAGCGTCCGTACGGAAGCGGCTGCCGATGCGGTGGCCGTGCGTACGGAAGCGGCTGCCGATGCGGTGGCCGTGCGTACGGAAGCGGGCGCCGGTGTGGTGGCCGTCCGTGGGGAAGCGGGCGCCGGTCCCGCGGCCCGCCGCGGCAAATCCGGTGCCGTGCTGCCGGACGCGCATGCGATGCTCGGGTCCGTGGATACCAGGTCCGTCAGCCCCGTGTTCGTCGGCCGTGCCGAGGAGTTGGGCACGCTTCTCGACGCACTCGCACGCTCCCGCGGGGGAGAGCCGCAGGCGCTGCTCATCGGTGGGGAGGCCGGAGTCGGCAAGACCCGCCTGGTGGAGGAGTTCGCCGCCGCAGCCCGTCACCGGGGCGCGGTGGTCGCACTGGGCGGCTGCGTGGAGATCGGCGCCGATGGACTGCCCTTCGCGGCTTTCTCCACCGCACTGCGCGCCCTGCGCTGCGAACTCCCCGGCGAGCTGGCCGCCGCGGCCGCCGGACAGGAGGAGGAACTGGCCCGGCTGCTGCCCGAGCTGGGCGAGTCGGGTACCGGGCGGCACGACGAGGACGGCATGGCCCGCCTCTTCGAACTCACCGCACGCCTGCTGGAGCGCGTCACCGCCGAGCACACCGTCGTCCTCGCCCTGGAGGACCTGCACTGGGCCGACGCCTCCACCCGGCACCTGCTCTCCTACCTCTTCCGCACCCTGCGCACCGGCCGCCTCGTCGTCCTCGCCACCTACCGCGCAGACGACATCCACCGCCGCCACCCGCTCAGGCCCCTGCTCGCCGAACTCGACCGGCTCCGCACGATCCGCCGCCTCGAACTCGCCCGCTTCAACCGCGACGAGGTGTGCCGCCAGGTCGCCGGCATCCTCGCCCAGGACCCCGACCCGGACCAGGTCGACGCGATCTTCGAACGCTCCGACGGCAACGCCTTCTTCGTCGAGGAACTCGCCGTCGCCGCCCACGAGGGCTGCCGCACGGGCCTGACCGACTCCCTGCGCGACCTGCTGCTCGTCCGGGTGGAAGGGCTGCCGGAGACCGCCCAGCAGGTCGTTCGGATCGTCGCCGAGGGCGGCTCCACCGTCGAGTACCGGCTGCTGGCCGCCGTCGCCCGGCTCGCCGAGGACGACCTCATCGAGGCGTTGCGGGCCGCGGTGAACGCCAGCATCCTCACCCCCGCGCCCGGCGGCGACGGCTACCGCTTCCGCCACTCCCTGGTCCGCGAGGCCGTCAGCGACGACCTGCTCCCCGGCGAGCGCTCCCGTCTCAACCGCCGCTACGCCGAAGCCCTGGAGGCCGACCCGACCCTCGTCCCGGCCGACCAGCACGCGACGCGCCTGGCCAGCTACTGGTATCACGCCCACGACGCGGCCAAGGCCCTGCCCGCCGTCCTCGACGCCTCCGTGGAGGCCCGCCGCCGCCACGCCTACGCCGAGCAACTGCGGCTGCTGGAACGGGCGATGGAACTGTGGGACACCGCCCCCGAAGCCGTACGCCGGAGCCTGCGACCCGTCGACTGCGCCGAGGTCTATCCGCCCTGCGGCGGTCCGGAGGCCACCGCGCTGAGCCACCTCGACCTGCTGGCCGAGGCGGCCGTCGCCGGACGGCTCTGCGGGGAGCGCGAGAGCGCCCTGAAGATCACCAAGAGGGCGCTGCGCCAGCTGGACGAGGAGGACGACCCCCTGCGCGCCGCCTGGTTCTGGATCCAGCGCTCCCGGCTGGTGCAGCGGCTCGCCCGCGGCGACGGCTGGAAGGAGATCGCCACCGCGCAGGACCTGGTCCGCGGCCTGCCGCCGTCCGAGGTGCACGCCGAGGTGCTCGCCACGGTCGCCCACTGGTCGATGCTCCGCCAGCCGGGCCCGGAGGCCCTGACGGCCGCCGAGCGTGCGGTGGAGTACGCGCGCATGGTGGGCGCCGACGACATCGAGTCCAACGCCCGGCTCACCCTCGGCTCACTCATGATCGACGCCGGGCAGATCGAGGCCGGGCTGGCCCACATGTACCAGGTCAAGGACGAGGTCAAGGCCCGGGGGCTCGCGGTGGTCGTGGGCCGCAGCCATGTGAACCTGCCCTCCGCCCTGGAGGGCATCGGGCGCTCCGAGGAGTCCGTGGACGTCCTGCACGAGGGCCTGCGCCTCACCGGCAGGATGGGCCTGCGGGAGGCCGAGGGCTGGGTCTGGGGCAACCTCGCCGAGTCGCTCATCTCCCTGGGCCGCTGGGACGAGGCGGCCGAGGCGGCCGTCAACGCCCAGCGGCGCGGGCAGACGGCCGCGCCGTACGGCTCGGGCGCCAACAGCCTGGCGTTCCTCGCGCTCGCCCGCGGCCGGGCGCCCGAGGCGACTCGCCACCTCGCCGAGAGCCGCGCCTCCTACGGCCCGCACGACCCCATGCCGCAGCACGACCTCCCGATCTCCTGCCTCACCATCGCCGTCGCCGTCGCCGAGGGCCGCCTCCCCGACGCCCGAGCCGAACTGGCCCGCACCCTGGAGTCCGGCTTCCCGCCCGGCACCCAGCGCTACGCCTGGCCGCTGCTGCTCGAAGCCGCCACGGCCGAGGCCGACGCCCGCGCGTTGCCGGCCGCCCGGGACGGTCGTGCGGAGGTCCTGGAGAGCATCTTCGAAGCCGTCAGGTGCCTCACCACGAACGCCCCCGTCTGGCTGGCCCACGAGAAGTGGGTCCGCGCCGAACTCCACCGCGCCGGAAGCGGGAGCACACCGGACACCTGGTCGGAGGTGGTCACCGCCTTCGAACCTCTTCAGCGCCCTTACGACCTCGCCCGCGTCCGGTACCGCCTGGCCGAGTCGCTGCTGACGGGCGGCGGCGAGGCCGGCGAGCGCGACCGCGCCACGGAACTGCTGCGCCTCACCCATGCCGTCGCCCGCCACCTCGGGGCCCGGCCGCTCGCCGACGCCGTCACCGCGCTCGCCCGGCGCGCCCGCCTGCCGCTCACGCCCGCCGCGGAACCGGCCCCCGCCCCCGCGGACCCCGCCGAGGCCCTCGGCCTCACCGGCCGGGAACGGGACGTGCTGCGCCTGGTCGCGGACGGACACACCAACCGCCGGATAGCCGAGGAGCTGTTCATCTCCCCGAAGACCGCGAGCGTCCACGTCTCCAACATCCTGGCGAAGCTCGGCGTCTGCGGACGCGGCGAGGCGGCGGCGGTGGCGCACCGGCTGGGGCTGTTCCCGGCCGAATCCCTCACCTCCGGGTCGACGGGCTGAGGCATACGCTGTAAAGGACGTCGGGGGAGTCGCGGCCCAGGGAGGCTTCGTGTTCAACATGTTCGAGGAACTGTTCTCACCCGGCCGCAAGCACACCCGCGACGAGCAGAACCGCCTGGAACTGACCCGCGAGGACGTCGGGGACGGCGATCCGGGACGCGGGCCGATAGACCTGTCGTCCGGGAAGGTCGTCGTACGCCCGCCGCAGGAGCCGGACGCCGAAGACCCCGAGGACACCGAGGACTGAGCCCGGGCTACGTCACCTGCAGTTCCAGGATCCGGTCGTCCCCGTCCTCCGGATTGCCCCGGCCGTCCGTGTTGCTGGTCACGAGCCACAGCCGGTCGCCGCCCGCCGGGACCACCGTGCGCAGCCGGCCGTACTCGCCCTCCAGGAACGCCTGCGGTTCTGCGGAGGCCTCCGTGCCGTTCAGCGGGATGCGCCACAGCCGCTTGCCGCGCAGGCCCGCCATCCAGATCGACCCCTCGGCGTAGGCGATGCCGCTGGGCGAGGCCTCGGCGGTGGTCCACTGGTCGATCGGGTTGTGGAACCCGGAGTCGTCGGACCTGCCCTCGGCCTCCGGCCAGCCGTAGTTGTCGCCCGGCTTGATCGCGTTGAGCTCGTCCCAGGTGTCCTGGCCGAACTCCGAGGCGAACAGGCGCTGCTTGCCGTCCCAGGCGAGGCCCTGCACATTGCGGTGGCCGTACGAGTACACGGGGGAATCGGGGAAGGGGTTGCCCGGCGCCGGTTCGCCCTCCGGTGTCAGGCGCAGGATCTTGCCGCCCACGGACTCCTTGTCCTGGGACAGGCCCGTGTCACCGCTCTCGCCCGTGCCGACGTACAGCATCTTGTCCGGGCCGAACTCGATCCGGCCGCCGTTGTGGACGAAGCCCTTGGGGATGCCCCTGAAGACCGTGTCCGGAGCGCCGAGCTGCTCGCCGGAGGGCTTCTTCTCGTCGTACAGCATGCGGACGATGCGGTTGTCGGAGGCCGAGGTGAAGTACGCGTAGACCATGTGGTCCGAGGCGTAGTCGGGGGACAGGGCGATGCCGAGCAGGCCGCCCTCGCCGGCGGCCGATACGCCCGGCACCTCGCCGAGCTCGGTCTTCTTCCCGGTCTTGTCGTCGACCCGGACGATCGTCCCGTCGTCCCGGGAGGAGACGAGCAGGCCGCCGCCGGGCAGCGGGGCGAGGCCCCAGGGGGAGTCCAGGCCCTCGGCGACGGTACGCACCACCTTCACCGAGCCCTTGGCGGGCGGTGTCTCCTCGGCGGCCTGCCCCGCCGACGGGGACGACCCCGGTGCCGTACGGCTCGGGGAAGCGCTCCCGTCCGGGTCGGTCGATCCTCCGCCGTCGGAGGAGCAGCCGGCCGTCAGCAGGAGCGCGGCGGCGGCCAACACGGCCGGCACGGCTCGACGTTGCACGATCATGGTCCCTTCGAGCGGCGGCGGGTTCTACCTGTCATACACCTCCCGCGCCTCCGAAGTTCCCGATCACCCAACCCCGACCAGCGAACGCGGCCCCCTCACGGCTTTTGCCCGGTTCCCTCCGCTCGCCGGGGCACGCCCCCTCCTCCGCGGTCTACCGTCGGCCGGCGGTGCGGGCTTCGGGGAGCCGGGGTGCCGCTGTGGTGCCAGTCCTTCGGCGGCTTGGATGCCGCCGGTGGCTGAGCCCGCCGTGGGTGATCGTGGGTCGGTTCCGGATCAGTCCCACGTCCCCTGGGCGGGTGGCAGTTCCGCCACCTTCAAGGGCTTTGCCTGGATCCCTCCGCGCGCCGGGGCGCGCCCGCCTCCTCCGCGGTCCGCCGTCGGCCGGCGGTGCGGGCTTCGGGGAGCCGGGGTGCCGCTGTGGTGCCAGTCTTCGGCAGCCCGGATGCCGCTGCGGCGTCAGTCCGTCGGTGGCTTGGATGCAGCCGGTGGCCGAGCCTGCCGCGCGTGATCGCGGGCAGGCTCTGGAGCAGTCCGCGACTCCTGGGCGGGTGGCAGTGCCGCCGCATGTAAGGGCCTTGCCCGGACCCCTCCCGCGGTGCCGGCCTTCGGCAGTCGGCTGCCGCCGGTGGCCGAGCCCGCCGCGCCTGACCGCGGGCCGGCTCCGGATCAGTCCCACGACCCCTGGGCGGGTGGCTGTTCCGCCACCTCTCGCAGGTCCTCGGTCGTCAGACGCAGCGTCGCCGCCGCCGCGTTCTCCGTGACCCAGCGCTCCTGCTTGGTGCCGGGGACCGGGACCACGTGCCGGCCCTGGGCGAGAACCCAGGCGAGGGCGACCTGGGCCGGGGCGACGTGTTCGCCGTGGCGGCGGGCCACGCGGCGCAGGCCCGCGACGATCGGCTGGTTCGCGGCCATCATCTCGGCCGTGAAGCGGGGGTGCCGGGCCCGGACGTCGTCCGCCTCGAAGCCCGCGCCGGGCCGCAGCCTGCCGGTCAGGAAGCCGTTGCCGAGCGGCATCGCCGCCAGGAAGCCGACGCCCCGCGTCTCGCACCACGGCAGCAGCGTCTCCAGCGCCTCCGGCGACCACACCGACAGCTCCGCCTCCACCGCGCTCACGGGGAACACCTGCTGCACCCGTTCCAGCTGCCGGATCGTCGCGTCGTGCAGCCGGGCCCCGGAGCGGCGGCCGGCCCGCGCGCCCACCGCGCACAGGCCCAACGCCCTTACCTTCCCGGCCTGGACGAGCTCCGCCATCGCGCCCCACGTCTCCTCGACGGGGACTTCCGGGTCGGCCCGGTGCAGCTGGTAGAGGTCTATGACGTCCGTCTGCAGGCGCCGCAGCGACGCGTCGCAGGCACGTTTCACATACCCCGGGCGGCCGTTGGCGACGATGTGCTGGTCGCCCACGAGCAGACCGACCTTCGTCGACACGAACGCGTCCGACCGCCGCTCCTTCAACGCCCGCCCCACCAGCAGTTCGTTGGTGAAGGGGCCGTACATGTCGGCCGTGTCCAGCAAGGACGACCCGAGGTCCAGCGCCCGGTGCACCGCCCTGAGCGACTCGTCGCCACGCTGCCGCGACGCGCTGTACGCCCAGCTCATCGGCATGCACCCGAGTCCGACGGCCCCCACCGCGAGCGCCGCCGCGCCGATCGTCCTGCGCTCCACCTGGTCGTGACCCTCCCTGTTCCGGCCACCCCAACCTAACCTCTGCCGTCGCACCCTCCTGACATAGCCTCCAGAGCATGACTGCTGACGTGTGGCTGCCCATCCCGCCGGACGAGATCGAGGGACTCCCCGAGGGCCCCGCCTACCGCTTCTGGAACGGCGAGGAGGACTTCCCCGCGGACCCGGCGGACTGCGCCTTCTACGCCGTCCCCTACATGAAGCCCAGCCCTCTGTGCGTGCGTCCCCTGCCGGAGATGAGCCACGTGGAGGTCGTACAGACCCTCTCCGCCGGCATCGACCACGTGGAGCCGGGGCTGGGGCACCTGCGTCCGGGCGTGCGGCTGTGCAACGCGCGCGGGGTGCACGAGGCCAGCACCGGAGAGCTCACCCTGGCGCTGATCCTGGCCTCGCTGCGCGGTGTCCCCGACTTCGTCCGCGCGCAGGACCGGGGGGAGTGGCTCGCCGGGTTCCGGCCCGCGCTCGCCGACAAGAACGTCCTCATCGTCGGATACGGATCGATCGGCGCCGCCATCGAGGACCGGCTCGTTCCGTTCGAGGTGGCGCGGGTGGCGCGCGTCGCGCGCTCCGAGCGCACCACGGCGCGCGGGCCGGTGCATCCGCTCACCGAACTCCCCGCGCTGCTCCCGGAAGCGGACGTGGTCATCCTGTCCACGCCGCTCACCGAAACCACCCGTGGCCTGGCCGGGGCCGACTTCCTGTCCCGGATGAAGGACGGCGCGCTCCTCGTCAACGTCGCCCGCGGCCCCGTCGTCGACACCAAAGCGCTGCTCGCCGAGCTGGAGAGCGGCCGCATCACCGCCGCCCTCGACGTCACCGATCCCGAGCCCCTGCCGCGCGAACACCCCCTGTGGCGTACGCCGGGGGTACTCATCAGCCCGCACGTCGGCGGACCCACCTCCGCGTTCCTGCCGCGCGCCAAGCGGCTCCT
Organism: Streptomyces sp. NPDC050164; assembly: GCF_044459945.1. NCBI lineage: Bacteria > Bacillati > Actinomycetota > Actinomycetes > Kitasatosporales > Streptomycetaceae > Streptomyces > Streptomyces sp. NPDC050164. The sequence continues at coordinate 81,799 of NZ_JBITJK010000013.1, forward strand.
GGCGGACCAGTTGAACCGTTATGTGAACCGGGAGCCGCTGCGCAACGTGATCCTTACGACGGGTGCCTCAACCGGCTGATCCGAACTTCGGGTACCGTCCGCAATCCCTCGGGTGCGGTGGGTACTCATATACCTGTTGATCGTCACGGAGAGTAGAGAACCTATGTCCCTGAGTGACGAGACTGGTGTATCGTCCCGACAGGGGCTGCGCCGGGGACAGTTCGGCGCCGGGGACGGACACATCAGGACTGTGAGGGGGGCGACAGGCGATGCACGGCCTATGGACGAGCGATCCGACGGGGCGGGGCTGCCGGCGGCGACCCTGGCGGACGGCCGCGAGTAGACGCGGTCACCACGCCGATCACGGCGGGCAGCACACCCACCACAGCGACCACCACGCCGACCACAGCCATCACCACCGCAGGCCAGGCAGCCGTAGAAGGCATGCCCAGCCGACGCACCGGGGCCCGCGGGACCCGGGAGCGGCACGGACCGGGAGGGTCCGGTGAGCGCGCCGCCGACCCCCACACCCACGCTCGACGGAGCGCTGCGGGCACAGCCTCCGTCCCCCGGGGCGCTGCTGCCCCGCACGCCAACCCCCGGCCCTCGGCCGCGCCTGGCCCTCCGACTCGTCCTCGCCCTGGTCTGCGCGGGATACGCCGTCGGTTGCGCGTTCGACTGGGGTTCGAACGAAATGGCCCTGATCATGGGCGACTTCGGGCTGAGCGCCGCCGCCGGCGCCGCCGCCGTGTCCTGCGTCCTCTACGCCCGCAACCGCTGCACCCGCTTTCGACCCGCCTGGTTGCTGTTCGGCCTCTCCTCGGCGATGGCGGCCCTGGGCAACCTGGTCTGGGGGTGGTACGAGGTCGTCCTCGGACAGCCCGTCCCCAGCCCCTCGTACGCCGACCTCTTCTTCCTGTGCTTCGCGCCGCCCGCCATCGTGGGACTGCTGGTCCTCGCCAAGCGGCCCGTGAGCAAGGCCGGCTGGGTCTGCCTCGCGCTCGACGCCTGGCTGATCGGAGGCTCGCTGCTCACCCTGGCGTGGAGCCTCGCGCTCGCCCAGGCCGCGAAGACGGAAGGGCCGGGCGTGGCACATACGGCGCTGTCGCTGGCGTATCCGCTGCTCGACATCGCGCTGATCAGCATGGTGTTCGCGCTGCACTTCCGGCGCTCGGCGGTGAACCGCACAGCGATCAACACCGCGATCAGCGGCCTGGCGCTGACCCTGATGTGCGACGCCCTGTTCACCTCGCCGCTGATGCACGACAGCTACCGCTCCGGCCATCTCCTCGATGCCGGCTGGTTCGCCGGCTCGCTGCTCCTGGCGTATGCCCCGTGGGCCGCGCCCAGCACGCCGGACATCGACCGGCACGGCCCGGACCGGCAGAGCACGGCGGGGCATGCGCGCGTGGTCCACGAGCACGTGCCCGGGCAGCGCAGCGGACCGCACCACCACCTGCCCCTCCCCGGAGGCGAGCTCGGCCGGTACCCGGCCGCCCGGCCCATCGCCGGTTCCCTCGCCGCCCTCACGCCGTATCTCGCGGCGGCCGTGTGCACCCTGGGGATCCTCTACAACGTCCTGAACGGCCGCAGCGTCGACCGCGTGGTGCTGATCACCGGCGGCACGGTGGTGCTCGCGCTCGTCGTGCGGCAGGGCATCATGCTGCTCGACAACGCCACCCTCACCCAGGAACTGGCGCAGAAGGAGAACCACTTCCGCTCCCTGGTGCAGGGCTCCAGCGACGTCATCATGATCGCCGCGCCCAGCGGCATCCTCCGGTACGTATCCCCGGCCGCCGCCGGTGTCTACGGCCGCCCCGCGGAGGAGCTCGTGGGGACGGAACTGGCCAACCTCATCCACCCGGAGGACCTGGGCTGCGTCGTCTACGAGGTGCGCCGTTTCCTCGCCGCCGACCCGGTTGAGGAACCCACCACACGCATCGAGTGCCGCTTCCGGTCGGGTGACGGCGGCTGGCTGAACGTCGAGTCGACCGTCAACCGTCACCACGGCGGCCTCATCCTCAACAGCCGGGACGTGACCGAAAGAGTGCGGCTGCAGGCGCAGCTCCAGCACAACGCCGAGCACGACCCGCTGACTGACCTGCCCAACCGCGCCCTGTTCACCAGGCGCGTGCAGCAGGCGCTGTCCGGCCGTCGCGCCTCCGACCGGGGCGTTGCCCTGCGCAACACGGCCGTCCTCTTCATCGACCTCGACGGCTTCAAGGCCGTCAACGACACCATCGGGCACCAGGCCGGGGACGAGCTGCTCATCCAGGCCGCCCGCCGGCTCCAGGACTCCGTCCGGCAGGGAGACACCGCCTCCCGGCTGGGCGGGGACGAGTTCGCGGCCCTGATCGTCGGGGACAACACCCGCGACCGGGAGGCCCGGCAGCGGCACATCCTGGAGCTCGCCGACCGCCTCAGGACGACGCTGTCCCAGCCGTACGTCATCGACGGCAACGATGTCCGGGTCAACGCCTCCATCGGCGTTGCCTTCGCGGAAGCGGGCCTCGGCGCGGGCGAGCTGCTGCGCAACGCCGACCTGGCGATGTACCGGGCCAAGGCCGGCGGCAAGGGCCGCGTCGAGCTGTACAAGCCGCAGATGCAGCAGGACGTCGTGCGGAAGGCGGAGCTGGCCACGCGCCTGCGGGCCGCGCTGCACGACGGCGAGTTCGCCCTGCTGCACCAGCCGGTGGTCCGTCTGGAGGACGGCCGGATCTCATCGGTGTCCGCACAGGCGCGCTGGCGCTCCTCCCAGGGGGTGCTGTTCACCCCGGCGGAGTTCCTGCGCGTGGCCGAGGACAGTGACAAGACCGCCGAGCTGGGCCGGTGGATGATCGAGGAGGCCGTCGAGCAGGCCGCCGAGCGGCACGGGACCGGGCTGTCCGCGCCGGTCGTGGTCCGGATGAGCGCCCGCCGGCTGCTGGACCGGTCGATGCCGCTCGGCACGATCGAGGCGCTGCTCACGCGGCACGGATTGCCGTCCGGGTCGCTGATCATCGAGCTGTCCGACGCCGACCCCAGGGCCGGCCTGGACGAGCTGGAGCGGCGGCTCGGTGCCCTCAGGCGGGTCGGTGTCCGGATCGCGCTCGACGGGTTCGGCAGTGGCTACGGGGCGATCACGGCCCTCAGGCGGCTGCCCGTCGACGTGCTGAAGCTCGACCGCAGTCTGGTCGAGGGCGTCGTGGAGTCCGCGCGCCTGCACAAGATCACCAGTGGGCTGCTGCGCATCGCCGGCGACCTCGGGCTGAAGTCCGTGGCCGACGGGGTGGATCTGCCCGAGCAGGTCGTCGCCCTGCGCGCGATGGGCTGTACGCATGGGCAGGGCATGGCGTTCTCCGGGCCGCTCGACGAGTATCGGCTGCGCCGGGCGCTCGCCTCCGGCCACTATCCGGTGCCGCACGGACCGGCCGAACCGGCGTTCGCGGGCGGCGCCCCGCGGGTGTACAGCTCGGGTGTGTCCGCCGTCATCGGAGGCGGTACGGCCCTCCGCTCACATAATGAGACTCCCGTCCCACCCACTTGACAGTGAGTGCGTGCCGGGGAGAGGGTCTGTGCCATGCGCACCCGAATTCTCGTACTTGGAAAGCGCGTCGGCTGACGCTGAGCCTCGACCGCTCAGCGACCCCACCCGGCGCGCTCCCCTCGCTTGCCTTATGGCACGAGGGGTTTTTTGTTGCACGGGCGCCTTCCGTGCAGCAGTCGAAAACCGCACAAACTTCGCAAAAAACCCTCAGCATCTGAGAAGAGAATGCCGATGACCGAGCAGGCCACCGGGGCCCATCACCCGCAGCCCCGGCCCCGATCCGGAGGACAGCACTCCGCCCCCGAGCAGGTGACGGGCGCGCAGTCCCTCATCCGCTCCCTCGAGGAGGTCGGCGCCGACACGGTATTCGGCATTCCCGGTGGTTGCATCCTTCCGGCGTACGACCCGCTGATGGACTCCACCCGCGTGCGTCACGTCCTGGTGCGCCACGAGCAGGGCGCCGGTCACGCGGCCGAGGGGTACGCGCTGGCCACCGGCAAGGTCGGCGTCTGCATGGCGACCTCGGGCCCCGGCGCGACCAACCTCGTCACGCCGATCGCCGACGCGCACATGGACTCGGTGCCGATGGTCGCGATCACTGGACAGGTGCCCTCCAAGGCGATCGGCACGGACGCCTTCCAGGAGGCGGACATCGTCGGCATCACCATGCCGATCACCAAGCACAACTTCCTCGTCACCAAGGCCGATGACATCCCGCGGGTGATCGCGCAGGCGTTCCACATCGCCTCCACCGGCCGTCCCGGCCCGGTCCTGGTCGACATCGCCAAGGACGCCCTCCAGGCGAAGACGACCTTCTCCTGGCCGCCGGCCATGGACCTGCCCGGCTACCGCCCGGTGACCAAGCCGCACGCCAAGCAGATCCGCGAGGCCGCCAAGCTGATCACCCAGGCCCGCCGGCCGGTGCTGTATGTCGGCGGCGGCGTGATCAAGGCCCAGGCCACCGCCGAGCTGAAGGTCCTCGCCGAGCTCACCGGCGCGCCCGTCACCACCACCCTGATGGCGCTCGGCGCGTTCCCCGACAACCACCCGCAGCACCTGGGTATGCCCGGCATGCACGGCTCGGTGGCCGCCGTCACCGCCCTGCAGAAGGCCGACCTGATCGTCGCCCTCGGCGCCCGCTTCGACGACCGCGTCACCGGCAAGCTGGACAGCTTCGCGCCCTTGGCCAAGATCGTCCACGCGGACATCGACCCGGCCGAGATCGGCAAGAACCGCGCCGCCGACGTGCCGATCGTCGGTGACGCCCGCGAGGTCATCGCCGACCTGGTCCAGGCCGTGCAGAAGGAGCACAGCGAGGGCCACCAGGGCGACTACAGCATGTGGTGGAACGACCTGAACCGCTGGCGCGAGACCTACCCGCTCGGCTACGACCAGCCCGGCGACGGCTCGCTCTCCCCGCAGCAGGTCATCGAGCGCATCGGACAGCTCGCCCCCGAGGGCACGATCTTCACGGCGGGCGTCGGCCAGCACCAGATGTGGGCCGCGCACTACATCGAGTACGACAAGCCGGGCACCTGGCTGAACTCCGGCGGCGCCGGAACCATGGGCTACGCCGTCCCGGCCGCCATGGGCGCCAAGGCCGGCGCGCCGGACAAGGCGGTCTGGGCGATCGACGGCGACGGCTGCTTCCAGATGACCAACCAGGAGCTCGCCACCTGCGCCCTGAACAACATCCCGATCAAGGTCGCCGTCATCAACAACGGCGCCCTCGGGATGGTCCGCCAGTGGCAGACCCTCTTCTACAACCAGCGGTACTCCAACACCGTGCTGCACTCCGGCCCGGACGACGTGAACCCTCAGGCGCGCGGCACCCGGGTCCCCGACTTCGTGAAGCTGTCGGAGGCCATGGGCTGCTACGCCATCCGCTGCGAGTCCCCGGACGACCTCGACAAGGTCATCGAAGAGGCGAACTCCGTCAACGACCGCCCGGTCGTCGTCGACTTCATCGTCCACGAGGACGCGATGGTCTGGCCGATGGTCGCCGCAGGCACCTCCAACGACGAGATCATGGCCGCCCGGGACGTCCGCCCCGACTTCGGCGACAATGAAGACGACTGAGCGAGAGAGACCGAAGAGATCATGTCCAAGCACACGCTCTCCGTCCTGGTGGAGAACACTCCCGGCATCCTCGCCCGGATCGCCGCGCTGTTCTCCCGCCGCGGCTTCAACATCGACTCGCTCGCCGTCGGTGTCACCGAGCACCCCGACATCTCCCGGATCACCATCGTCGTGGGGGTGGAGGACCTGCCGCTGGAGCAGGTGACCAAGCAGCTCAACAAGCTCGTCAACGTGCTCAAGATCGTCGAGCTGGAGCCGTCGCAGGCGGTGCAGCGCGAACTCGTCCTGGTGAAGGTGCGCGCCGACAACGAGACGCGCTCCCAGATCGTCGAGATCGTCCAGCTGTTCCGCGCCAAGACCGTCGACGTCTCCCCGGAGGCCGTCACCATCGAGGCCACCGGCTCCGGCGAGAAGCTGTCCGCCATGCTCAAGATGCTGGAGCCGTACGGCATCAAGGAGCTCGTCCAGTCCGGCACGATCGCGATCGGCCGCGGTGCCCGCTCCATCACGGACCGGTCGCTGCGCGCCCTGGACCGGTCGGCGTAAGACGGGAACGGGCGGTCGGCGCGCCGTCGGCCGCCCGTATTCCGAGACCCTCAGACTTCCCTTCCGCCCCCCGTCATACGGTGGGACGCAACACCTGCACTCCCGAGGAGAGAACCCAAAGTGGCCGAGCTGTTCTACGACGCCGACGCCGACCTGTCCATCATCCAGGGCCGCAAGGTCGCGGTCATCGGTTACGGCAGCCAGGGCCACGCCCACGCGCTGTCGCTCCGTGACTCGGGTGTCGACGTGCGCGTCGGTCTGCACGAGGGCTCCAAGTCCAAGGCCAAGGCCGAGGAGCAGGGCCTGCGCGTGGTGACGCCGTCGGAGGCCGCCGCCGAGGCCGACGTCATCATGATCCTCGTCCCGGACCCGATCCAGGCCCAGGTCTACGAGGAGCACATCGCCCCCAACCTGAAGGACGGCGACGCGCTGTTCTTCGGCCACGGCCTGAACATCCGCTACGGCTTCATCAAGCCCCCGGCCGGCGTGGACGTCTGCATGGTCGCCCCGAAGGGCCCGGGCCACCTGGTGCGCCGCCAGTACGAGGAGGGCCGCGGCGTTCCCTGCATCGCCGCCGTCGAGCAGGACGCGACCGGCAACGCCTTCGCACTGGCCCTGTCGTACGCCAAGGGCATCGGCGGCACCCGCGCCGGCGTCATCAAGACGACCTTCACCGAGGAGACCGAGACCGACCTGTTCGGTGAGCAGGCCGTCCTCTGCGGTGGTACGGCCGCGCTGGTCAAGGCGGGCTTCGAGACGCTGACCGAGGCCGGCTACCAGCCGGAGATCGCCTACTTCGAGTGCCTTCACGAGCTGAAGCTGATCGTGGACCTCATGTACGAGGGCGGCCTGGAGAAGATGCGCTGGTCGATCTCCGAGACCGCCGAGTGGGGCGACTACGTCACCGGCCCGCGCATCATCACGGACGCCACCAAGGCCGAGATGAAGAAGGTCCTCGCCGAGATCCAGGACGGCTCCTTCGCGAGGCAGTGGATGGACGAGTACCACGGCGGTCTGAAGAAGTACAACGAGTACAAGAAGCAGGACTCCGAGCACCTGCTGGAGACCACCGGCAAGGAGCTGCGCAAGCTCATGAGCTGGGTCGACGAGGAGGCGTAAGCCTCATGGCCGGGGGCCGGAGCGACAGGCTCCGGCCCCTTCGGCCAACCCGGGGTAACGTCGGAGGTACGGCGTTGTCCATCCCGTCCGGCCACGGACGGGTGATCCTTCCGCAGCGGCGCAAGACGACGCCCTGGGCGCCACTAGACTGCTGCACTACATACGCGTCAGGCCCACAGCGTCGTGCGTCTTCCACGCGGCCAAGCGACACCGGAGAAGTGCAGGCACGTTCCCACGCCGCCCGGCACGCACTCTCGCCGCACCGGCCGAAGGCCCTGGTAGCTCCGCTACGAGAACCTCCGGCCGACACGCCGAGAGCACGCACCGAACGACGCGGGAACGCACCCGCACTTCTCCGGCGCCGCTCCCCCCTCCACCGCCTGCGGCCGTCGGGACGGCCGTCCGCAGCATTGGACTTGTGAGGACTCACGTGAGCTCGAAACCAGTCGTACTCATCGCTGAAGAGCTGTCGCCTGCCACCGTCGACGCGCTGGGCCCGGACTTCGAGATCCGGCAGTGCAACGGCGCGGACCGGGCGGAGCTGCTCCCGGCCATCGCCGAGGTGGACGCGATCCTGATCCGTTCGGCCACCAAGGTCGACGCCGAGGCGATCGCCGCCGCGAACAAGCTCAAGGTCGTCGCGCGAGCCGGCGTCGGCCTGGACAACGTGGACGTCTCCGCCGCCACCAAGGCCGGCGTGATGGTCGTCAACGCCCCCACCTCGAACATCGTGACCGCCGCCGAACTCGCCTGCGGTCTCCTCCTCGCCACCGCCCGCAACATCCCGCAGGCCAACGCCGCGCTGAAGAACGGCGAGTGGAAGCGCAGCAAGTACACGGGCGTGGAGCTGGCCGAGAAGACCCTCGGCGTCGTCGGCCTCGGCCGCATCGGCGCGCTCGTCGCGCAGCGCATGTCCGCCTTCGGCATGAAGGTCGTCGCCTACGACCCCTACGTGCAGCCCGCGCGCGCCGCGCAGATGGGCGTGAAGGTGCTGTCGCTGGACGAGCTGCTCGAGGTCTCCGACTTCATCACCGTCCACCTGCCCAAGACCCCCGAGACGCTCGGCCTGATCGGCGACGAGGCGCTGCGCAAGGTCAAGCCGAGCGTGCGCATCGTCAACGCCGCGCGCGGCGGGATCGTCGACGAGGAGGCGCTGTACTCCGCCCTCAAGGAGGGCCGGGTCGCCGGTGCCGGTCTCGACGTGTACGCAAAGGAGCCGTGCACCGACTCGCCGCTCTTCGAGTTCGACCAGGTCGTCGCCACCCCGCACCTCGGTGCCTCCACCGACGAGGCGCAGGAGAAGGCCGGTATCGCCGTCGCCCGTTCCGTGCGTCTGGCGCTCGCCGGTGAGCTCGTGCCGGACGCGGTGAACGTCCAGGGCGGCGTCATCGCCGAGGACGTCAAGCCGGGCCTGCCGCTCGCCGAGCGCCTGGGCCGGATCTTCACCGCGCTCGCCGGTGAGGTCGCGGTCCGCCTCGACGTCGAGGTGTACGGCGAGATCACCCAGCACGACGTGAAGGTGCTGGAGCTGTCCGCCCTCAAGGGTGTCTTCGAGGACGTCGTCGACGAGACGGTGTCCTACGTCAACGCCCCGCTGTTCGCCCAGGAGCGCGGCGTCGAGGTGCGGCTGACCACCAGCTCGGAGGCGACCGAGCACCGCAACGTCGTCACCGTGCGCGGCACCCTCGCCGACGGCGAGGAGGTGTCGGTCTCCGGCACGCTGGCCGGCCCCAAGAACCTCCAGAAGATCGTCGCCGTCGGCGACTACGACGTCGACCTCGCGCTCGCCGAGCACATGGTGGTGCTGAAGTACGAGGACCGGCCGGGTGTCGTCGGCACGGTGGGCCGCATCCTCGGCGAGGCGAGCATCAACATCGCCGGCATGCAGGTGTCGCGGAGCGTGGCCGGCGGCGAGGCGCTGGCGGTGCTGACCGTGGACGACACGGTGACCTCCGGCGTGCTGGCCGAGGTCGCGGCGGAGATCGGTGCGACGTCGGCTCGTTCGGTGAACCTGGTCTGAGATTGCCGTTCAAACGCCGGACGAGCTGAGTTGATCAGCCCGTCCGGCGTTGTCGTGCGCGGGCACGCGCCGCAGTATGACCGCCGCCAGCACGGCCGCGCCCAGCAGCGTCACCGCCCCCGCCAGGGCGGCGCCCCGCATACCGCTGGTGAATGCCTCGCGTGCCGCCGCCGCCAGGACGTCCCCCGTGCGTCCCGGCAGCCGCTCGGCCACGGCCAGGGCGGCGCCCAGCGTCTCGTGGGCGGGGGCCGGTGCCGAGGCGGGGATCTCGTGGCGGTAGACCGCCGTACCGATCGAGCCCAGGACCGCCATCCCCAGGGCGCCGCCGAACTCCGCGCCGGTCTCCATCAGGGAGGAGGCGGTCGCCGCCCGGTCCGCCGGGGCGGCACGCATCGCGAGGTCCATGATCTGGGTCGTCGCCATGACGACTCCGCAGGCCAGGACCCCGCACGCGGCCAGCACCAGCCACATCGACCCCGTACCGGCGAGGGCCAGCAGGACGTAACCGCTCGCGGAGATCGTGAAGCCCGCCGCGACGACGGTGGCGCGGGCGACGCCCCTGTGGACCAACCAGGCCGCCAGCGGGGCCGCCATGCCGATCGGCACCGACGGCAGCAGGGCCCACAGCGCGGCCTCCATCGCGCTCTTGCCGAGCACCGACTGGATGTACTGCGTGGTGAAGAACGCCGAGCCCATCATCCCGAACAGCGCGAGCAGGTTCAGGACGACGGCCGGCCCGAAGCCCCGGCCGCGGAACAGCGCGGGCGGGATCATGGGTGAGGCCGATGTGCGCTGGCGGTGGACGAAGAGGGCGGCGAAGAGCAGGCCGACGGTGATCGAGACGACGTACCGGACGTTCCAGCCGTCCGACGTGATCTCCTTCAGGCCGTAGATCACCGGGAGCACCGCCGCCATCGACAGCGGCACGCTGAGCCGGTCGAAGCGGCCGGGGGCGGGGTTCCTCGACTCGGGGAGCAGGATCGGGCCGAGGACCAGCAGCAGCGCCATCGCGGGCAGGTTGACCAGGAAGACCGAGCCCCACCAGAAGTACTCGACGAGCACGCCGCTCATCACCGAGCCGAGTGCGACGCCGCCCGTCATCACGCCGGACCACAGGGCGATCGCCTTCGCGCGCTGCGCGGGGTCGGTGAACATCGTGCGGACCAGCGCCAGCGTCGACGGCATCAGGGTCGCGCCGCCGATGCCCAGCACGGCGCGGGCCGCGATCAGCGCCTCGGCGCTGTGGGCGTACGCCGCGGCCAGCGAGGCGGCTCCGAAGGCCGCGGCGCCGATCAGCAGCAGCTTGCGGCGGCCGATCCGGTCGCCCAGCGCGCCCATCGTCATCAGCAGGCCGGCCAGGACGAAGGCGTAGATGTCGAAGATCCACAGCTGCTGGGTGCCGGTGGGCTCCAGATCGGCGCTGATCTCCGGGATCGCGAAGTAGAGGACCGAGACGTCCATCGAGACCAGCAGCAGCGGCAGCATCAGCACGCCGAGTGCGGTCCATTCGCGGCGGCCGGCGCGGGCCGGGGAGTTGGGGTTCGTCGTCATGGGGCAGGACTGTACGAGCGTCTTAAACGCTTGTCTAGTACGACTGTATAAGACGGGTGTCTGGGACGTACGTATGGATGCGGGGTAGGGTGAGATGCCATGGGACATCGTGAGGATCTGCTCGAGGGCGCCAAGCGCTGCCTGCTGGCGAAGGGGTTCGTGCGCACGACCGCGCGCGACATCGTCAAGGAGTCCGGGACGAACCTGGCCTCGATCGGCTACCACTACGGCTCGAAGGACGCGCTGCTGGCGCAGGCGTACGTCGAGATGGTGGAGGGGATGTCCGACGCCTTCGAGGGAGGCGGCGAGCTGGGCGGGGAGCCGGGGTCGCTGGAGCGGTTCGCCGAGGTGTGGACGAACATCATCTCCACCATGCGGGACCCCGGTTCGCTGTGGCGCCTCAGCATGGAGATCGTGGCCCTGGGGGACCAGTTGCCGCAGGTGCGGGAGCATCTCGCGCAGGCCCAGCGGGGAGGGGCGCGCGGCATCATCACGCTCTTCCACGGCGGGAGCGAGGAGGATGTCCCCGAGGAGAAGGTCGACACCCTCGGCTACTTCTATCTGACCCTGATGATGGGGGTCATGGCGCAGTGGACCTTCGATCCGAAGAGCGCGCCCGAGGCCGGGCAGCTCGCCGAGGGGCTCCGCCAGGTGATCGAGGCCGCTACCCGGAAGTGACGCCGACACGCCCCTCGCGCATCTCGACGACCCGGTCCGCGAAGTGCCCTACGACCGCCCGGTCGTGGCAGATGAACAGGTAGCCGAGGCCCAGGTCGTCCTGGAGGTCGGCGAGCAGGTTCAGCACGCCCGCGCGTACCGACGGGTCGAGTGACGACACCGGCTCGTCGAGCACCAGCAGCCGCGGGTCGGACGCCAGGGCGCGGGCGATGCCGGCGCGCTGGCACTGGCCGCCGGAGAGCTCGTGCGGGTGCCGGTCGCCGTACGCGGGGTCCAGGCCCACCCGGTCGAGGAGTTCGGCGACCCGGGCCGGGCCGTCGGCGGGATGCCAGCGGCCCTGGACCTTCAGCGGTTCGGCGATGGCGTCGCGGATGCGGTGTCGGGGGCTCAGCGAGCCGTACGGGTCCTGGAAGACGGGCTGCATACGGGGCCGCAGCGGGCGCAGCTCGCGTTCGGTGAGGGACGTCAACTCCCGTCCCTCGAAGTGGACTTCACCACTGGTCGGGCGGCGCAACTGGAGCACCGCCAGCGCCGTGGAGGACTTGCCGCAGCCGGACGGGCCGTTCAGGGCGAGGGTCTCGCCGGCGGCCAGGGAGAAGGAGACGCCGTCCACGGCGGTGACCTGGCCGTAGCGGACGAGAAGGTCGCGGACGTCGAGCAGGGGTTCGCTCATGCGGGCTGCCGCTCCTTCAGGAACAACTCGGCGGCCGGGTGGGGGAGTTCCTCCCAGCGGTGGCAGGCGACCAGGCGGCCGGGCACCTGCTGGGGCTCTGGTTGTGCCGTGCGGCAGGAGTCCGCCGCGAGCGGGCAGCGCGGGGCGAAGGCGCAGCCCGGCGGGAGCGCGCCCGGGGCCGGCGGGGTGCCGCGCAGGGCGGGGAGACGGCGGCCCGGGGGCGCGTTCTGCGGGAGGGAGGCGAGCAGGCCGGCCGTGTAGGGGGCGCGGGGGCGGGCCAGCACCTCGTCGGCGGGGCCGAGTTCGGTGAGGCGTCCGGCGTACATGACCAGCACCCGGTCCGCGTGGCCCCGCACGACGTCCATGTCGTGCGTGACCAGGACCAGCGCGGCGCCGACCGCCTCCCGCTGCTCGGCGAGCAGCCGCAGCACCTGGTCGCGGCGCTCCTCGTCGAGGGCGGTGGTGGGCTCGTCGGCGACCACGATGTCCGGTTCGTTGATGGTGGCCATGGCGATCACCGCGCGCTGGCGCATGCCGCCGGAGTACTCGTGCGGATACGCCCGTGCCCTGCGGGCCGCGTCCGGGATGCCGACGCGGTCCAGGGCCGCGACCGCCCGGGCCCTGGCCTCCTTGCGGGAGACGCCGGTCACCGACCGCACGGCGGCGGCGAGTTGGTCGCCCACCCGGTGCACCGGGGACAGGGCCGACAGGGCGTCCTGCGGGACGAGCGAGACGCGGCGGCCCCGGTGGGCCGAGAGGTCGGGCAGGATCGTGCTGCTCGTCGTCGCGCCGCGCGGCAGCATGCCGAGGAGCGCGCGGGCCGTGAGGGACTTGCCGGCTCCCGACTCGCCGACGATCGCCAGCACTTCGCGCGGGAGGACGTCGAAGGACAGGCCGCGCACGGCCTCGATCCCGTCGAAGGCGATCCGCAGCTCGCGCACCGACAGCAGGGGCTCAGACTCCAACGGGGGCCTCCTTCTTGGCCGGAGCCGGGGTGACGCGCCGTATCCTCCGGCCCTGGGTGAGGGCCGCTCCCGAGACCGCGAGGCCCGCCAGCAGGGCCAGCGCCACCGCCGGGGCGAGGGCCGCCCACGGGGCGCGTTCCACATAGGCGCGGGACTCGTCGAGCAGCAGACCCCACTCGGGGGCGGGCGGCTGGGCGCCCAGACCCAGGAAGCCCAGTGAGGCCAGGGCCAGGGCGATGCCCGGCAGGCGCAGCAGGGCATGGCGGGCGACCGGGGCGGCCACGGACGGCAGGACGTGCCGGGTGAGGATCCAGAACGGGCCCGCGCCGATGGCCCGTTGGGCGGTCAGGAACGCCGACGCCCGCACCTCCTGCACCAGCGCCGCCGCATGCGCGGACAGGGCCGGCCAGGAGATCAGCGCGACCGCGAGGGCAGCGCCGCCGGTGCCGGGGCCGGCGGCCGCGGCGACCAGGATGCCGACGATCACCGGGGGCAGGGCGTTGGCGATGTCCGCCGCGCCCTGCGCGATCCGGGGCAGGAAGCCCAGGGCGAGCGCGACCAGCAGGCTCAGCAGGCAGACGGCCGCCGCTGTGCCGACCGTCGAGGCGGCGCCGTGGCCCAGCCGGGCGAGCACGTCACGGCCGAGACCGTCGGTGCCGAGCGGGTGGGTCCAGGAGGGCGCGGCCAGCCGGGCCGTGGTGTTCACGGCGTAGGGGTCGCGCAGCAGGCCCCAGCCGATGGCCACGGCGAGGACGGTGAACAGCGTCAACGGGATCGCGGGATGTGCGCGCACCGGCCGTGCCGGAGGCAGTGCCAGCGAGGCGTCACGCAGGGCCGGGCCCAGCAGCCGCCGCCGGGCGAGCGCCGCCAGCGCGCCCGTGACCAGGCCGAGCGCGAGCAGCGCGAGCACCGAGCCCTGGAGCAGCGGCAGGTCCTGCGACTTGGCGGCGCCGAGCGCGGTACGGCCGATGCCCGGCACGGCGAAGACCGTCTCCACGGCGACCGCGCCACCGGTGAGCCCCACGGCGACCATCCCGAACTGCGGGACCAGCGGCGGCAGGACGCGCCGCAGCGCCGCCCCGGCGATCCGCGCCCGGCTCACCCCGGCGCCCCGCCACAGCTCCACCCACCGCTCGTCGAGCACGGCGGGCAACGCGTCCGCGACCAGTCGGCCGAGCAGCCCGCCGCCGGGGACGCCGAGGGCCACGGCGGGCAGGACCATGTTCTCCGGCCCCAACCAGCCCGACGTCGGCAGCCACCCCAGCCACACCCCGAACACCAGCAGCGCCACCGTGGCCAGCAGGAACTCCGGTACGGCGGCCAGCATCGCGGCCCACGCCCCGGCCGAGGCCCGGCCCCGCACCAGCACCGGCGCGACCAGCGTGCACGCCAGCAGCAGCGCCACGCCGAGCGAGGCGCCCATCAGCGCCAGCGACACCTGGAGCCCCGAGACCACGGAGGGCAGGACCTCGGTGCCCGACACCCAGGAGGCGCCGAGGTCGCCGCGCAGCAGGTCAGAGGCCCAGCCGCCCAGCAGGGACAGGGGCCCGGCGTCCAGACCGAGGTCCCGCCGTACGGAGTCCAGAGCTTCCTCGGTCGGGTCCTGCTCGGCGGAGCGGGCCCGCAGCACGGCCAGGGCCGGGTCCCTGCCGGAGAGCCAGGGCAGCAGGCCGACGGCGGCCAGGACGGCGAGCAGGCACAGGAGGCGGGTCAGCGCCGCGGCGCCGGCGAGCCGCCGTATACGGGCTTTCACTTGACGTAGGTGTCCGCCGTGACCAGCTCCCGCTCACGCGGGTCGTGGGCGGCGTCGGTCACTCCGGCGGCGTCGCCCTGGATCACGCGCTCGTGCAGCATGGGCACGGCCGCGTCCGTGCCGAGCACGGCGGCCTCGGCGGCGATGACCGCCTTGCGCCGGGCGTCGCCGGTCGGCGTCTCGCCGGCCTTCTTCAGAGCCTTGTCCACGGCCGGGTCCGCGAGCTGGGAGATGTTGAAGGAGCCGTCGGAGGCGAAGTCGCTGTAGAGGTAGGCGGCCGGGTCGCCGGAGTCGAGGACGGTGGCGCGGGAGAGGATGAACGCGTCGAACCGGCCCGCCAGCGCGTCGGACTCGATGTTGGCGTACTCGCGGACGTCGAGCTTCACCTTGAACCCGGCCTTCTGCAGCTGCTGTTGCAGTGCGGCGGCGACCTCGGGCAGCTCGGCGCGGTCGGTGAAGGTGCCGATGGTGATCGTCTTGCCGGCCGGGTCGCCGGCCTTGGCCCGCTGCACCGGCTTCCGCAGCTCGGCCGCCCAGGGCAGGGCGGGGCCGAGCAGCCCCTCGGCGACGTCGGCGCGCCCCTCGTACACGCCCTTCACGATCGACTCGGCGTCGATCGCCTCGCGGGCCGCCGCCCGCACCGCGGCGTCCTTGAAGGCGCCCTTCTCGGTGTTGAGGTACAGGGTGTTGGTGCGCGGCATCGGGACCTCGGTGATCAGGTCCTGGTCGAGGACGGCGGCCTGCGACACCGGCACCGCCTCGACGATGTCGGCCTCGCCGCTGCGCAGGGCCGCGGCGCGGGCGGTGCCGTCCGGCACGAACCGCACATCGATGCCGGGGGCCTTGGCCTTCTTCCCCCAGTAGCCGTCGTAGCGGTCGAGGGCGGCGGAGGAGGTGCCGTTGACCTTCGTCAGCTCGAAGGGGCCGGTGCCCGCGCCGACGGGGTCGACCGACTTCCCCTTGTAGGCCCTGGCGGCCAGGATCGACAGCTGCGGGGAGCTGAGCCGCTGCGGGACCAGGGGGTCCTCGGTGGCGGTGGTGACGGTGACCTTGTCGCCGTCGGCCTTCGCGGTCAGGTCCACGCCGTCGAGAATGCGGGGCTTGGGGGAGGCGGCGGCGGCCTTGGTGAGGGAGCTGACGACGGTTTCGGCGGTGAGCTTCGTCCCGTCGTGGAAGGTGACGCCGTCGCGCAGGGTGAAGGTCCAATTCCGGCCGGACTGGGCCCACTCGGTGGCCAGCGCCGGCTCGGCGTCACCGTCCGCGTCCAGTTTCACCAGGGTCTCCGCCGTCGACCAGCGCGACAGCTTGAAGGCGTCGTCCGACAGCGGGGACAGCCCCGAGCGCGGTGGCTGCATCATCGCGACGCGTACGCGCTTGCCCCCTGCCCCGGAGTCGTCCGTGGCCGACTGCCCACCGGAGAAACAGCCGGTGAGCAGGGCGGAGGCCGCGGTGACGGCGGCAAGTGGGATGAGTCGAGCGGGGACGCGCACGGGGACACCTCGGTCAAGGCCTGGTAAATGGTTGAACGCGCCATGACCGTAGCATGATGACAATCGTTTTCAGAAGTGGTCCCGGCTGTCAGTGGACGGGACTGTCGGGAGACGGGACGGAAGTGCTTCCGCAGTGCCCAGGCCGCGAGTTGCCGGCCGGTGGCGCAGCCCACTTCGTCGGCCGTCCGGGTGTGGATGCCGCCCCGGATCCGGGCGTCGACGACGTCCCGCTCGTACTCGTGGGCGTAGCGGTAGTGGCGGGACGCACCGGTGGTCGTCGACCGGATGTGCAGGTCGACGCGGGAGGTGCCGAGGAGTCCGGTCGGCGTGCGCATCCGACGGACTCACCCGGACGGCCCGATGTCCTGGCCCTGTGCGAGCCGGGCCCCCTTCAACGCCATGTGCAGGAGCAGGCGGTCCTCGCCGTCGTCCAGGTCCAGGCCGGTGAGCTTCTCGATCCGGGACAGGCGGTAGTACAGCGTCTGGCGGTGGATGCCCAGCTCGGCGGCGGCCCGAGCGGCCTGGCCGGCGCAGTCGAGGTAGACCTCGGCGGTGCGGGCGAGCTCCTGGTGGACGGGGAAGAGCAGGGCGTGCACCGCGGGGTCGCGGGCCACCTCCGGTGGCAGCGCGGTGAGCAGCCGGAACGGCCCGATCGACGCCCACTGGGCGACGGGCCCCAGCCGGGGCTCGGCCGACGCGGCCCGTGCCGCTGCCGAGGCCTCCCACCAGGAAGTCCCCAGCTCGGCGAGGCCGGAGCGGGGCGTTGCGACACCGGCGGCGGGGCCGCCCGCTCCGCGCGAGGGCCTGCCGGCCGGGCCGGACGGAGCGGTGCCGGTCGGTCCGTGGGAGGAAGCCCCGGGCTGTCCGGCCCGGGCAGCGGCGGATGCGCCGCGGGGGCCGCCGGCCGGTTCCTGAGCGGGCGTGCCACCCGCTCCGCCTGCTCCGGACGACGGAGTGCCGGTGGCCGGTCTGCCCGAGGCACCGGCGGCGGCTCCGCCCGAGGTGTTGCCGGTTGTTCCGCGCGGGGTCGGGCCGGTCGTTCCGCCTGAAGTGTTGCCGGTCGCTCCCCGTGGGTCGTCGGCAGCCGCTCCGCCCGAGGTGTTGCCGGTTGTTCCGCCCGAGGCCGGGCCGGTCGCTCCGCCTGAGCCCGTGCCGGTCGCGACCCGCACGGCGCCGCCGCCCGGCCCGCTTCCCCCGCCCGCCCGCTCCAGCAGGCGGGCTGCCGCTGTCGTCGCCGGAGCCAGTACGTCCGACGAGCGCAGACGGACCAGGACGGCCACGCACTGGGACGCGGCACCCCACGGCAGGGTGCACAGGGCCGTCGCGCCCGGCATCGTGCGGACCGACGGGGCGTCGTCGGGGTCGGTCGTGGGCCAGGGGGCGACGCACACCACCGTGTGCGGGCCGTCGGCGCGAGGGCCGAGGGCGGTGCGCAGTTCCGCGATGGCCATGTCACGCTGCCAGTCGCGGTCGGCGGTGAGCACGGCCCGCAGCTCGCGGCTGAGGTCGGCACCGTGCTGGGCCTCGTCCGCGAGCAGCGCGCCGATCCGGGCCGTGACCTGCATCGCGGCGGACAGCTGGCGTTCGCTCGGGCCGGGATCGTCGTCCAGCAGCCAGACGTAGCCGTGGACCACGCCCCGGTGGCGGACGGGCAGGCAGATCCGGCCCCGGTACACCCCGGCCTCCGGCGTCGGCGGGATCCGGACCGGGCCGGTCGCGCGCGTGATGCCGAAGCCCTCGAACCACGCCCGGACGGCCGCCGTCGAGCGGCGGGTGAGGATCGAGCGGGTGCGCACCGGGTCCAGGGCCGACGGATCGAGGTCGCCCTCACTGTCGTACGCGCCGAAGGCGATCAGCTCGAAGTCCCGGTTCTCCAGCGTCGCGGGCGCCCCGAGCAGCTCCGAGATCTCGTCGACCAGCTCCTCGTAGTCACCCCTGTGTTCCGACGTCATCCAGGCATTGTCCCGCACTCCAGAGGCCCCTTCATACATCTGTCTGAGATCTGCGGCACGGATGCGTGACAGCTGTCGATGGCCGACGATCGGAGGGATCCTTAGGTTTCACGGTGGTTCTCCGCGCCGTACCCGAAGCGTCATCCGCCCGGGGTCCGGCCATCCGTTGGTTGTGCTCTGGAGGTGCCCCGTGCTGGGTCCCGTGATTCTCGCCGCGTCGCGCAGCGACCGGATGCGACGCCTGGTTTCGACGGCACCGGTGACCAAGCAGGTCGTCGACCGTTTCATCCCCGGCGAGGGCGTCGACGACATCGTTCCGGTCATCCGGGAGCTCACCGGGCGGGGCCTGGAGCTGACGATGGACGTCGTCGGCGAGGACATCACCAACCCCGTCCAGGCCGCCGCCGCGCGGGACGCCTACCTGGAGCTGATCGACCGCCTGAAGCCGCTGGAGCTCGGCGCCCGCGCCGAGATGTCGGTGAAGCTGTCGATGTTCGGGCAGGCGCTGGACGGCGGCCACGACCTGGCCCTCGCCAACGTCCGCCCGGTCGTCGAGGCCGCCGCCGAGATCGGCACCACGGTCACCCTGGACGCCGAGGACCACACCACCCTCGACTCGATGTTCGCCATCCACGAGGAGCTGCGGAAGGACTTCCCGCAGACGGGCTGCGTCATCCAGGCGTACCTCTTCCGCACCGAGGCCGACGCCCGCCGCCTCGCCGCGGACGGCAGCCGGGTGCGCCTGGTCAAGGGCGCGTACAAGGAGCCGGGCTCGGTCGCGTATCTGGACAAACACGAGATCGACCGGGCATACGTGCGAATCCTCAGGACGTTGATGCAAGGGGAGGGGTACCCGATGATCGGGTCCCACGACCCGCGCCTGATCGCCATCGGCCAGGAGCTCGCCCACCGCGCCGGGCGAAAGCTCGACGAGTACGAGTTCCAGATGCTCTACGGCATCCGCAGCGAGGAGCACCTGCGGCTGGCCGCCGAGGGCCACCGGATGCGTGTGTACACGGCCTACGGCACCGACTGGTACGGCTATTTCATGCGCCGCCTCGCGGAGAAGCCGGCCAACCTGCGCTTCTTCGTGCGCAGCATGATCACCAAGGGCTGAGACCGAAACACCGCTCAACTCAAGGAGTTACGGAAACCATGGACGCTGTGACCCAGGTCCCCACCCCCGTCAACGAGCCGGTGCACGGCTATGCCCCCGGCTCGCCCGAGCGTGCCCGGCTGGAGGCCAGGCTGAAGGAGCTGGCCGACAACCCCGTCGACCTGCCCTGCACCATCGGCGGCGAGAAGCGGATGGGCGGCGGTGAGGAGTTCAAGGTCGTCCAGCCGCACAACCACCAGGCCGTGCTGGGCACGTACCGCAACGCCACGCAAGCGGACGCCCAGGACGCCATCGACGCGGCCCTGGCCGCCGCGCCCGCCTGGCGTGCGATGTCCTTCGACGACCGCGCGGCGATCATCCTGCGCGCCGCCGAGCTGCTGTCCGGCCCCTGGCGCGAGACGCTCGCCGCCTCCACCATGCTCGGGCAGTCCAAGACCGCCCAGCAGGCCGAGATCGACACGCCCTGCGAGCTGATCGACTTCTGGCGGTTCAACGTCTCCTACGCCCGCAAGCTCCTGGCCGAGCAGCCCCCGGCGAACTCCCCGGGTGTGTGGAACCGTCTGGACCACCGCCCGCTGGAGGGCTTCGTCTACGCGATCACGCCCTTCAACTTCACCGCGATCGCGGGCAACCTGCCGACCGCCCCGGCCCTGATGGGCAACGTCGTCGTCTGGAAGCCGTCCCCGACGCAGACCCACGCCGCCGTGCTGCTCATGCAGCTGCTGGAGGAGGCGGGCCTGCCCAAGGGCGTCATCAACCTCGTCACCGGCGACGGCATCGAGGTCTCCAAGGTCGCCCTGGAGCACCGCGACCTCGCCGGCATCCACTTCACCGGCTCGACCAAGACCTTCCAGTACCTGTGGAAGACGGTCGGCAACAACATCGAGAAGTACCGCACCTACCCGCGTCTGGTCGGCGAGACCGGCGGCAAGGACTTCCTCGTCGCCCACCCGTCGGCCGACCCGGCGATCCTGAAGACGGCGTTCACCCGGGGTGCCTTCGAGTACCAGGGCCAGAAGTGCAGCGCCACGTCCCGGGCGTACATCCCCGCCTCGATCTGGAACGCCGGCTTCAAGGAGGAGCTCGCCGCCGAGGTCGACGGCATCAAGATGGGCGACGTCACCGACCTGTCGAACTTCATCGGCGCCGTCATCGACGAGCGTGCCTTCGCCAAGAACAAGGCCGCCATCGACCGCGCCAAGGAGGACCCCGCCTGCACGATCGTCGCGGGCGGCACCTACGACGACTCCGAGGGCTGGTTCGTCCGCCCGACCGTCATCGAGTGCACCGACCCGGACAACGAGGTCTTCCGCACCGAGTACTTCGGCCCGGTCATCGCCGTGCACGTCTACGAGGACGACAAGTACGACGAGATGCTGACGCAGATGGAGTCCGTCTCCGACTACGCCCTGACCGGCTCAGTCATCGCCAACGACCGTGCGGCCGCCGCCTACACGGCGAACAAGCTCCGCTACGCCGCCGGCAACTTCTACATCAACGACAAGTCGACCGGCGCCGTCGTCGGCCAGCAGCCCTTCGGCGGCGGCCGTGCCTCCGGCACCAACGACAAGGCCGGCGCCCCGCAGAACCTGATGCGCTGGACCCTGACCCGCGCCATCAAGGAGACCCTGGTCCCGCCGACCGACTACACCTACCCGCACATGGGCTGAGCCCTCACGGCACCGACGGGCCGGGTCACACGACCCGGCCCGTCGGCGTTTTTCGTCCGGCAGACTTCCGGCGTCTGCGGCACCCCGGCCCCGGGCGCCGCCTGCCGTGGCCTGGACGTGCCCGTACTCATCGCCGACGGTGCCCATCCGGCCGCGCTCGCATAACCGGTCGAGAGCCACCCGGCCCGTTCGCATACTGGGCCGATGACCTCCCGGACGACCACCCACGCGCGCACCGCCCACACCGCCGACCTCGCCCCCGCCGAACTCGACGCCGTACGGGCCCTGCTGTACGCCGCCTTCGACGGCGACTTCGGCGACGAGGACTGGGACCACGGCCTCGGAGGCATGCACGCCCTCGTGTACGACGGCGCCGGGCTCGCCGCGCACGGGGCCGTCGTGATGCGCCGGGTGCGGCACCGCGGCCGGTGGCTGCGCGCCGGGTACGTGGAGAACATCGCCGTACGCGCCGACGCCCGCCGCACCGGCCTCGGCGGGCAGGTCATGGCGGAGCTGGAACGCGTCGTCGACCGCGCCTACGACTTCGGCGCCCTCTCCGCCAGCGAGGACGGCGCCCGGCTCTACACCTCCCGCGGCTGGCGGCTGTGGCGCGGCCAGGTGCACGCCCTCAGCCCGCAGGACGGCGTCGTCCGCCTGCCGGAGGAAGAGGACAGCACCTACGTCCGGCCGGCCCTCGCCGGCCCGCTCGACCCCGCGCACGAACTGCTCTTCGACTGGCGCGACGGAGACGTGCTCTAGAGATCACCGCAGGTCAGTGCGGTGTGACGCAGTCCACCGTCTCAGATAGTAGGAAGTCCGAGTAATTGTGGAGACAGACGCTCCGGCCTCCCTTAGTTTTGTAGGAGCCGAACGTCTCGCTCGACCAAGCGAATGGCGGTCGTGAGCCGGGCCCCGTGCAGGCAACCCCTGCGGCACCGCTCCCCGCCCCATCCGGCGTCTCGTATCCCTCTTTGCACTCCATGCTGTCGAAGGAGTCGATTTCCCATGGCCGAGACGACCGTCCGCCGCCGAGTCCGCCACGTCTCCCCTACGAGCGAGTCCGACCGCAAGAACGCGGCCGCAGCGCTCCAGCGCGCCCTCGACCGCAGGGACAATGGCGGATCCACCGGTCACTGAGCCGTACCACCCCTGATCCGGGAGCCGCACCCGACGAGGCGCGGTGCGGGGCTCACGCCCCGCGCCGCACCTCGAAATGGTCGATCCGCTCACCGCTCGACGCCAGCGCCGACACCTTCAGTCTCGGCGCGGCGCCGCTCTCCGCCTCCACGGAGAGGAACGAGAAACCGCGGTAGCGCACCCGCGACCACTGCACCGACTCCGCCTTGGTGTCCCGGGACTTCGTCCACCGGAACGTGCCGACCGACTCACGGTCGGCGGTGTTCCCCTCGTAGCTCTCCTTCACGCCGTCGGGGAAGCCATACAGCTCCTTGCCGCCGCCGCCCGCCGTGACGTACACGATCCCGTCCCGCCGTGGATCCGTCGTCCCGCCGACCGGCACCGGCCTGCCCACCTCGCCGTTCCGGATGGCGTCGGTCCGCTCGTAGACGTGGTTGTGCCCGTTGATCACCAGGTCCACCCGGTGCTTGGCGAACAGCGGCAGCCACTCGGCGCGCACCCCGCCGTCGGAGGCGTGCGTGGACGTCGAGTACGCGCAGTGGTGGAAGAAGACGACGACGAAGTCGACGGAGGCGTCGTCTCGCAGTTCGCCGAGCTTCCTGTCCAGCCACTTCGTCTGCCGCCCCTCCGTGTAGCCGAAGTTGGCGGGGATCTCGTACGACACGTCGTTCGCGTCCAGCGCGACCACGCCGACGTTGCCGTACGTGAAGGCGTACACCCCCGGTGCCGTGCGCGCGTCGAAGCCGCTGTCCGGCAGGGAGAAACGGGCGAGCTGGCCGCCGTAGCCGTCCGGGGAGTACCAGGCCTCCATGTCGTGGTTGCCGGTCGTCACCATCCACGGCACCGACCTGGCCACCGGCTCGGTCTGCTTCAGGAACCGGTCCCACTGCCCGGCGTCGAAGACGTCCGACTCCTTGCCCTTGCCGGTCGGGTCGGCGTAGCAGATGTCGCCGGCGTGGAGGTGGAAGGCGGGGCTCCGGCGCAACAGCAGACGGTCGTTGAGGGCCGCCTCCTCGCCGACGCCCTGGTCGCCGAACGCGGTGAACACGAACCGCTCCGGCGGACTCGCGGGTGCCGTGCGGAAGGACGTGACGGTCGACCGGTGCTGCGGGGACGCCGGGTCGAAGCCCTCGTGACCGACGCCGTAGTAGTACGTCGTGTCCGGGCGCAGGCCGTCCAGCGCCGCGTGCAGGTAGTACTGCTCGACCGCCGGCCGTACGCCCTTCAGCTCCGGGGTGTGCAGGTCGCGCAGCTCCGCCTCGATCCTGCGGCCGAGGTCGTCGGGGCGCAGGCCCACCCGGACGTACGGCTTCTTCACCGCCAGCGGCACCTGCCAGGAGATCCGCATCTGCCTCTTCGGGTCGGCGCCGAAGGCGAGATGGCGGCCGAAGGGGGTGATGAAGGAGCCCGGCGCCTTCGACGTGCTCGACGACGGGCTCCTGGTCGCAGCACTGCTCCCGGGCCCCGAGCCGGAACAGCCGGTCAGCAGGCCGCCCGCGACCGCGCCCGCCGTCACCAGAGTGCGCCGCCGCGACAGCCTCGTCCGCAGGTACTCGTGCTGTTCCGCCATGCTCATCCGGCCGGCGAGCTCGGGCGGGATGCCGAAGTGGGGGATCTCCATGTCGAGTGAATTTCCCAGCGGAGGCCAACAGCCGCACCACGTACGGGTGAACGCGGGTCGACAGCCGCGTGCGGTCCCCCGAGTGGTCGCCCCTCACCTGTCCGCATCACGGACACCCCGTGTCATCCCATGGGACGGGGAGTAGGGTGCCCGCATGTCTCGCAGCATCAATCTCGCAGTGATTCCCGGTGACGGCATCGGCCAGGAAGTCGTGGCCGAAGGCCTGAAGGTCCTCTCCGCCGTCCTTCCGCAGGATGTGAAGCTGGAGACCAAGGAGTACGACTTCGGCGCCAAGCGTTACCACGCCACCGGTGAGACCCTCACCGACGCCGACCTCGACGCCCTGAAGAAGCACGACGCCATCCTGCTCGGCGCGATCGGCGACCCGAGCGTGCCGTCCGGCGTCCTGGAGCGCGGCTTCCTGCTGAAGCTCCGCTTCGCCTTCGACCACCACGTCAACCTGCGTCCGTCGAAGCTGCTGCCGGGTGTCGCCACCCCGCTGGCCGGCGAGCCGCAGATCGACTTCGTCGTGGTCCGCGAGGGCACCGAGGGCCCGTACACCGGCAACGGCGGCACGATCCGCAAGGGCACCGAGCACGAGGTCGCCACCGAGGTCTCCGTGAACACGGCCTTCGGTGTCGAGCGCGTGGTCCGCGACGCCTTCGCGCGTGCCCAGGCCCGCCCGCGCAAGAAGCTGGCGCTGATCCACAAGAACAACGTGCTGACCTTCGCGGGTCACCTGTGGACCAACATCTTCAACAAGGTGGCCGAGGAGTTCCCCGAGGTCATCACCGAGTACATGCACGTCGACGCGGCCACGATCTACCTGGTCACCCAGCCCGAGCGCTTCGACGTGATCGTCACCGACAACCTCTTCGGCGACATCATCACCGACCTCGCCGCGGCCGTCTCCGGCGGCATCGGTGTGGCGGCCTCCGGCAACATCAACCCGTCCGGAGAGTTCCCCTCGATGTTCGAGCCCGTGCACGGCTCGGCCCCGGACATCGCCGGCCAGGGCAAGGCCGACCCGACCGCCACGGTGCTGTCCGTCGCCCTGCTCCTGCGCCACCTCGGCTACGAGGCCGAGGCCGCCCGTATCGACGAGGCGGTCTCCGCCGACCTGTCGGAGCGCAGCGGCAAGCCCGTCCGCTCCACCTCCGAGATCGGCGACGCGCTCGCCGTACGCGTAGCCGGCTGACCCGCCGCCGCTTTCCGCAAGCCGCCGGGTCGCATCCGCGCCCGGCGGCTTCCGCATGTTCCCGCCGGGTGTCACCATCGACCACCGGGCCGCATTCCACCCCGTTCCTTCCGCCGTCGCCCCCGGGCGATAATCGAACGCGAGGCCGCGGAACGAGGGAATGCTCGGACGTCCTAGCACTGGTCACCATCAGAGCTGTACCGAGCGCGGCCCGTCACTACAACCGGTGAAGGACTTCAACCCATGACGACGCCCACGATCGAGCTCAAGCCGTCCGCCAATCCGCTCTCCGCCGCAGATCGGGAGGCGATCCTGGCCAACCCGGGGTTCGGCCGCCACTTCACCGACCACATGGTGACGATCAAGTGGACGGAGGGCCGCGGCTGGCACGACGGCCAGCTCGTGCCGTACGCGCCGATCTCCCTCGACCCCGCCACCACGGTCCTGCACTACGCGCAGGAGATCTTCGAGGGGCTGAAGGCCTACCGCCGCCCCGACGGCTCGGTCGCCACGTTCCGCCCGGAGAAGAACGCCGAGCGCTTCCAACGTTCCGCGCGGCGGCTGGCGATGCCCGAACTGCCCATCGAGACGTTCATCGAGGCGTGCGACGCCCTGGTGAGGCAGGACAAGGCGTGGGTGCCGGCGCACGGCGGGGAGGAGTCCCTCTACCTGCGCCCGTTCATGATCGCGACCGAGGTCGGGCTGGGTGTGAAGCCGGCCAACGAGTACCTGTTCCTGGTGATCGCCTCCCCGGCCGGCGCGTACTTCCCGGGCGGCGTCAAGCCGGTCTCCATCTGGGTCTCCGAGGACCGTGTCCGCGCCGTCCCCGGCGGCATGGGCGACGCCAAGACCGGCGGCAACTACGCGGCGTCCCTGCTGGCGCAGGCCGAGGCCGCGACCAAGGGCTGCGACCAGGTCTGCTACCTCGACGCCGTCGAGCACAAGTGGGTCGAGGAACTGGGCGGTATGAATCTGTACTTCGTGTACGGGGACAGGATCGTCACGCCGTCCCTCACCGGCTCGATCCTGGAGGGCGTCACCCGCGACTCGCTGCTCACCGTCGCGCGTGACCTCGGCTACGAGGCCGAGGAGGGCCGGGTCTCGGTCGACCAGTGGCAGGGGGACTCGGAGAACGGGTCGCTCACGGAGGTGTTCGCCTGCGGTACGGCCGCGGTGATCACGCCGGTCGGGACGGTGAAGCGGGCCGGGGCCGAGTGGAAGCAGAGCGGGGGTGACCCGGGCGAGGTCACGCTGCGGCTGCGTCAGGCCCTGCTCGACATTCAGCGCGGTACGGCGGAGGACAAGCACGGCTGGATGCACCAGCTGGGCTGACCCCGCCCCTGGTCCGGGGGCTCCGCCCCCGGACCCCCCGGACCTGTGCCCACCCGCCGCCCGAAGCGGTCGGACAAGAAGTGCTGGTCCCCTCCTCGCCCCCGGGCTCCGTAGTCACGGCGCCCGGGGCCGACAGCATGGTGGAAGCCGGGATGCTCACCGGAACGGGGACGGAGCGACAACGGACACCTCGGCAACTGCATCGGTCCTCGAAACAGCACCGAGCATGCCCGCTGATCATGCCGGCACACCGGGAAACTCCAAGATCCCCGACAGAGTCAAGCTGAGGACCGGAGCCACGCCCCGAGCCATGGCCGCCCTCGAGAACCTGGACATCGGCCCCCTCCGGCTCACCGGCCGCACACATCGCCGTCGGCCTCCGCCACCACGCCCGCAACCCCGCCGGGCCCTTGGCCACCTTGGACATCAGGTGATCAAACCGGACACCCCGCGAGAACGACGCAGTCCTGGCGGCGTAGCCCACCGGTGGGACCTGCGGCGCCGCCCATGGTCGCGCTCCGGGGTGCAGCCCGAGCCAGCCCGGCGTGGGGTCGCCCTTGACCTCGCCGAAGTACAGGGCGAACGTCTGCTTCCAGCGCTCCACTTCGGCACGGTCGGCCATGAAGCGGGGGAAGCCGTCGAGGTGGGCGTTCGGGTACTCCCAGATCGGCTTCAGCCCGCCCGCGGGAGTGACGTCGATCCGTACCGACCAGCCGGTGCGGGCTGCTTGCTGCCGTTCGGCGGACAGCACCCAGTTGAGGTAGAGCTTGGCCGCGGTCGGGTTCTTGGCCTGTCTCAGGACCGCGAGGCGCTGCCCCCACGCCATGAACGGATGCCCGTCGGCCACCGCCCACTGCACGGGCTCCGACGCCGACGCCCTCAGCGACCCCGCCCCGCCGATACCGATCGCCGCCTGGCCGCCGTTCAGCGCGTCCTCCGGGGAATTGGTGCCCCGCGCGAACCGCACGTCCTGTGCGGTTCGCGCGGGGCACCCAGTCCCAGCCGTACCGCTCGGTGTACAGCTTGTAGAGATACAGGACCGCGTCGTCGTCATGCGGGTACGACGAGGCGATCTTCCCCTTCCACTTCGGGTCGACCAGGTCGAGCGGAGTGCGCGGCGCGTCCGAACCGACCGCCGCCGGGCCGTACATGAAGCTGAAGGCGATCACCGCGCCCGCAACCCAGGCGCCCTGAGGGTCCCGGAAGCGGTGGTGCAGCTTGGAGAACCCGGCGGGCTTGTAGGGCAGCAGACGGCCTTGCTCCTTCCAGTGCGCGAAGTCGTGCAGAGTCTGCAGCTGGACGAGGTCGGGGACGAGGCTGCCGGTCGCTAGCTGGTTGTCGACACGGACGTCGTGGTACTTGCTGTAGTCCACGATCAGCGTCATGTCGATGCCCGGGAAACGCCGCGTGAAGGCCGCCTTGAGGCGGTCCTGCTGGTTCGGCGTGTCACCGCCGGCGTAGATCACGAGCTTGCCGCCCTCGGCGAGGGCGGCCTGGTACAGCTCGTCGAGCGTCCTGGTCTCCTCGGGGCCGGAGGCGTACCGGGCCGCGGAAGGAGAGGCTGTGGCCGGAGCCGCGGCGGCGCCGAGACCGAGGGCGGCACCCGCGCCCGTGGCGAGGATACGTCGCCTGCTGAGGAAGCCGGACATGTAGGAAAGACCTCTCTGCTGGGGGGAAGCACGAGACCCGGCGCCATGGGCACGGGCCATAATCAGGGCGTGTGCCGAGTGCAGATGGCGCGTGGTCCGTACGGGGTCTTCGGTACTCGGACGGACCGCCGGACGTGGTGGCGATCCTGCTGCTATTCGCCACCGGCAACCAGCCGCTGCTTTCCCTACGAGCGGTCTTCCTACTACTGACAGGGAGAGGCTATGGAGAGGGCAGAGCAGGAGTTTGCCCGGTTCGTGCGAACTTGGTCCGGTTGACGTTGGCGGCGATCTGGCTGCCGCGCGGCCTGACCGGCGACTACCCCCCCCGCACGGCTTCGGCACCCTCGGCCACGTCGACATCGTCGCGGCCTTCGCCCGCCCCGGCGTGGTCGTGGCCCATGTGCAAGGACGAACTGCTGCTGCGCACCCTGGAGTGGAGCGAGGCCCGCCTGGGCGCCGAGCGCGGACGGCTGCTGACCCGCGCCGCCACCGCTCGCGAACGCCTCGACGCCTACGTCGACCTGTACGTCCCCGACGGTCACCGCGACCCGCACTGGACGCTGTGGCTGGAGGTGTGGAACCGCTCGCAGAGCGCTGCCGCCGACGCAGACGCCCGCGACCGGCAGGCCGCCATCGAGGGCGTCTGGCACCGCGACCTGGTGGCCCTGCTCGCCGAGGGCATCTCGCGGGGCGAGTTCAAAAGCGTCGACCCGGACCGGTTCGCCGCCTGCCTGCGGGCGCTGCTGGACGGCTTCGCCATCCATGTGGCGATCGGCCTGCGCGGCACCGGCCGGGCCCAAGTCCTCAGGCACGTGCACGAGTTCCTCGCCGACAGCCTCCTCGCGGACACCTGAACACCCGCCCGGGTTGTACTCAATACGGCGGATTGACCCTGTGGCCCGTGGTGCTGTTGGCTCTGGGGAGCCCTCGGCGCGGGGCCGGGGGAGAAGCGTCAACGGGGACACAGGGGGAACAGCACATGACCAGCACCAGGAGGGCCACGTCCGTCGCGCTCGGCGTGGCCCTGGCCGTCACGCTCGGCGGCGTCGCCGCGCTGCCCGCGACCGCCGCTGAGGCGGCGCCGCGGACCGAGAAGGCGAGCATCGCCCCGGACGGCACCGACGGCAACGCCGCCTCCGGCGGGCCGAGCCTGAGCGCCGACGGCCGTCATCTGGCCTTCGTCTCCAGCGCCGACAAGCTCGCCGCCGGCGACACCGACGGCACCGCCGACGCCTTCGTCCGCGACCTGAAGACCGGCACGACCCGGCTGGCCAGTACGGCGGCGGACGGCGGCCCGGTCGACGACGTCGCCCTCAGCGGCAACGGCCGGTACCTGGCCTACGGCGCCACCGACGGCGACGGCCGCAGCCACATCTGGGTCAAGGACCTGAAGTCCGGCGCCCTCCAGCGCATCGACGACACCGTCGACACGGGCTACGACACCGGCCGGCGACCCGCCGTCAGCGCCGACGGCCGCTACGTCGCCTTCGTCGCGCAGCGCTCGCAGTTCACGCAGTCCGACGACGGCTGGGGACGCGTCTACCGCGTCGACCGCACCACCGGCGAGGCCGTCCGCATCAGCCAGGTGCCCGCGGCGGGCGACCGGAAGACCGCCGCCACCCACCCGACCATCAGCGCCGACGGCAGCCGGGTCGGCTACCAGTTCTTCGTCCCGCACCCCGCCTCGGGCGACTGGAGCGACGCCTACGTCCGTGACGTGCCAAGCGGCGATCTGTTCCACGCCGACCGGGCGCCGGACGGTCTGAAGTCCACCGGCCAGACCGAGTTTCCGCAGGTCAGCGCAGACGGCCGGTACGCCGTCTTCAACTCGCTCGACTCGCAGCTCACCCCGGGCGACACCAACAGCGGCCACAACGCCTTCGTCCGTGACCTCAAGACGGGCGAGCTGCGCCGCATCGACGCCGCCGACCCGGCCGCCTTCACCGCCTATCCGCAGCTCAGCGCCGACAACCGGCATCTGGCCTTCGTCTCGGCCGACCCGGGCGACACGGACCGTACGACCCGCGCGTACGTACGTGACCTGCGCACCGGGCGCACGGTCCTGGCCAGCCCGGACGCCGAGGGCGGCCCGAACGACCAGAGCGTGTCCGCCCCGGTGATCGACCGGCACGGCCGCCAGGTCGCCTTCAGCAGCTCCTCACCCGACCTCGTGCCCGGCGACACGTACGACACCTCGCACGTCTACGTCCGCCACATGAGGTGACCGACCGCATCCTGAGACACCCGTGAGCCAAGCACGGGGGTTGTGCCAGAATGCCCCCGTGCTCTCGTTCGCCATGATTATTGGCAGCAGGCGCGCCGGTCCGCAGTGACCGCCACGTACGACCAGGTACGGGCGGACACCGTCGTCCTCGACCCGCGCGCAGACCTCTCGCACCCGCGAGAGGTTTTTCGCATTTCTGGCCCACCCGCAGCCGGAGGCGAGAGCGCGAGGGAGTATGTGAGGGCGGTGGAGCCGGTCATTCCGGTACGACCGAGATCCCATCCTCAGGAGCCTTGACACCATGACCGCAACCAGCGAACTCGACGATTCCTTCCACGTCTTCGACACCACCCTGCGCGACGGCGCCCAGCGGGAGGGCATCAACCTCACCGTCGCGGACAAGCTGGCCATCGCGCGGCACCTGGACGACTTCGGCGTGGGCTTCATCGAGGGCGGCTGGCCGGGCGCGAACCCCCGGGACACCGAGTTCTTCGCCCGTGCCCAGCAGGAGATCGGCTTCCGGCACGCCCAGCTGGTCGCGTTCGGCTCCACCCGCCGCGCCGGCACCACCGCCGCCGAGGACCCGCAGGTCAGGGCGCTCCTGGACTCCGGCGCCCAGGTGATCACGCTGGTCGCCAAGTCGCACGACCGCCACGTCGAGCTTGCCCTGCGCACGACCCTGGACGAGAATCTGGCGATGGTCCGCGACACGGTGTCGTTCCTGAAGGAACAGGGCCGCCGGGTCTTCGTCGACTGCGAGCACTTCTTCGACGGCTACCGCGCGAACCCCGAGTACGCGAAGTCGGTCGTCCGTATGGCCTCGCAGGCCGGCGCGGACGTGGTGGTCCTCTGCGACACCAACGGCGGCATGCTCCCGGCGCAGATCCAGGCGGTCGTCGCCACGGTCCTGGCCGACACGGGCGCCCGGCTCGGCATCCACGCCCAGGACGACACGGGCTGCGCGGTGGCGAACACGCTGGCCGCCGTCGACGCGGGCGCGACGCACGTCCAGTGCACGGCCAACGGCTACGGCGAACGCGTCGGCAACGCCAACCTCTTCCCGGTCGTGGCGGCCCTGGAGCTGAAGTACGGCAAGAAGGTGCTGCCCGAGGGCCACCTGCGCGAGATGACCCGCATCTCGCACGCGATCGCCGAGGTCGTCAACCTCACGCCCTCCACGCACCAGCCCTACGTCGGCGTCTCGGCCTTCGCGCACAAGGCCGGCCTGCACGCCTCTGCCATCAAGGTCGACCCGGACCTGTACCAGCACATCGACCCCGAACAGGTCGGCAACACCATGCGGATGCTGGTCTCCGACATGGCCGGCCGCGCCTCCATCGAGCTCAAGGGCAAGGAACTCGGCATCGACCTCGGCGGCGACCGCGAGCTGGTCGGCCGGGTGGTCGAGCGGGTGAAGGAACGCGAACTCAGGGGATACACCTACGAGGCGGCGGACGCCAGCTTCGAGATCCTCCTGCGCACCGAGGTCCAGGGCAAGCCGCTGCGCTACTTCGAGGTCGAGTCCTGGCGCGCCATCGTCGAGGACCGCCCCGACGGCTCCCACGCCAACGAGGCCACGGTCAAGCTCTGGGCCAAGGGCGAGCGCATCGTCGCCACGGCCGAGGGCAACGGCCCGGTCAACGCGCTGGACCGGGCCCTGCGCGTGGGCCTGGAGAAGATCTACCCGCAGCTCGCCAAGCTGGACCTGGTGGACTACAAGGTCCGCATCCTGGAGGGCAAGCACGGCACCAACTCGACGACCCGCGTGCTGATCTCCACGTCCGACGGCACGGGCGAGTGGTCGACGGTGGGTGTCGCCGACAACGTCATCGCGGCGAGCTGGCAGGCCCTTGAGGACGCGTACACGTACGGGCTGCTGCGGGCGGGAGTGACCCCGGCCGAGTAGGCGGGTGGCGACGGCTGACGGCGCCTTCCGCGCCGTCGCCGTCAGCCGATCCGTTCCGTCAGTGCGGAAGCGTCCCGAAATCCGTGCCCTGCCCGATATCCCTTATCTGCGTCGATTCGGGTAGTTTCGAACATATGAAGGCCGCACTGGTGCGTACCCTCGTACGTCTGCTGATCGTGCCGGTCGTCGCCGTACTGGCGGCGCTGATGGCCGGGGCGCCCGGTGCGCACGCGGCCACCGACCTCTCGAAGGTCGCCGAGGAACTGCGCGAGAACCCGGTCTACGTCGATCCGGCCGCCTCCGGCCAGCTGGCCGAGTCGGACGCCGAGGCGCTCGCCGACAAGATCAAGGACGCGGACAAGCCCGTCTTCGTGGCGGTCCTCCCGGCCGACTTCCCGACGCAGGACCTCTTCCGGAACCTCCGCACCGAGACCGGCGTCACCGGCCTGTACGGCATCCGCCTCGGCGACGAGTTCGACGCCCGTGCGGACAGCGCGGTGATGAGCAGCCAGGCGGTGTCCAACCTGGTCACGGCCGTGCGTGACGCGGGCGACGCCAAGGCCCAGCTGAACGACTTCGTCGACGACGCCCTGCGCAACGTGGGCGGCTCGGCCCCCAGCAGCTGGAGCGACGGCTCGGGTACCGACGTGCCGGTCGGCGGCCTGGTCACGGTCGGCGCGCTGATCGCGGCCGGCGGCGCGGGCGCCTACGCGCTGGCCCGCCGCAACCGCCGCCGCCACGAGGAGGAGCAGCGGGCCGCGCTGGAGAAGCTGCGCGTGGTGGTCGACGAGGACATCACCGCCTTCGGCGAGGAACTCGACCGCCTCGACTTCCACCCTGGCGAACCCGGCGCCGACGACGCGATGCGCGCGGACTACGAGCACGCGCTGGACGCCTACGAACAGGCGAAGTCCCTGATGGCGGCGGCGACGAAACCGGAGGACGTGCGGGCCGTCACCCAGGCGGTGGAGGACGGCCGGTTCTCCCTGGCACGACTCGAGGCCCGCCGCGAGGGCGGACCGCTGCCGGAGCGCCGCCCGCCCTGCTTCTTCGACCCCCGCCACGGCCCGTCGATCGCCGACGCGAGCTGGACGCCCCCGGGCGGCAGCACGCGCGACGTCCCCGTCTGCGCGGCCGACCGGACCCGGCTCGCCGAGGGCCGCGACCCGGTGATCCGCGAGGTCGACACCGAGTACGGCCGCCGCCCGTACTGGGAGGCCGGCCCGGCGTACGGCCCCTGGGCCGGCGGCTACTTCGGCGGCGGCCTCCTGCCCGGCCTCCTCATCGGCACCATGCTCGGCAGCATGATGGCCGCCCCCGCCTACGCGGCCGACTACGGCTCCGGCTACGGCGACTTCGGCGGCTACGAGGGCGGCGACGTCTCCGGTGCGGACTTCGACACCGGCGACTACGGGGGCGGCTTCGGTGACGGGGGCTTCGGCGGCGGCGACTTCGGTGGGGGAGGGGACTTCGGGGGCGGCTTCTGACGGGAGCGGCGATCGGACGCGCCGGCAGCCTCACGACCGGCGGGTCCGGTCGCCCTCCGCGCGAACAGGCCGAGCACCGTGCGGAAGGCCCAGCCCCGGGCGCTGCCCTCAGCTCCGGCCCCGACCACAGGTCAGCGCCCAGCCGCGACACGTGTGCCGGTGCCGGGTGGTGGGTGCCCGGTCGGGTCCGGGTTCAGGATCCGTGCGCGGGTGCCGGGTGGTGGGCGCCCGGCCGGGGCCCCGGTCCCGGTCCAGGGCCCGTGCCCGTGCCGGAGGTCGGCGCTCCACCGCGTCCTGGTTCAGGGCTCGTGTGCGGTGTCGTTGGTCGACGCCCGGCCGGGTCCCGGTTCAGGGCCCGTGCCCGTGCCGGAGGTCGACGCCGCACCACGTCCCGGTCCACGGCCCGTGCGCCGGTGTCGGTGTCGGTGATCAACGCCCCACCACGTCCTGGTCCATGGCCCCGGCCCCCGAGCCGGAAGTCAGCCCGTCACCACGTCCCGGCCCAGGACCCGCTCCCGCTGCCGCCACACGCCCCCGGCCACCACACCCGCCAGCGCGACCAACCCCGCACTGACCCACACCGGCGCCCGGTACCCGAACCCCGCGCCGATCACCACACCACCGGCCCAAGGGCCCAGCGCGGCACCCACGTTGAACGCGGCCGTGGCGAAACCCCCGGCCAGTGTGGGCGCGCCCGGTGCCGCGTACAGCACCTGGGAGATCAGCGTGGAGCCGACGCCGAAGGACAGCGCCCCTTGGGCGAAGACGAGTGCGAGTGCCAGGGCCGGGTGCCCGGCCCCGAGGGCGAGGAGGCACCAGCCCAGGCACGCCGCGACGCCCCCGAAGACCAGGACCGGCACGGGACGCCGGTCGGCGAACCGCCCCGCGGCGGTCACGCCTGCGAACGACCCGGCCCCGAACAGCGCGAGCACCCCGGGAACCCAGGCGCTGCCCAGCCCCGCCACCTCGGTGACCAGCGGCGCCAGATAGGTGAAGGTGCAGAACGTCGCACCGTTCACGAGGGCGCCCAGCACCAGCGTGACGACCAGCCGGGGGCTGCGCAGCGACCGCAGTTCACCGCGCAGCGCGGGCGGCGCACCCCCGGCCGCACCGCCGGGCACCGACCTGGCTACCGCCACCAGCGCGGGCAGGGACACCAGCGCCACGGCCCAGAACGCCGCACGCCAGCCCCACAGCCCGCCGAGCACGGCCCCGGCGGGCACCCCGGCCACGCACGCCAGCGTCACCCCGCCCAGCAGCATGGACGTGGCCCGCCCCTTCGCGTCCGCCGGGACCATGTCCACGGCGGCCACGAGGGCGACGGCGAGGAACCCGGCGCACGCGAGCGCCCCCACGACCCGGGTGGCGAGCAGCACCTCGAAACTGCCGGTGAGAGCACCGACGACATGGACGGCGAGAAACACGACGAGGAACGCCAGCAGCGCACCCCGCCGCGGCCAGCGCCGCGCGAGGCCCGCCACCAGCGGCGCCCCCACGACCATCCCCACCGCGAAGGCGGAGGTCAGCGCCCCCGCCGCGGGAACGGACACTCCCAGATCCCGCGCGATGTCCGGCACCAGACCGGACAGCATGAACTCGGACGTTCCTTGCGCGAACACGGCAAGGCCCAGCAGAAGCAGAGCGAACGGCATGAAAAAACTCCGCACCCCGAAGTCGACGTCGGACACGACAGGTCGGACGGCTTCCGGCAGCGGAGCGAGCGGGCTTCAGCGGCCCGGCATCACGAGCAGCCACCGGAGAGCCGGTGGCCGCACTCTGGACGCCTCGGGGCTGGACATGGGCAAGACGTTAGGCAGGCCCGGGGGCGCGGGTCCACCGGTTTTCCTCCGGCTCGCCGCGGGCGGCCGTCACAGCCGTTTCCTTCCGGCCGCCGCCGCGGTGGACGACGACCACGGCCACGAGACAGACGGCCAGACCGAGAGCGGTCTGCACGCCGAACGGCTCACCGAACATCAGCGCGCCCCAGACGGCCGTGACCGGGGCCATGAGGAACATCAGTGTGTTCACCTTCGTCACCCCGGAGCGCTTGAGGATGAGCCAGTACAGCCCGTACCCGCCGAACGTGGACAGACCCACGAGCCAGGCGACGGCCACCCAGAACCCGCCCTCTGAAGGCGGTGCGGCGGCTCCGGTGCCCAGGGCCAGCGCGGAGAAGAGGACGGCGCTGGTGGTGCAGTGGACGGTCAGCGACACCGAGGGAGCGACCCGCGAGCGGGACCGGCTCTCCAGGAACGTGGCCGCGACCAGGGACAGCATGCCGAGCAGCGGGACGGCGTACGCCCACCAGGCCACGCCGGTCCCGGCCGCGGCGTCGGCCAGGGTGACCACGGCGACGCCGCTCAGCCCCAGCCCCAGGCCGATCCACTGCCGGCCCGAGACGTACTGCCCCAGCAGCGGTCCCGCGAGGGCCCCGGCGACGAGGGGCTGAACCCCGTCGATCAGGGCCGTCGTGCCGCTGGAGACGCCGAGCTGGATGGCGTAGTAGACGCTGAGCAGATAGCCGCTCTGCGACAGCACGCCGATGACGGCCTGCCGGGTCACGTCACGGGCGGTGAGCCCTCGCCAGGCCGCGCGCATGACGACGGCGACGGCGACGAGGACGACGGCCAGCGGCAGGAACCGCCACATGAGGACCGTGATCGCGGACGCGCTGCCCGCACCGAGCTTGGCCCCGATGAACCCGGAGCTCCAGCACAGGACGAAGGCGACGGAGAGCAGGATGTTCACGAACATCACAACCAGTAGACAGATCGGTATACCCGTTCCCCGCCAACTATACAGATCGGTATACTCGGGTGTCATGGGTACCACCACCGACATCCCGCGCCGGATCACGATGACGCCGGCCGCCCGTCGCGTCCTGGAAGCGGCCGCCCGGCTGTTCTACGAGCGCGGCATCCACGCCGTCGGAGTCGACCTCATCGCCGCCGAGGCCGGAGTGACGAAGAAGACCCTCTATGACCGGTTCGGCTCCAAGGAGCAGATCGTCGTGGAGTACCTCGCGGACCGCGACGAGCGCTGGCGGGCCTTCCTCGCCGAGCGCCTCGACGCGGCCGGGCCGGAGCCGAGGGAGCGCGTCCTGGCGGTCTTCGACGCCTCGCGCGCGTGGGCGGCGGAGCTCAGCCCCAAGGGGTGCAGCATGGTCAACGCCCACGCGGAGATCAGCGATCCCGCCCACCCGGCCCATCCGATCATCATCGGGCAGAAGCAGTGGATGCTCGCCCTGTTCACCCGCCTCGCCGCGGACATCGCCCCGGAGGGAGCCGGCGCCCTGGCCCGGGCGCTGATGCTGCTGCACGAGGGGGCGCTCGTCGCGCACGGCCTGGGCATCTTCCCGGACGCCGTCGCCCACGCCCGGGAACAGGCACGCGCGCTGTTCGTATAGCGGACGGAATCTGTCCTACTCAGTCCCTACGGTGGTGTCATGACCGCCTTCGCAGGCCCGCTCTCCTTCGCGACCGCCGCCGACCTGGACTCCTGGCTGGCCGACCACCCCGTCCCGCATTCCGGCCTCTGGGCCAAGGTCGCCAAGCAGGGCTCGGGCATCCCCTCCGTCAGCGCCGCCGACGTCAACGACGTGGCGCTGTGCCACGGGTGGATCACCGGGAACCGCAAGGGGCTCGACGAGTCGTACTACCTCCAGAGGATCACCCCGCGGCGCCCCGGCAGCCTCTGGTCCATGGTCAACGTCCGGCGGGTCGAGGAACTGACCGCCGCCGGGCGGATGCGGCCCGGCGGGCTGGCCGAGGTGGCGGCCGCGCGGGCGGACGGACGGTGGGAGGCGGCGTACGCGTCCCAGCAGGAGGCCGAGGTCCCAGAAGACCTCGCGGCGGCACTGGAGCGGAGCCCGCGGGCCGCGGCGGCCTTCGGGGCGCTCGGGCGGACCGACCGGTACCTGGCGATGCTCGGTGTACTGCGCGCCCGGACCCCGCGGAGCCGGGCGGCGCAGGTGTCGGCGGCGGTCGCCAAGCTGGAAGCCGGCCGGAAGGCCCGATAGGACGGGGAAGGGCCCGGCACCGTACGGCACCGGGCCCGCAAGCTGTTGGGGACTGGTCAAAATTGTGCTGCTGGATTATGAGAACGCCACCGGTCCTTCCGCAAGGGGTGCGATCCGGCCAGACCGGCCCGGCGGTACGCCGCCGGGCCGGCCGCGCGGGCTCACGCGTTCCTGATCGCCGAGATGTCGAAGCTGAGCTTGATCTTGTCGGAGACCAGGACACCGCCGGTCTCCAGTGCGGCGTTCCAGGTCAGGCCCCACTCGGAGCGCAGGATCTCCGCCTTGCCCTCGAAGCCGACGCGCTCGTTGCCGAAGGGGTCCTTCGCGGCGCCGTTGAACTCGAGGTCGATGGTGAGGGGACGGGTGGTGCCGAGGATCGTCAGGTCGCCGGTGATGCGGTAGTCGTCGCCGCCGAGGGCCTCCGCCGCGGTGGAGCGGAACGTCATCGCCGGGAACTCGTCCGCCTTGAAGAAGTCCGAGCTCTTGAGGTGGCCGTCGCGGTCGGCGTTGCCCGTCTCGATGCTGTCCATCACGACGTCCAGGGAGGCCGTGGACCGCGAGGGGTCGGTGCCGTCGAGGTGGAGCGTGCCAGTGAAGTCCTGGAAGCTGCCCTTGACGTTGGTGACCATGGCGTGCCGGGCGACGAAGCCGATCGTCGAGTGCGCGGGGTCGATCGTGTAGTCGCCGGTCAGGGCGGCCAGGTCCGGGCTCGCGGCGCCGACCGTGGCGGTCTCGGTGTCCTTGCGGCTGAAGATGCTCATGGGGGTACGCCTCCTGCGATGAATGTTGAACGTTGAACTACGTAACGCGGCCCACCGTAGACCTATTCCTGTTTAATGTTCAACATTGCTGGCGGACGTGTCGGGATTGGGTCCGCCGCGCGAGTGGTACACGATGATCATGACCTCGGTCGCGGTCCTGGTCGAGCTGCTGCGCAGCGGCACTTCGGGCGGCCATGTGAAGTGCTGGGAGCGTTTCGCGGAGAGCGCCGCCCGCCTCCCGGGGCGAGGGCCCGACGGCACCCGGTCCGGCCTCGACCTGACCGTCTACTTCCTCGGCGAGCGCGAACGGGTCGACGTCCTCTCGCCCCGCGTGCGCCTCGTCACGCTCCGCCCGGTGCTCGGCACGGCCGCCCTGACCTCGGCCGACGGCGCGGAGGACGTCACCGACCTCGCGCCTTACCACCCCCGGCTCGCGGCCCTGCTGCCGCGCCACGACGTCTGGCACCTCACCCACTGCTTCGCCTACGCCGCCACCGCCGTCCGCCTCGCCCGCAGAACCGCCCCGGCACCCCGGCTGCTCGCCTCCGTGCACACCGACGTCCCGCTGCTGGCCTCGGTCTACGCCCGCTACCTGGCCGGCCGGTGGCTGCCCGGCGACCACCCGGCGCCGGGCGAGTTCCTCGCGGACCTGACCGAGACCCGGCTGCGCCGGCGGCGGGACCGGCTCCTGGACGGCTGCGAACGGGTGCTGGTGCCGACCCCCGCCGAGCGGGCCGAACTCGTCCGCACCCTCGGGCCGCACCGGGTCGCCCTGCTGCGCCGCGGCATCGACCACCAGCGCTTTTGCCCCGACCCCGGCGCCCGCGCCCGGCTCGGCCGCGAGTACGGCGTCCCGGCGGACCGTCCGCTGGTGCTGTTCGCGGGACGGCTGGACGCGACCAAGGGCGTGCCGCTGCTGACCGAGAGCGTGCGGCTGTTGCGGGAGCGCGGCCGGGCCGTGCACCTGGTCATGGCCGGCTCCGGCGCGGAGGCCGGGCCCGTCCGGCGTGCCCTGGGCGCCGACGTCAGCCTCCTCGGCCCGCTCCCGCAGGACCGGTTGGCCCGGGTGTACGCCGGCTGTGACGTCTTCGCGTTCCCGTCCCGCACGGAGACCTGCGGCAACGTCGTCGCCGAGGCGATGGCGAGCGGCCTGGCGGTCGTGCTGCCCGAGGGCGCGCGCACCACACAGTGGCTGACCGCACCGGGCCGGGACGGCATCGTCGTACGCCACGACGACCCGGGGGAGTGGGCGGACGCCCTCGGCACGCTCCTCGACCGTCCCGGCCTGCTCTCGGCGGTACACCACCACGCGACCACCACGGCCCACGACACCCACCCCACCTGGGACCGCGTCCTGACGGAGGACCTCCTCCCCGTGTGGCTGCCCTAGCTCCGTGCTGCTGGGGGTCGTGCTTGCCCCGCCCCCACCTCACCGCCCCTCCCCGGCCCCCCGCCCCCGCAACGCCGCGATCACCGGCGACGAGTCCAGGCTCACGATGCCCGCCCCCACCAGCACCAGCCCCGTCACCGTCACAGCCGACACCGGCCACCCCGAGTGGATCGTCTCGCCGAAGACCGCCGTGCCCACCGTCACGGCGACCACCGGCTCCGTCGCGTCCAGAACCGTCATGCTCGCCGCGAGCGGGCCCCGCTGGAAGGCGCTCTGGATGAGGAGCAGGCCGCCGATGCTGGCGAGGACCAGGGCGTAGGTCTGCCAGGCGGTCAGCGCCGCGAGCAGGCCGTGGCGCAGGCGGTCCACCGTCGCCGCGAGGAGGACGGACTGGGTGCCCATCACCGCCCCGGCCGCCAGCGCCGTCGCCGAGGCCCGCCAAGGGCCGGACAGCAACCGTGCCGTCGCCAGCGCGCAGCACACCAGCGCGGCCGTCGCGCCCAGCACCAGCAGCCAGGACAGCAGGTCCGCCCCGCCCGGCCGGCCGCCGTGCGGCCGGGCCGAGACCAGGGCCAGCGCCAGCCCGGCCGCCACCGCGAGCGTGCCGAACCACTCGCGAAACCCCAGCCGCATCCGGTGCAGCCGCGCCGACAGCGGTACGGCGAAGACCAGCTCGGCGACGATCAGCGGCTGCACCAGACTGAGCGGCCCGTACGCCAGCGCAAGTGATTGGAAGCCGTAGGCGAGCACGGCCAGTGCGATGCCGCCCAGCCACACGGGATCGCGGGCCAGATGGGCCAGCAGGCGCGGCGACAGCGCCTCCGTGTCCGGGCGTCCGCCCGCGGCCCACTGCTGGAGCACCCCGGCCACGGCGAAACAGACGCCGGCGGCGAGGGAGGCCAGGACCGCGATCGGCATGCCGGGCGCGGGGAGCTAGTCGGTCGTCCGCCGGGACGGCGCGCCCTGTGTCGCACCCCGGGTGTGGATGTACAGCGCCCGCCGGTCCCCGACGTCGAGGTGCCGCGGCAGGGGCAGTTCGTAGCGCACCGGCCGGCCGTGGTCGGCGAACTGCCGGCGCGGGTTGTAGACCTGGTTGAACTTCCACAGCATGCGGGCGAAGTTCGTCTGGCCGTGCAGCAGGTTGCGGGTCAGCACCCGGGCCGCGCCCACGGCGGTGCGCAGGCCCAGGTGCTTGCGGTTGATGACGGCCTGGGTGCGCACCAGTTCCTCGTAGAAGCGCTCCAGGGGGAGCGTGGTGGGCACGACCGCGTGCTGGATGTCGAAGAGACGGTAGTCACGGGTGGTCAGGCGCCGCGACTCGGTGTGCCAGATCTCCGTACCCGGGTACGGCGTCATCACCGTGAAGTGCACGATCTCCGGCACCGCCAGCGCGAACTCCCGTACCACCCGGAAGCGTTCCTCGTCCCAGGACGGATCCACGATCAGGTTGACGGCGACCTTGATGCCGAGGCGGCGGGCCGTCCGAAGGGCGCGGACGTTCTCGTCGGGGCTGACCCGCTTGCGGTACAGCTCCAGGCCCTCCGCGTCGATGGCCTCCATCCCCAGGAACATGTACTTCAGCCCCAGCCGGGCCCACCGCTCGAAGACCTCGGGGTGGCGCAGCAGGACGTCGCTGCGGGTCTCCAGGTAGTAGCGCTTGCGGATGCCGCGCCGTTCCACCTCCGCGGCGATGGCGTCCCCGTGCTCGGGCCGGATGAAGGCCACGTCGTCGACGATGAAGACGTTCGGTTCCCGGATGTTCGCCAGGTCCTCGGCGGCCGCCTCGGGCGAGGCCTTGCGGTAGCTGCGGCCGTAGAACGTCCACGCCGAGCAGAACGAGCAGTCCCACGGACAACCGCGCGTGAACTCGATGGAGGCGCACGGGTCCAGCTCGCCGATGAAGTACCGCCGGCGGGCGCGCATCAGATCCCGTGCGGGCAGCGGCGCGTCGATGCCGTGCAGCATCAGCGGCGCGGGACCCCGGCCGGCCGCCGTGACGATGCCGGGCACGTCCGCCACGCCCCCGTCGCGGACCGCCTCCAGCAGCGGCCCGATCGCGGGTTCGCCCTCGCCGCGCACCACCGCGTCGACCGCCCCCTCGGCCTGCTCCAGCACGTCCTCGGCGACGAAGGAGACGCTGTGCCCGCCCAGGAACACGAAGCAGTCCGGCACCGCCCGCTTGACCTCCGTGGCGAGTTCGATCGCCTCCGGGACGTTCGCCAGGTAGTTCAGCGAGATGCCGAGGGCCTCCGGCCGGAAGGACCGCACCTCGCCGCGCAGCGTCCTGTGGCTCAGCACCTGAAGGTCCACGACCCGCACTTCGTGACCGGCCTCGCGGGCCGCGCCCGCCACCCGTTCGAGGCCCAGAGGTTCCAGGCGCAGGAAGATCTCGGAGTACATCAGGGCGCTGGGATGGACGAGCAGCACACGCATGGTCACCTCGTCGTGGGGGTCCGCACCGGACACGGGTGCCCCCTTCGTAACCCGGCGCGGATGGTCCGTGTAGCGCCCATACCGCCGCCTGGCCGCATGGGGCGGCACGCAGGGGTGGTCCTGTCACATCCCGTGCGCGGGGGCCCGGCCCGCAGAGCGCCCACTGCACGGCGCACGCCGGGCCGGGTGAGCCCGGCCTGCCGGAACGACCTCAGCACTGGCGCGGGACCCCGCGGTGGCGGTGTCCTGGAAGACAAGGTTCCGTTTCAAGGGACCGGCATGGAGACAGACGAGGTTCCGTTCCCCGGAACCGGCACGGAGACAGCCGAGACCACGGCGGACGTACAGCGCAGGGAGACCGACCGATGACACTCACCGGCTCCGGCTCGGCCTACGACCCACCGGCGGGCGCCGCCCCACGCCGTCCCGCGGCCCCTTCCCCGGTGGCCCTGCACGGGCCGCCGCGGCGGTTGGACCGGCGCGTGTGCCTCGTCACCGGGGCCTCCTCGGGTATCGGGGCGGCCACGGCACGGCGATTCGCCATGGACGGCTGGCAGTTGCTGCTCACCGGGCGCGACCGGCGCCGCCTGGAGCAGACGGCGTCCGGCACATCGGCCGTCGTGCTGCCCGCCGACCTCGCCGCCCCGGACGGCCCGCGCCTGCTGGCCCAGTCCGCGCTGCACACGACCGGCCGGGTCGACGTCCTGGTCGCCGGGGCGGGCATCGGCTGGGCGGGCCCGTTCGCCGCCATGCCGCACACCGACATCGACCGGGTGCTGATCCTCGACCTCAACGCCACGCTCCACCTCGTGCGCGAGGTACTGCCCTCCATGATCGCGGCCGGGCGCGGCCGGGTGGTGCTGATCGGCTCGATCGCGGGCTGCGTGGGCGTCAGGGAGGAAGCGGTGTACTCCGCCGCCAAGGCCGCCCTGGCCGCCTTCGCCGAGGCGCTGCGCCAGGAACTGCGCGGCACGGGAGTGGGCGTGACCCTCGTGGTGGCGGGCCCCGTCGACACGGCCTTCTTCGCCCGCCGCGGCAGGCCCTACGACCGCTCTCACCCCCGGATGATCTCGCCCGGCTGCGTCGCCGACGCCGTCTGGGAGGCCGTACGCGAGGACCGCGACCAGGTCTACGTCCCCGCCTGGCTGGCCCTCCCGGACCGCTTCCGCGCCCTGGCCCCGAGGGTGTTCGGACGCTTGCTGAACCGCTTCGGCTGACCCGGGCTCCCCGCCGGACGCGTTCCGCCGTTCCGGTCACTGGGGCCGGATCCTCCGTTCAGGTGACCGCCTCCCCGTGGTAGGGCATGGGCATGACTCCCCAGCGTCGCGTCTTCTCCCGCCGCACGGCACTGCCCCAGCCCGGCCGCCGCGCCTTGCTGCTCGCCGCCGCGGCCCTGGTGGCGACCGGCGGCGCGACGCCCACGCCCCGCGGTGCCGACGCTCGGGGCGCCGACACCGACCCGTACGAGACCCTCCGCCGGCGCTGGCTCGGCATCGCCCTCGGCACCGGCTTCGACCCGGCCGCGCAGCCGTACGCCTCACGCCTCGCGGAGACCGGCGAACTCGCCCGCGGCCTGCACTCCACCATGGCCCCGGCGGCGGACTCCCTCTGGCCCAGCCACCCACCGGCGCGAGCGACCAGTACACGGACTGGTTCTGGCCGACCGTCGACTGGTACCGCCTGCCCGGCACCACCGTCTCCACCAAGCGCCTCGCCGACCGGGAAGGCGGCGAGTGGGGCACGGCCCGCCCGGACGCGCGCTGGGTCGGCGGCGCCACCGA
Organism: Streptomyces sp. NPDC050164; assembly: GCF_044459945.1. Taxonomy (NCBI): domain Bacteria; kingdom Bacillati; phylum Actinomycetota; class Actinomycetes; order Kitasatosporales; family Streptomycetaceae; genus Streptomyces; species Streptomyces sp. NPDC050164. The sequence continues at coordinate 125,875 of NZ_JBITJK010000013.1, forward strand.
CGGCGAGTACGCGGCGCTCGGCCAGCACCTCAAGGGCCTCGGCTCCACCCTCCAGGCCCGCAAGTCCTGGTTCTGCGTCGCGGACGCGGTGATCTGCCTGGGCGCCGGGATCACCTGCGCCGACGGCGTCCCGGTGGAGACGATCCTCGACAACCGCAACCTCGGCGAGTCCGGCACCCAGACCTTCGTACGGGGCCCTGACTGGGCCCATCTGGAGGACCACGGCGGCTGGGTCCTGCTCGACGGCGAGCCGAACACGCTGCGCGAGGACCGCACCGGCTCCTGGTCCGCCATCAACACCGGCAGCACGCCTCAGCGGCGCACCCGCCGCTGGCAGACCCTCTGGCTCGACCACGGCACCGACCCGAAGGACGCCGGCTACGCCTACGTCCTCATGCCGGGCGCGTCCCGTCGTGCGGTCGCGCGCCGCGCCGCCGACCGGTACTGGATGTCGGTCCTCGCCAACGACGCCGGCCGCCAGGCGGTCACCGTGCCCTCCCTCGGCCTCACGGCCGCGAACTTCTGGCAGGCCGGCACGACGGGCCCGCTCACCGCCTCCGCCGGCGCGAGCGTGCTGACCGTCCGCCGGGGCCGTACCGCTACCCTCTGCGTGAGCGAACCGCCCCGCACGGGCGAACCGCTGGAGATCACCTGGAACCGCCCGGTCCGCCGGGTCGGCGACGCGGACGAGACGGTGGAAGTACTCTCCACAGGCCGCCGGCTGCGCGTGCGCGTCACCCCGGGGAAGGCATGCGCCACCCACGTCTGTGAGGTGACTCTCGGCTGACGGCTTTGTTCCACCCCTACAAGCCACACGCCCCCTGAGCAGTCAGAAGGGCTGCACCCCGCCATGGTTCTGTTCAGGGGTACCAGGAAAACACGCCGGAGACTGTGAGGAGTCGACGGCTCGCATTCCTTGGTTGTGTTCGTAAGGTCGCTACATGACCGTTTTGGATGAGGCGCCGGGTGAGCCGACCGACGCGCGCGGACGCGTGGCCGAACTGCACGAGATCCGTGCGCAGGCGGTGGACGGACCGAGCGAGAAGGCGACCGAGGCGCAGCACGCCAAGGGCAAGCTGACCGCGCGGGAGCGCATCGCACTTCTCCTCGACCCGGATTCCTTCCGCGAGGTCGAGCAGCTGCGCCGGCACCGGGCCACGGGCTTCGGCCTGGAGGCCAAGAAGCCGTACACCGACGGTGTGATCACCGGCTGGGGCACGGTGGAGGGCCGGACGGTCTTCGTCTACGCCCACGACTTCCGCATCTTCGGCGGCGCGCTGGGCGAGGCCCACGCCACGAAGATCCACAAGATCATGGACATGGCCATCGCGGCCGGTGCCCCGCTGGTGTCGCTGAACGACGGCGCGGGCGCCCGCATCCAGGAGGGCGTCTCGGCGCTCGCGGGCTACGGCGGCATCTTCCAGCGCAACACCAAGGCGAGCGGGGTCATCCCGCAGATCTCGGTGATGCTCGGCCCGTGCGCGGGCGGCGCTGCCTACAGCCCGGCCCTCACCGACTTCGTCTTCATGGTCCGCGACACCTCACAGATGTTCATCACCGGCCCGGACGTCGTCAAGGCGGTCACCGGCGAGGAGATCACGCAGAACGGCCTCGGCGGCGCGGACGTGCACGCCGAGACGTCCGGCGTCTGCCACTTCGCCTACGACGACGAGGAGACCTGCATCGCGGAGGTCCGCTACCTCCTGTCCCTCCTGCCGCAGAACAACCGCGAGAACCCGCCTCGCGCGCAGTCCGCGGACGCGGTGGACCGCCGCTCGGACGTCCTCCTGGACCTGGTCCCGGCGGACGGCAACCGGCCGTACGACATGGCCAAGGTCATCGAGGAGATCGTCGACGACGGCGACTACCTCGAAGTCCACGAGCGCTGGGCGCGGAACATCATCTGCGCGCTGGGCCGGATGGACGGCCAGGTCGTCGGCATCGTCGCCAACCAGCCGCAGGTGCTCGCCGGTGTCCTGGACATCGAGGCCTCCGAGAAGGCGGCCCGCTTCGTTCAGATGTGCGACGCCTTCAACATCCCGATCGTCACTCTTCTGGACGTCCCCGGCTTCCTGCCGGGCGTCGACCAGGAGCACGGTGGCATCATCCGGCACGGCGCGAAGCTCCTCTACGCCTACTGCAACGCGACCGTGCCGAGGATCTCGCTGATCCTGCGGAAGGCCTACGGAGGTGCGTACATCGTCATGGACAGCCAGTCCATCGGCGCCGACCTCACCTACGCCTGGCCGACCAACGAGATCGCCGTCATGGGCGCGGAAGGCGCGGCCAACGTCATCTTCCGCCGCCAGATCGCCGGCGCCGAGGACCCCGAGGCCATGCGGGCCCGCATGGTCAAGGAGTACAAGTCCGAGCTGATGCACCCCTACTACGCGGCCGAGCGCGGCCTGGTCGACGACGTCATCGACCCCGCGGAAACCCGCGAGGTGCTGATCAAGTCCCTCGCGATGCTCCAGACCAAGCACGCCGACCTGCCCTCCCGCAAACACGGCAACCCTCCGCAGTAACCCGGCGGACATCTCATCCACGGAGACTGACACCCATGGACATTCCTGATATCCGCGTCGAGAAGGGCCACGCCGAGCCCGAGGAAGTCGCCGCCATCACAGCGATCCTCCTGGCCCGCGCCGCCGCCCGCCCCACGGACCCGACCCCGACCCACCGCGGCCGCGTGAAGGCCGGGTGGCGCCGCCTGGAGCGCGAGCCGGGCTTCCGCGCCCCGCACAGCTGGCGCTGACCTTCTCACGCCTTTACGGCCCCGTTCTCCTCCGGGAGGGCGGGGCCGTGGTGTGTGGTCGGACGCTGGTGAGGGGCATGGTGCCGGTGAAGACAGGGGCGAGGCCGTTCCCGTCGGACAGTTCCCCGGGGAAGGCACCGCGCGCGGCCGTCACCGCCGGCCACCGCAGCGGGGTGGTCGTCTTGCCTCACGTACGCCGCCGACAACTGCCCCCGTGGCCCCGCCGCCCGGTCGGACGCACGCCGGAACAGCTCCGGTACCGGCGCCGGAACGCCGCGCCCCTTCCTCGAAGACGGCGAACTCCGCAAGGCCAGCCCCCGGAACTCGTGCTCCGGATACGGCTCCAGCCGGTATGTCCAGCCGTTACGCCGACGTCTCCGCGCCCATCGCGCCCCCTGACGAAAAACACCTGCGGCCCCCATCCCCCCACAGGAGGAACGAGGGCCGCAAGGCGAACGTGCCGATTACCGCAGGCGTGCCATCAGGGCGTGCTCGACCAGCGTGATCAGGGCCGACTTCGCGTCCGCGCGGTGGCGGGCGTCCGTCGTGATGATCGGGGTGTCAGGACCGATCTGGAGTGCTTCCCGCACTTCGTCGGGGGTGTAGGGCTGCTGGCCGTCGAAGCCGTTGAGGGCGATGACGAACGGCAGGCCGCTGTTCTCGAAGTAGTCGACCGCGGGGAAGCAGTCGGCGAGCCGCCTCGTGTCGACCAGCACGATCGCGCCGATGGCGCCGCGCACCAGGTCGTCCCACATGAACCAGAAGCGGTCCTGGCCCGGCGTACCGAAGAGGTACAGGATCAGGTCCTGGTCCAGGGTGATACGGCCGAAGTCCATGGCGACCGTCGTGGTCGTCTTGTCCCCGGTGTGGGTGAGGTCGTCGATGCCCGCCGAAGCGGACGTCATGACGGCCTCTGTGCGCAGCGGATTGATCTCCGAGACGGCGCCGACGAACGTGGTCTTGCCCACGCCGAAGCCGCCCGCCACCACGATCTTCGCGGACGTGGTGGAGCGGGAAGGCCCTCCGCTAGAGCTTGCGAAGTCCACTGAGCACCCTTTCGAGCAGTGTCACGTCTGGCTGGCCGCCGGCGTTCTCGTCGCCGCCGGGCTGATGGATGGCGACCAGTCCCGCCTCCGCCAAGTCGGCGACGAGGATCCTGGCCACGCCGAGAGGGATCGTGAGGAGCGCCGAGATCTCGGCGACCGACTTGATTTCCCGGCAGAGGTTGCAGATCCGCTGATGCTCGGGCAACTGGCCCTGCATCTGGTGCGGCTGCGCAGTGGTGTGCACCAGCGCCTCGATGGCGAGCTGGTAACGCGGGCGGGTCCGGCCACCGGTCATGGCGTACGGACGCACCAACGGGTTGTGATTGTTCGACGCCCCGCCGGGCGCCGGCTCGGGGGTGCGGCGCTGCGGCTGCACGGGCTGAATGCGCGGGGCCGGTGGCTGGTCGTACGGCGACGGGCCGGGGCCCTGTGGCGCGTACGGCTGCCGGTGGCTCGGTGCGGAGGGGAAGTTGTAACGGTTCGGGTTCTGCCCACCGTCGTTCTGGCCCTGGGCAGGGCCGTACGACCAGTTGCCCGAAGACGAACCGCCTGGGGGTGTTGCCACTTTCTCCTCCTCCGACTGTGCCTGGCACCCATCGCTGTGGAGCCGCGTCCCGAAACCTTACGGCCACGGGACGCCAAAACGCACCGTCCGTCCGTTAGTTGAGCAGGCTCCCCTGGAGCTCTGCACGAAGGTCCGGTGTCAGGACCGTACCGGCTCGGTCAACCAGCAGCGCCATCTCGTATCCGATGAGGCCGATGTCCGCCTCCGGATGTGCGAGAACTGCGAGCGACGAGCCGTCAGAGATGGACATGATGAAGAGGAATCCCCGCTCCATCTCCACAACCGTCTGATTGACGCTTCCACCCTCGAAGATCCGGGAGGCTCCTGCCGTCAGAGACGTCAGACCGGAGGCGACGGCCGCGAGCTGGTCGGCGCGGTCGCGGGGGAAGCCTTCGGACATCGCCAGAAGGAGTCCGTCGGCGGAGACCACCACCGTGTGGGACACCCCCGGGGTGTTGTCCACGAAGTTGGTGATCAACCAGTTCAGGTTCTGTGCCGCCTGGCTCATCGGGCTCACACTAACGCTCCTGGTTGTAGGTGCTGTCAGGACCGAAGCCCTGGCCGTTCGTTTCACTGCCTGCGTTGCGGCCGCGCTGTACGCCGCGACGCAGGTTGCTCAGCCTGCCCCGGACGTCCTCCGGGGCGCGGGAGACCTGTGGGCCCCCCTGGGGAGTGCTCTCGGCGGAACCCTCGATCAGGTTGGCCTTGGGCACCCGCCTCGGCAGGCCGGAGGAGGTGACCCCGCCCGCCTTGGGCTTCCGGAGCTGCGAGGCCTGCTGCCACCGCTCGTCGTTCGCCGAGCGCCAGTCGCTGTCGCCGTTGCTCTCCGGGGTGGAGGCCGGAGGCTCCTGGCTCGCGTGCCGGGCGCCGCCCGCACCGTTCGCACCGCTCGCGGCGGACCCGCGGCGAGGAAGCCCGGCGTCGGTCAGCGAGGGTGCGGCGGAGTGGGCCGGTCCCGGACGGTCGAAGCCTACGCGGTCCTGCTCACTCGCGTCAGCGGCCTGCGCAGATTCCGCTTCCTGGGCCTGAGAAGGGTACTGGCTCGGGTAGCCGTTCTGGTAACCGTCCTGCTGGGGCCAGTCGTCCTGGTAGCGCCGCTGCTCGAAGGCGGCGAAGCCGCCGGACCCGCCCGCACCCGGCGCCGAGGGCTCCTCCTGGGCCGGCTCCGCATAGGAGGAGGGCTCAGGGTAGCCGCCGTTCGGCGAGAAGGTGTCGTTCTGCGGCAGACCGCCGTTCGGCGCGTAGTACTGCTCGTCGTACGCGGCCCGCTGCGGCTCCTCGTACGCCGTCTGCCGCTGCTCCTCGTACGGTGCCTGCTGCTCCTCGTACGGCGCCTGCTGCTCCTCGTACGGCGCCTGACGGTCGTACGCGCCGGGCTGCTCCGGGTAGCCGGTCTGCCCGGTGTCGTAGGCCTGGCCGGTGTCGTAGCCCTGCTGCCCGTGGAACTCCTGGGGGTAGCCGGACGTCTCGCCCTGCTCCTGGGTGTTCTGGCCGGGCAGGGCGGGCTGCTGGTGCGACTGGGCCTCCAGGGCCGCCCGGCGCTCCTCGCGCATCAGGGAGCGGCCGACGGGGTCCAGCTCGCGTATGTCGTCGGGGACGTCGGAGTAGCGGCTGTCGTCGAAGCCGAGCTCCGCCGCCGTGCGCATGGGCTGCTGGTTGAAGTTCTCGCCGCCGCCGAAGTTCTGCTCCGGGATGATCTGCGAGACGGTGAACTCGTCGCGGTCCACGTGCTGCTCGCCGCCACCACCGTGGGTGATCGCGTCGGGCAGCATGACCAGCGAGGTCGTGCCGGCCTGCTCGCCCGAGGGGCGCAGCTGGACGCGGATGCCGTGCCGGTCGGACAGCCGGCCGACCACGAACAGGCCCATGCGCTGCGAGATCGCGGCGTCCACGGTCGGCGGGTTGGCCAGCTTGTGGTTGATGTCCGCGAAGTCCTCGGCGGTCAGGCCGATGCCCTTGTCGTGGATCTCGATCATCACGCGGCCGTCGGGGAGACGGGTCGCGGTGACACGGACCTTGGTCTGCGGCGAGGAGAACGTCGTCGCGTTCTCCAGCAGCTCGGCCAGCAGGTGCACGAGGTCGGTCACGGCCCGGCCGTGGATCTCGGCCTCGGGGACGCCGGACAGCTCGATGCGCTCGTACTGCTCCACCTCGGAGGAGGCGGCGCGCAGCACGTCGACCAGCGGCACCGGCTGGTCCCAGCGGCGGCCGGGCTCCTCGCCGGCGAGGACGAGGAGGTTCTCGCCGTTGCGGCGCATACGGGTCGCGAGGTGGTCCAGCTTGAAGAGGTTCTCTAGCTGGTCCGGGTCGGCCTCGTTGTTCTCCAGGTCGGTGATCAGGGTCAGCTGGCCCTCGATCAGCGACTGGTTGCGGCGCGAGAGGTTGGTGAAGATCGCGTTGATGTTGCCCCGCAGCAGGGCCTGCTCGGCGGCGAGCCGGACGGCCTCGCGGTGGACCTGGTCGAAGGCGCGGGCGACCTCGCCGATCTCGTCGGTGGTGGTGATCGGGATGGCCTGGACACGGGTGTCGACACGGCCGGGGTCGGTGCGCGAGAGCTGGTCGACCAGCATCGGCAGGCGCTGCTCGGCGATGCCGAAGGCGGCGTTGCGCAGCTGGCGCATCGAGCGGCTCATCTGGCGGGCGACCGCGCCGGCCAGGATGAAGGCGAGGAGCAGGGCGACGACGACGGCGGCACCGGTGATGTAGGCGTCGCGCTGGGCGCCGTCGGCGATGTCGGAGGCTTCGCTCACGGCCTTGTCGGCCAGGTCCGTCTCGATCTTCTCGTACGCGTTGAACTTGAGCGTGTTGACCGCCCACCAGTTCTCGGCGGTGATGCCCTTCTCGGCGAGGGCGGCGCGGGCGCTCGGGTCCGTGGTCTGGAGCGTCGCGACGGCCGAGACCATCGTCTCCGGCTTGGACGGCGGGGCGACGTAGTCCGGGTTCTTGGCCTTGGCCTCCCGGGCCATCGCGGCACCGTCGGTCTTGAGCTTGGCCTCGGCCGCCTGGAGCTTGGCCGCGTCCTGTTCGGTGCCGCCGCCGATGTACTCCTGCACGGCGATGCGCTCGAGGTAGGCGTACGAGGACAGGGCGATGCGCTGGCTGGCCAGGTTGCCGTCGTCCGGGCCCGGCTTGGTCAGGATGTGCATGCCGATGGAGCGCTGGAGCGACAGGGCCGCCTTGGTGAGCTCGATGGCGTACACGGTCCGGCCGTAGCTGGTGATGTTGCCGGTGCCGAGGCCCAGCTCGTTGGCGAACTCCGTCAGCGGGTGGGCGACCTCGACGTAGCCCTCCTCGGTCTGCACGCCCTTGAGCTTGGAGGTGTACGCGGCCTGACGCAGGGTCTGGAGCTTCGGCTCCACCTCGCGGAACAGCTTCAGGCGGCGCTCCAGGCCGGGCTTGTCCGGCATGCTCTGGGCCGCGGTGTCGAAGGCGTCGGCCGCCTCGTCGGTGGCCTTGCGGACCTGAGTGACGGTCGCCTTGTCCTGGGAGGTCTGGGCGCTGCCCTTCAGCAGGGGCGCCGCGGAGGTGTCGCGCTCGTTGTAGAGGGCGTTGGCGTACAGCAGGGAGGCCCGCACCAGACGCGCGGTGTTCTCCGCGTCCTCGGCCTCCTGCCAGGTGTCGATCGAGCTCTTGACCTGGAAGCCGCCCATGACGAGGCCGACCAGCACGGGTATGAGCAGGATCGCGTTGAGTCTGGTCGCCACGCGCCAGTTGCGCGGGGAGAGACGGCCGCCGCTCTGGGCGGGCGCGGCCGATGGCTCCGAACCGGGCACGGGGGCGGGCGCCGCTGTGCGCGGCGGCGGGGTGAAGTTGCCCCGGGCCGACGGCTCGGGACTGTTCTTGCTTCGCCTCACTCGACCAACAACCTCTCGGCGGTCGGCACCAACGTTGTGCCGCAGTTTCTCAGAGCCCGGTACGCCATCGACTGACGAGTACGTCATTGACTATTGGGCAGTTCAGGCATTCCAGCACGACGACCTGCGCTCTTCCAAACAGTCCGGGGTGCGGATTCCGAGGGATGTAAGCCCCAGATAAAACGGTCATAAAGAGCGAGCCCCGCCAAAAGGCGGGGCGGTTGTGCGCGCAGCGAGACCGGATGTGCGCGACGCGTGGCCGTACCACCGGATTCCTCTGCCGAAACGTTATGAACACCTTGGCCGACCGTGTCAAAGGACACAGTCGGCTCCGGGACATCTACGACAACTGCCGTATGGCGCTTCAGAATTGGGTGCTACCTCAGCCGTGCCATCAGGGCGTGCTCGACCAGCGTGATCAGCGCGCTCTTCGCGTCGGCCCGGTGGCGGGCGTCCGTCGTGATGATCGGGGTGTCAGGACCGATCTGGAGTGCTTCCCGCACTTCGTCGGGGGTGTAGGGCTGCTGGCCGTCGAAGCCGTTGAGGGCGATGACGAAGGGCAGGCCGCTGTTCTCGAAGTAGTCGACCGCGGGGAAGCAGTCGGCGAGACGGCGGGTGTCCACCAGGACGACGGCACCGATGGCGCCGCGCACCAGGTCGTCCCACATGAACCAGAAGCGGTCCTGGCCCGGCGTACCGAAGAGGTACAGGATCAGGTCCTGGTCCAGGGTGATACGGCCGAAGTCCATGGCCACCGTGGTGGTGGTCTTGTCCCCGGTGTGGGTGAGGTCGTCGATGCCCGCCGAAGCGGACGTCATGACGGCCTCCGTGCGCAGCGGGTTGATCTCCGAGACGGCGCCGACGAACGTGGTCTTGCCCACGCCGAAGCCGCCCGCCACCACGATCTTCGCGGACGTGGTGGAACGACCCGCGTCAGAGCTTGCGAAGTCCACTGAGCACCCTTTCGAGCAGTGTCACGTCCGGTGCGCCGGTGGCGTCGTCGCCGCCCGGCTGGTGGATCGCGACGAGACCGGCCTCCGCGAGGTCCGCGACCAGGATCCGGGCCACACCGAGCGGCATGTTGAGCAGCGCCGAGACCTCGGCGACCGACTTCACCTCACGGCACAGGTGGCAGATGCGCTGGTGCTCCGGGAGCAGTCCCATGAGCGCCGCGGGATCGGCGGTCGTGCTGATCAGTGCCTCGATGGCCAGCTGATAACGCGGCCGGGTCCGGCCGCCGGTCATGGCGTACGGCCGTACCAGCGGCTGGTCGCCCTCGTCCTCGTACGGCTCCGCGTACGGATCATGAGAGGCGGGGGGCGGGGTCATGGGTCCTCCGGGCGGGACAGCAAGTCGGTCAGTCGAGCCGTCTGACGAGGCCTGTGTGGGGTGTGCGGCGGCCGGACGGTGATGTGGTGAGACGGGTGGTACCGGGGCCGATCAATGGAGCAGACTGCCTTGGAGCTCAGCTCGCAGGTCGGGGGTGAGGACCGCGCCCGCGCGGTCGACCAGGAGCGCCATCTCGTAGCCGACGAGGCCGATGTCGCAGTCGGGGTGGGCGAGGACCGCCAGCGACGAGCCGTCCGAGATGGACATCAGGAACATGAATCCCCGCTCCATCTCCACGACCGTCTGCGCGACGTCGCCCCCCTCGAAGATCCGGGAGGCGCCTGCCGTCAGGGACGTCAAGCCGGAGGCGACAGCCGCGAGCTGGTCCGCGCGGTCGCGCGGAAAGCCCTCCGACAGCGCCAGGAGGAGACCGTCGGCGGACACGACGACGGTGTGGGACACCCCGGGGGTGTTGTCCACGAAGTTGGTGATCAACCAGTTCAGGTTCTGTGCCGCCTGGCTCATCGGACTCAACTAACGCTCCTGCTGGTGAGAGGGCCGAGGGAAGCTGCCGGTCTGGGTGGACCCGGCCTGACGACCCTGTGCAATACCGCGGCGGAGATTGGTCAGCCGACCGCGTACGTCATCGGGGGCACGCGAGATCTGCGGACCGCTCTGCTGTGGCTGCTGCTGAGCCGTGCCCGGAACGAGGTTCGCCCGGGGCACCCGGCGCGGCAGACCGGAGGTGGTGACACCGCCGGCGGCGGGCTGGCGGACGCGCTCGGCCTGGCGGACGAGGTCGTCGTTCGGCGAACTGCGCCAGCCGGCGGGGGCGGACCGCTGCGGACCGCCGGCTCCCTGCGGCTGCTGCGGGGCCGGAGCGGAGCCGTTGTTCTGCGACGGCTGCTGCTGCTCCTGCTGGCCGTGGAACCAGTTGGTCTCGAGCGTGTCGTACAGCGGCGTACGCCCGTCGCCCGGACCGGACGCCGGCGGCAGGGCCTCGGGCTCCTGCCGAGCGGGCCGTGCCTGCGGGGCGGGCGGACGGGGGGCGCCGAAGTCGGACCCGCCCCGGGCGCCGTTGGCCTGCGGCCGCTCGAACTGGCCCGTGCCCGCCGGGTCGGCCGGGGTGGCCGGACCGGGCAGGGTGGGCCGGCCGGAGCCGTTGTCCTGGCGCGGCGCGGGGTACTGGCCGGTCGAGCCGTTGTCGTAGGACTGCGGTGCCGGGTACTGACCGGTCGAGCCGCTGTCCTGGCGAGGTGCCGGGTACTGGCCCGTGGAGCCGCTGTCCTGGCGAGGTGCCGGGTACTGGCCCGTGGAGCCGCTGTCCTGGCGAGGTGCCGGGTACTGGCCGGTCGAGCCGCTGTCGTAGGACTGCGGAGCCGGGTACTGGCCCGTCGTGGACGACGGGTCGCGGCGGCCGGCCGGGGCGCCGAAGACGTCCGGGCGGACGAACTGGCCCGAACCCTGCGAGCCGTCCGTGCCGGGAAGGCCGAACCGGTCCGAGTGCTGGGGGCCGCCCGAGCCGAAGTCGGCCGGAGAGCCGGTGCCCTGCCGGTCGTCGTCGCGCGGGACGGCGGGGATCTCCGCCGTCGAGCCCGGGCCCTGCCGGTCGTCGATCCGCGGCATCGCAGAGGTACGGGAGACGTCCGGCTCCTCGTGCCCGCGCGGGGTGTCCAGCGAGGCACGCGGCACCGGCGGCTGGGCGTTCTCGTCGCTCCAGCTGGGCACGCGGGGCTGCGAGTCACCGCCGGGCAGCTCGGCCCGCGGACCGCCGCGCGGCGGCAGCTGCGGCCGACGGCCCTGGCCCTGATCGGCGTTGCCCGGGCGCTGCTGGCCCTGGCCCTGCGGCCCGTTCGTACCCGCGGCCTGCAAACCCTGCGGGGCACCCGGCGCCTGACCGAACCCGGCACCGGCCGCCGGACGGCCCTGCGGGGGCGCGGGCGGAGCGCTCTGCTCGAACAACGACGGGGACTTGTCGGGACCCTGCGGTCCGCGCCCTCCGCCCGGCCGGCCACCGTCCGCGTCCCGCCCGGGCAGCGCGGCCCGCGGACCCTGGCCGGCACCGAGGCGGCCACCACCGGACGACGCACCGCCACCGGACGCACCGGCGCCGAGGGCGCCACCGCCCTGGCCGGCACCGGCGGCACGCCGGGCCGCGGCCGCACCGGCGGCGGCCTGCGCGGCGGCCGGACCGCCACCGCCGACAGGCGGCTGGCCGCCCTGCTTGGGCTGGGGCTTCCTGCCGCCCTGGGCGACGTCGACGGGCAGCATGACCAGCGCGGTCGTACCACCGGAGTCGGAGGGGCGCAGCTGGATGCGGATGCCGTGCCGCTGCGACAGCCGGCCGACCACGAACAGACCCATGCGGCGGGAGACGGAGACGTCCACCGTCGGGGGAGAGGCGAGCCGCTCGTTGATCGCGGCCAGGTCCTCCGGCGACAGACCGATACCGGTGTCGTGGATCTCGATCAGCACCCGGCCGTCGGGCAGGGCGTGACCGGTGACCTTGACCTTGGTCTGCGGCGAGGAGAACGAGGTCGCGTTCTCCAGCAGCTCGGCGAGCAGGTGCACGAGGTCGTTGACCACGCGGCCGGCGACCTCGGTCGTCGGCACGGAGGCCAGCTCGATGCGCTCGTACTGCTCCACCTCGGACGCGGCGGCACGCAGCACGTCGACCAGCGGGACCGGGCGGGTCCACCGGCGACCGGGCTCCTCACCCGCGAGAACCAGCAGGTTCTCGCCGTTACGGCGCATGCGCGTGGCGAGGTGGTCGAGCTTGAACAGCGAGGACAGCTGGTCCGGGTCGGCCTCGCGGGACTCAAGTTCGGAGATCAGCGACAGCTGGCGCTGGATCAGACCCTGGGAGCGGCGCGAGAGGTTGGTGAACATCGCGTTGACGTTGCCCCGCAGCAGGGCCTGCTCGGCGGCGAGGCGGACCGCCTCGCGGTGCACGTCGTCGAAGGCCGCGGCCACCCGGCCGATCTCGTCCCGGGAGTGCACACCGACCGACTCGACGGAGGTGTCGACGTCCTGCGGGTCGGACTCGGACAGCTGCTTGACCAGCTCGGGCAGACGGTCGGAGGCGACCTTGGTCGCGGTCTCCTCCAGGCGGCGCAGCGAACGGATCATGGAGCGGGCCACGACGAAGGCGCCGACCAGCGACACACCGAGCACGATGAGGATCAGCGCACCGGAGATGATCGCGTCGCGCTCGGTGGCGCTGCGCAGCTCGCGGGCCTTCTGTTCCATCTCCTCGAGCAGCGTGTGCTCGATGTTCTTCATCTGCTGGATCTTGGTGGAGCTGTCGTCCAGCCAGTCGCGGTAGGACCGCTTGTCCTGCTGCGCGAGTCCGCTCGCGGAGACCAGGGCCCGGCCCGCGTAGGTGTCGGTGGCCTTGATCGTGGAGTTGCCGCCGTCCTCGATCGGCTTGAGCAGCTCGGCGGCGGCGTCCTCGCCGTAGATGCTCTTGAAGCTGCGGATCTCGGACTTCTGGCTCTCCAGCGCCGACTCGGCGTAGAGCCGGTCGTTCGGCGAGAGCTTGCCGGACGTGGTGTTGCTCGCGGGCAGTGCCGCCGCCAGTGCCGCGCGCTGGATCGAGGAGTACTCCTTGGCGGAGGAGAACGCCGCCAGGGCGCGGGTGCGCTGGATCATGTCCGGGTTGCTGGTCGCCTCGGCCATGTCCTGGGAGAGGTCGATCAGGTTCTCGATCAGACGGTGGTACGCCTCGATCGTCTGCGTGGAGTTGCCCTCGGAGGCGTAGGCGCTCTTGCGGATCTGCGCCAGGTCGCCCAGCTCGCCGGCGAGCTGGATGAGGTACTCGCGGACGCCCTTGAGGTTGCCTTCCTTGCTGGCGCTGTCGATCTCCTCGGAACTGTCGAGGAAGTTCTTCATCGCCCGGTCGGTCTTCTCGCGCAGACCCTTGACCGTGAAGTCGGTGGCCTTGCCGCCGTGCGCGAGCGAGCCGGCCGACTGGTCGCGCTCCTCCTGGAGGGCGGCGGACAGCTCGGTGGCCTGCTTGGTCATGTCCGTCAGCAGCTTCATGTTGTCCAGCTGCTGAATGCTGTCCATGGAGTCGTTGATGCGCAGGGCGCCCAGCGAGGTGGCCGCGACCACCGGGAGCGCCAGCAGCGAGACCAGACGGGTGGAGATGCGCCAGTTGCGCAGGGCTATTCGCGGGCCGGGGCCGCTGGGGCCGGCCGGCGGCTTCAGGGCCGGAGCGGGGCTCGGCGAACCCGTGGGGGCCGACGCACCGGGGCGCCCGGGGCGCTCCCCGGCGTCACCGGCCGGGCCCTGGTTCTGGGCGTGCTGGGGCGAGGGACCTCGGTCGGTCCCGCCGTGCGGCTCCGGCTCCGCCGAAGCGCTGCCATCCCTCTTGAAACGTCCCTGCACTAGCGTCGCAACCTCTGGACCAGGCGCCCCATCGCGTGAGCGGCGGAGCACGGTGTCGGCGTTCTGGGGACGCCTTGAGTACGCCCCCGTGGTGGTCGTGAGTGACCGGCGCTGGCTCCCCCTTCTCGCCGCCGCTCGGCGCGTCTGTGCGCCCCCTGTGCGCCGGCTCGATCCTGCGGCGGTCCGTGGCATTCCAGCACAGCACAGGATCTCCAACAAGGCTCGTAGGCCAGGCCGTGACATAGGTGACACCACGTGAGTGGCGAATCACCGGACGTAGAAGCTGAGTTCGTCGATTTCGGACATATGCCCGCGAATTGTCGAGGCGTGACGGGTGTCCTAGTCGCCATGATCGGCAGCGGAATGGGGGCTTCAGGGAGTCAATGTCCGTTTCGGTGGGGTGGGGTGCAAGCCCGGATTGACCGATTCGCCCACTGATTCGTGAGGAAACTCACATGCTGATCCTGATCTCCCCGCGATTGCGCCGGGAATCCCTGTCTAGCCTGACGCTTTACAGAGATGGCAAAACCGACAACCCGCGCCCGTGCGAGGGGCCTGCGCGCCCTCCCGGCGCCCGTCACAGAACAGGGTCAAGTAAACAGTGAAGACGACGACGATGTTCCACAAGATCGCCAACCCGCGACGCACGACGCTGGCGCACCTGGACGACGCCGACGAACTGCAGACGCCGGAGCAGCCGGAGCACCGCGTCGAACTCCCCACCCAGACTGCCAACCCCAAGCGCACCATCCTCACCGAGGTCCCCGTCGCGGCCGCCGCTGCCGCGGAGTGACACCAGGTAGTACGCGCACCGGCCGCCGAATGCTCACGGCGGCGGGACACGGACATCGAAGGGGCGCCCCGGCGACGGAGGCGCCCCTTCGTCATGCGCACGGCGCGGACCCTTCCCCGCGTTAGCCTGGAGCGTCAGACTCCAGCCGCTTCAGTCAAGGGGCCAAGCATCCCGTGCGTATCGCCAGATTCTCCATCGACGGGAACGTCGCCTTCGGCGCCATCGAGGGCGAGAAGCAGGACGAGCTCGTCCTGGACATCATCAAGGGCATCCCGTTCGCGGACTACGAGCTCTCCGGCACGAAGGTGCCGGTCGGCAAGGTCAGGCTGCTGCCGCCGGTGCTCCCCAACAAGGTCGTGGCCTTCGGCCGCAACTACGCCGAGCACGCGAAGGAACTGGGCAACGAGGTACCCGACGCCCCCTTCGCCTTCTTCAAGCCGTCGACCTCGGTGATCGGCCCCGGTGACGAGATCCAGTACCCCTCCTTCTCGGCGGAGGTGCACCACGAGGCCGAGCTGGCCGTGGTCATCGGCCGGATGTGCCGCGAGGTCCCGCGCGAGCGCGTCAAGGACGTGATCTTCGGTTACACCTGCGCCAACGACGTCACCGCCCGCGACGTCCAAAAGCGCGAGAAGCAGTGGGCGCGGGCCAAGGGCTTCGACACCTCCTGCCCGCTCGGCCCCTGGGTGGAGACGGACCTGGACCCGGGCGACCTGACCATCCAGCTCACGGTCAACGGCCAGCAGCGCCAGCTGGGCCGCACGAGCGAGATGATCCACTCCATCGAGGACCTGATCGTCAACATCTCCGAGGCCATGACGCTGCTCCCCGGCGACGTGATCCTCACGGGCACCCCGGCTGGGGTCGGCCCCCTCAACGTCGGCGACGAGGTCGCCGTCACCATCGAAGGCATCGGCACTCTCACCAACAAGGTTGTCAAGCGTGGCTAGCGCACCCGGCTCTCCCGTACGCGTCCGTTTCTGTCCGTCGCCCACCGGTAACCCCCACGTGGGCCTGGTGCGCACCGCCCTGTTCAACTGGGCGTTCGCCAAGCACCACCAGGGCACCCTGGTCTTCCGTATCGAGGACACCGACGCGGCCCGCGACTCGAAGGAGTCGTACACCCAGCTGCTCGACTCGATGCGCTGGCTGGGCTTCGACTGGGACGAGGGCCCCGAGGTCGGCGGCCCGCACGCGCCGTACCGCCAGTCGCAGCGCATGGACCTGTACAAGGACGTCGCGGCCAAGCTCCTGGACGCCGGGCACGCCTACCACTGCTACTGCTCCCAGGAGGAGCTGGACACCCGCCGCGAGGCCGCCCGGGCCGCCGGCGAGCCCTCCGGCTACGACGGCCACTGCCGCGAGCTGACCGACGCGCAGGTCGAGGAGTACACGGCCCAGGGGCGCGAGCCGATCGTCCGCTTCCGCATGCCCGACGAGACGATCACCTTCACCGACCTGGTCCGCGGCGAGCTGACCTTCACCCCGGAGAACGTCCCGGACTACGGCATCGTCCGCGCCAACGGCGCCCCGCTCTACACGCTGGTCAACCCGGTCGACGATGCCCTGATGGAGATCACCCACGTCCTGCGCGGCGAGGACCTGCTCTCCTCCACCCCGCGCCAGATCGCCCTGTACAAGGCGCTGATCGAGCTGGGCATCGCCAAGCAGATCCCGTCCTTCGGGCACCTGCCGTACGTCATGGGCGAGGGCAACAAGAAGCTCTCCAAGCGCGACCCGCAGTCGTCGCTCAACCTCTACCGCGAGCGCGGCTTCCTCCCCGAGGGCCTGCTCAACTACCTCTCGCTGCTCGGCTGGTCCCTCTCGGCCGACCAGGACGTCTTCACGATGGACGAGATGGTCGCGGCCTTCGACATCGCGGACGTCAACCCCAACCCGGCCCGCTTCGACCTGAAGAAGTGCGAGGCCATCAACGGCGACCACATCCGCATGCTCGACGTGAAGGACTTCACCGAGCGCTGCCGCCCGTGGCTCCAGGCGCCGTTCGCCCCCTGGGCCCCGGAGGCCTTCGACGAGGCCAGGTGGCAGGCCATCGCCCCGCACGCCCAGACCCGCCTCAAGGTGCTCTCCGAGATCACCGACAACGTCGACTTCCTGTTCCTGCCGGAGCCGGTGGAGGACGAGGCCAGCTGGACGAAGGCCATGAAGGAAGGCTCGGACGCCCTCCTGCGCACCGCCCGCGAGAAGCTGGAGGCGGCCGACTGGACCTCGGCGGACTCCCTGAAGGAGGCAGTCCTGGCCGCCGGCGAGGCCCACGGCCTCAAGCTCGGCAAGGCCCAAGCCCCCGTCCGCGTCGCCGTCACCGGCCGCACGGTCGGCCTGCCGCTGTTCGAGTCGCTGGAGGTCCTGGGCAAGGAGAAGACCCTGGCCCGGATCGACGCGGCGCTGGCGCGGCTGACGGCCTGACTCGTCCCTGGGCAAGGGGCGGCAGCCGCTACGGCTGTCGCCCCTTGCCAGGTGGCCTCGAAAACCACACGGGTACCGATCGGAACATCACCAACTCGGAGCGCCGTGTCGACCCCGTTGGGGACGTTCCGGTTCACCCTTCACGAACACCGAGCTCAGTGATCGGGGTGCTTGCGGGGTGCTGGGCCGATGGTCAGATCTTCGGCTTCGACCCAGGCGTGGGCGGCGAAGGGCTGGGTGCGCACGCCTGTGCACCAGGTCGGCCACACACCCCGGAACCGGCAGAGCAGAGCGGTGGCGATGGAGCGTTGCAGACAGTGCTGCCCGGCGCAGCGCAGGCTGACCGACACCACCAGGCCCGCCGAACTCAACTGGGCGAGGATGGCTTGCACGTCCTGTCCGGCCTGCTCGGGCGGAATCGGGCGCGCTGCCATCGAGCAGCAGCCGCAGCACGCCCGTGCCGGTGGTGTTGAGTTGCCGGTAGCGGCCGGTGCGCAGGTGCAACAGGACGGTGCCGTCGTCGGTTTCGGTGGTGACTACGTCAGGGTGCAGGAGCAGGGGCATCGTGTTCCCTGGGCTGAGGGCGGGTCGGACGCCAGTGCGCAGCCAGAGTTCGCAGCGAGCAGGGCTTCCAATGCGAAGACCGTGGTGAGGTCGCGCTGGGGAGCCAGGAGGCGGTTGCGCAGCGTGTCGACGTCGATGAGCCCGCGCCGGGCCAGAGCGGAGTCGGCGAAGAAGTTCAGGATCGCGGGCAGGTTGCCGGCGAGTCCCTGGCGCAGGTCCTGACCGAATTCGCCCTTGGTGGCCCGGCCCAGGATCGCCGTCGGCACGATGCCGCGCATCGCCTCGGCCAGCAGTGGTTTGTAGCGCCGTGGATCCGCCTGCTCATAGGGCGGTGTGCCTCAACACCTGGCGGATCAGGTCGAGGCCCGCAGGGGTGATCCAGGATGGGGCCCGCTGCGGCCGGGCCCTGTGAAGGTTGTCCGCTTGGTCGTGCCACCACCCGGCCACGGTTCCCGGGCGCAGCAACCCCGTCAGCGCTGGACACAGTGGCCAGTGCTTGAGTGCCCGGTTCTGGCGCAGCCGTCGGATCGCGAGCATGGGGCGGTGCCGCAAGCGCGTTGTGGCGCAATCGGGCGGCCGCGCGCATGGTGAGCATGGGCTGCTCGGCGTCTACCGGGATGTTCTCTGTGTCGAAGATCGACGGAAGCTCGCGCTGTGCCGGCCTGCTCGGCTACTCCACAAGGGAGGAGGCCGAGGATCTCAAGTGATGTTCCACGGGACCGCGTAACCTTCGTCACGATCTGTACAGGCGACAGGCTGGTACGCCGCGGTTACCGTCGGATCATGAGCATCCGCGCCGTGGTCTGGGACGTCGACGACACCCTCTTCGACTACACCACCGCCGACCGCCTCGGCATGCGCGCCCACCTGACGGCCGAGGGCCTGCTCGACGACTACGGCACCGTCGAGCAGGCCATCACCCGCTGGCGGGAGATCACCGACCTGCAATGGGCGCGCTTCGCGGCCGGTGAGGCCACCTTCGAGGACCAGCGGCGCGACCGCGTACGGATGTTCCTCGGCCAGGACCTCACCGATGCCGAGGCCGACGCGTGGTTCAAGCGGTATCGCGCCCACTACGAGGCGGCCTGGGCCCTCTTCCCGGACGTCCTGCCCGTCCTCGACGCCCTCGCCGCCAGCCACCGGCACGCCGTGCTGTCCAACTCCAGCATCCACGTCCAGGACCGCAAGCTGCGCGCCCTCGGCGTCCACCACCGCTTCGAGAGCATCCTGTGCGCGGCCGAGCTCGGCGTCTCCAAACCCGAGGCCGGGGCGTTCCTCGCGGCCTGCGCCTCCCTCGGCCTGCCGCCGCACCAGGTCGCCTACGTCGGCGACCACCCGGAGATCGACGGGCGGGGTGCCGCCGACGCCGGGCTGCTGTCGGTGTGGATCGACCGCGGGGGTGCGTACGCCACGATCGACCCGCCCGTCGGGCCGCACCGCATCGCCTCCCTCGCCGAACTGCCGTCCCTGCTGGGCGGGGATACTCGTTTTGGAGCCCCGTCCACCTTCGGGTAATGTTCTTCCTGCGCCGCGGGGAGCGGGCCGGAAGGCAGGAACCCCCAGGCGCACTACTAGAACAAGATCCCCCCAGGGGCTTGCGTTCCAGTGGCCTATGGTGTAATTGGCAGCACGACTGATTCTGGTTCAGTTAGTCTTGGTTCGAGTCCAGGTAGGCCAGCTCGCAGAGCTCATCTGCACCAGCGGATTCCGATCCGCAAGCCCCCGTTGTGTAGCGGCCTAGCACGCTGCCCTCTCAAGGCAGTAGCGCCGGTTCGAATCCGGTCGGGGGTACTGGTTCCGAAAGATCGACGATCAGCTCGGGACTGCTAGGGCCCCCGTTGTGTAGCGGCCTAGCACGCCGCCCTCTCAAGGCGGTAGCGCCGGTTCGAATCCGGTCGGGGGTACTGACTGGTCTAAACCACATTGGTCTATGGTGTAATTGGCAGCACGACTGATTCTGGTTCAGTTAGTCTTGGTTCGAGTCCAGGTAGACCAGCTCGGACCTGCGGAAACGCAGAGTCCACGCCCCCGTTGTGTAGCGGCCTAGCACGCCGCCCTCTCAAGGCGGTAGCGCCGGTTCGAATCCGGTCGGGGGTACGTACAGGGAAGGCCCTCCACTTCGGTGGGGGGCCATTCTCGTGCTTACCTCAGGGGCGCGGGGATGACGCCTGGTCGGGGAAGGCCTGCCGCGGCGTTGAGGCCGACCCTCCCCGGACACGCTCCCTTGGTTCAGCCGGTGCGCCGCAACGCCTCGGAGAGGCGCCCCGCCGCATCGATCACAGCCTGCGCATGCATACGGCCAGGATGACGCGTCAACCGCTCGATGGGCCCGGACACCGACACGGCGGCCACCACACGGTTGGAAGGCCCCCGCACCGGCGCGGAGACGGACGCGACCCCCGGCTCGCGCTCGCCGATCGACTGGGCCCAGCCCCGGCGCCGTACGCCCGACAGGGCCGTCGCCGTGAAGCGTGCGCCCTGGAGGCCGCGGTGCAGCCGCTCCGGCTCCTCCCAGGCGAGCAGGATCTGCGCCGAGGAGCCGGCCTTCATCGTGAGCGTCGAGCCGACCGGGACGGTGTCCCGCAGTCCGGACAGACGCTCCGCCGCGGCGACGCAGATGCGCATGTCGCCCTGGCGGCGGTAGAGCTGCGCGCTCTCGCCCGTGACGTCACGGAGGTGGGTGAGGACCGGGCCCGCGGTGGCGAGTAGACGGTCCTCACCCGCGGCCGCGGCCAGTTCTGCCAGGCGAGGGCCGAGAATGAAACGGCCCTGCATGTCGCGCGCCACCATGCGGTGGTGCTCCAGCGCCACGGCCAGGCGGTGGGCCGTGGGTCGTGCCAGTCCGGTGGCGCCGACCAGGCCCGCGAGGGTGGCCGGACCGGACTCCAGAGCGCTCAGGACGAGGGCCGCCTTGTCCAGAACGCCGACGCCGCTACTGTTGTCCATGAAACGATACTTGCGTCTCACTCTGTGAAACGCAAGTTCAAATTCTCGTGGAACCCGCCACTCTGGAAGACACGAAGTCACAGCGGCCCGTGACGTGCGGGTCTGGCGGCGGTTGCCCGATAACGCAGGGGCGCGGGCCCGCCTCTTCAAGATCTCTAGTTGGGTCGGCGGATCGTCGTCGGCCGGAGGGAACAGCGATGGGTAGGACACTCGCGGAGAAAGTCTGGGACGACCATGTCGTCCGTCGCGCGGAGGGCGAGCCCGACCTTCTCTTCATCGATCTGCACCTGCTGCACGAGGTGACCAGCCCGCAGGCCTTCGACGGCCTGCGCAAGAGCGGCCGCAAGGTGCGGCGCCTCGACCTCACCATCGCGACCGAGGACCACAACACCCCCACCCTCGACATCGACAAGCCGATCGCGGACCCGGTGTCCCGGATCCAGCTGGAGACGCTGCGCAAGAACGCCGCCGACTTCGGCGTGCGGCTGCACCCGCTGGGCGACGTCGAGCAGGGCGTCGTGCACGTCGTCGGCCCGCAGCTGGGCCTGACCCAGCCGGGCACCACCGTCGTCTGCGGCGACTCGCACACCTCCACGCACGGCGCCTTCGGCGCGCTGGCGTTCGGCATCGGTACCTCCCAGGTGGAGCACGTGCTGGCCACCCAGACGCTGCCGATGTCCCGCCCGAAGACCATGGCGATCACGGTCGACGGCGAACTGCCCGAAGGCGTCACCGCCAAGGACCTGATCCTCGCGATCATCGCCAGGATCGGCACCGGCGGCGGCCAGGGCTACGTCCTGGAGTACCGCGGCGAGGCCATCGAGAAGCTCTCGATGGAAGCCCGGATGACCATCTGCAACATGTCGATCGAGGCCGGCGCCCGCGCGGGCATGATCGCCCCGGACGAGACCACCTTCGCGTACCTCAAGGGCCGCCCGCACGCTCCCGAGGGCGCGGACTGGGACGCCGCGGTCGAGTACTGGAAGACGCTCAGGACGGACGACGACGCCGAGTTCGACGCCGAGGTCGTCATCGACGCCGCCGAACTGTCGCCGTTCGTCACCTGGGGCACCAACCCCGGCCAGGGCGCACCGCTTTCGGCGTCCGTCCCCGACCCTGCTTCGTACGAAGACGCATCGGAGCGCTACGCCGCCGAAAAGGCCCTGGAATACATGGGGTTGGAGGCCGGGCAGCCGCTGCGCTCCATCAAGGTGGACACCGTCTTCGTAGGCTCCTGCACCAACGGCCGCATCGAGGACCTGCGCGCCGCCGCCGAGCTGCTCAAGGACCGCAAAGTCGCCGACGGCGTACGGATGCTGGTCGTCCCGGGCTCCGCGCGGGTGGGTCTCCAGGCCGTCTCCGAGGGTCTGGACGTCGTCTTCAAGGACGCCGGCGCCGAGTGGCGGCACGCGGGCTGTTCGATGTGTCTGGGCATGAACCCCGACCAGCTGGCCCCGGGGGAGCGCTCCGCGTCCACCTCCAACCGCAACTTCGAGGGCCGGCAGGGCAAGGGCGGTCGTACGCACCTGGTGTCGCCGCAGGTCGCGGCCGCTACCGCCGTCCTGGGCCACCTGGCCTCCCCGGCCGACCTGTCCGCCGCCGACACCCGTACGCCCGCTGGAGTCTGAGAACCATGGAAGCCTTCACCACCCACACCGGCCGGGCCGTCCCGCTGCGCCGCAGCAACGTCGACACCGACCAGATCATCCCCGCCCACTGGCTCAAGAAGGTCACGCGGGACGGGTTCGAGGACGGGCTGTTCGAGGCCTGGCGCAAGGACGCGTCGTTCGTGCTGAACCAGCCCGAACGCAAGGGCGCGACCGTCCTGGTCGCCGGCCCCGACTTCGGCACCGGCTCCTCCCGCGAGCACGCCGTCTGGGCGCTGCAGAACTACGGCTTCAAGGCCGTGATCTCCTCCCGCTTCGCCGACATCTTCCGCGGCAACTCGCTCAAGAACGGCCTGCTCACGGTCGTTCTGGAGCAGAAGATCGTGGACGCGCTGTGGGAGCTCACCGAGAAGGACCCGCAGGCCGAGATCATCGTCGACCTGGTCGCCCGGGAGGTCCGCGCGGAGGGCATCACCGCCTCCTTCGAGCTGGACGAGAACGCCCGCTGGCGGCTGCTGAACGGCCTCGACGACATCTCGATCACCCTCCAGAACGAGGCGGACATCGCCGCGTACGAGGCCAAGCGCCCGGCGTTCAAGCCGCGGACGCTCCCGGTCTGATCCGAAGCACGATCCGCCGCCCCTGAACAAGGCGACTTTCGGCCACCACAACCCCCCTCTGTACCCCCGATCAGCCCGATCGGGGGTACAGCC
Organism: Streptomyces sp. NPDC050164; assembly: GCF_044459945.1. Taxonomy (NCBI): domain Bacteria; kingdom Bacillati; phylum Actinomycetota; class Actinomycetes; order Kitasatosporales; family Streptomycetaceae; genus Streptomyces; species Streptomyces sp. NPDC050164. The sequence goes on from NZ_JBITJK010000013.1 coordinate 148,863, forward strand.
GTTTCTGCACCCGAACGGCCCTGCCGGACCTGAGCTGGGCACTCAACTTCCCACGTTATGCCGGTGGTTGTTGGGGTACGCGAGATGTACAGCCGTGACGTACGTGTGCGCCCGGAAGACCGTTTGAGGCGGCAGTTGTCCCCTGCGCAGGCGACAACTCGCCCCAGATGGCACAATCTGTGCATGGAACACGACGGCCAACTCGAGCTCTATGCGGCAGTCGCGGGCCAACTCAAAGAAGCGCACGCAAGAGTGCGCGCACTGCAAGTCCCGGAGGGCGTACGGATGGCGCTGACCCGGAAGCTGCTGGTCATTACGGCCGCGGCCAAGCACGATCTCGCCGACGCGGCAAGGCGGCTTGAGCGGTTCACCACGGATCTCGACGAGGGACGTCTCCCCGACGAGGAACGCTGAACCGCACGACACCGTCGAGTTCGTTGCGGCACAAGGGTGATAAGCCCGTTTCGTGTTTGATTTGCGGTATATATCTGCCTAACGTGCGAAAAAGCTTGAACACTTTCGTTCTGGCGATGTCTCCGAAGGGGAAGACGTGAACAAGGCGCAGCTCGTAGAAGCGATTGCCGACAAGATGGGCGGCCGACAGCAGGCCGCCGACGCTGTCGACCATGTACTGGACGCCATCGTCCGCGCGGTCGTCGCAGGTGAGAGGGTCTCCGTCACCGGCTTCGGCTCCTTCGAGAAGGTCGACCGTCCGGCCCGCTACGCCCGTAACCCCCAGACGGGCGAGCGGGTTCGGGTCAAGAAGACCTCCGTTCCGCGCTTCCGCGCGGGCCAGGGCTTCAAGGACCTGGTCAGCGGCTCGAAGAAGCTGCCGCGTGGCGGCGAGGTCTCCGTCAAGAAGGCCCCGAAGGGCAGCCTGACCGGCGGCGCCGGCGCGACGGTCAAGAAGGCCGCCGCGAAGAAGGCGACCGCCAAGACGGCCGCCGCGAAGAAGACCGCGGCGAAGAAGGCTCCGGCGAAGAAGGCCACCACCAAGACGGCGGCCGCGAAGAAGACCACGGCGAAGAAGGCCCCGGCCAAGAAGACCACGACGGCCAAGACCACCGCCGCGAAGAAGACCACCGCCAAGAAGGCGCCGGCGAAGAAGGCGACCGCCAAGAAGGCGCCCGCCAAGAAGTCGACGGCGCGCAAGACCGCCGCGAAGAAGACCACCGCCCGCAAGAAGTAGGGGCGCTGGGGCACTCACGCGCCGGGCCGGACTCCGTACGGAGTCCGGCCCGCGGTGTGTTCGTGGAGTGGTCAGAGGGTCTGGAGGGTCACCAGAGTGATCCTGAGGTCCTCCTTCGCGCCCTCCACCTCGATCCGCACCCGCTGCCCCGGGCGCAGCAGCCTGAGACCCCCCGCGTCGAACGCCGCCGCGTCGAAGGGCACCGGGGTGCCGTCGTCCAGGAGCACCTGCCCGCTGCGGCTTTCGGGGTCGTACGTGTACGCGGTCGCCTGCATGGCCGCAGCCTACTGCCCGGGTATCAGCAACCGCGCGGCGGCCGCGGCCGTATGAGGGCCGACCCCCAGGGCCAGCGCGGTGCGCAGGTCGTCGCCGGTGTCCACGTCCTGGCGTACGGAATCCACGGCGGCGAGAGGCAGTTCCACGGCCCCGGACGCGCGGTGCCGGGCCCGGGAATCGATACCGAAAGTCGGGAACAATTGCCGTCCCGGGGTGGCGGCCAGCAGAGTCGTACCGATTGCGGCCGCGTCCGGGAGAAATGCGCGCGGGAATTCAGCGGCGGCGTCGAGTACCCGGGCCAATTCCGGCGGGCGCAGCGCCGGCAGGTCGGCGTTCAGTGCGGCCACCGGACTTTCGGGACGTGCCGACCGGACGGCCCCCGCCGCGTGTGCGAGGGCGGCGTTGAGGCCGCTTCCCGGTTCGTCGGGGATGATCGCCGCGCCCAGTGCGGCCAGCTCGCGGCCGGCTCGGGCGTCGTCCGTGACCACTGCCACATCACGCACTGCCGGGCAGGCCAGTGCGGCCGCCACCGTGTCCTGGGCGAAGGCGAGCGCCAGGTCCGGCCGTAGCCCGTCGTCCGCGGTGTCCGCAAGCCTGCTCTTGGCCTGGGCCAGGGGCTTCAGGGGTACGACCAAGGTCCACTGCACAGATGTTCCGTCCCTCTCTTGTCGCGGTCATTGTCACCCGGGGCCACCGGCGCCAGGTGTGTCGGGGCGTACGGTGTTCTCGACAGACCGGCGGCCGGGGGCGACACTTGTGCGGCCCCCCGGTGGCCCCCGCTTCAGGCCTTAGAGGAAGGTGTCCGCGTGCCCCGCCGCAGAATCGGCTTCTGGTACCGCTTCGCCGCGGTGATCTGCAAACCGCCGCTGGTGGTTCTGCTCAGGCGGGACTGGCGCGGAAGCGAGCACATTCCGGCCGAGGGTGGATTTATCACCGCGGTGAATCACAATTCGCACATCGACCCCTTCGCTTACGCGCACTTTCAGTACAACACCGGGCGCGTCCCGCGATTCCTCGCGAAGAGCGGGCTTTTCAAGAAGGGATTCGTCGGCGCCGCGATGCGAGGCACCGGGCAGATCCCCGTCTATCGCGAGAGCACGGACGCGCTGAGCGCCTTCCGGGCCGCGATCGACGCCGTGGACCGCGGGGAATGCGTCGCCTTCTATCCCGAGGGCACCCTCACCCGCGACCCGGCCGGCTGGCCCATGACCGGCAAGACCGGGGCCGCCCGCGTCGCCCTCCAGACAAAGTGCCCGGTGATCCCCGTCGCCCAGTGGGGCTGCAACGAACTGCTGCCGCCGTACGCGAAGAAGCCGCACCTTCTGCCGCGCAAGACGCACCAGGTGCTCGCCGGACCGCCGGTGGACCTCACGCCGTTCTACGACCGGGAGATGACCGCGGAGGTCCTGAAGGAGGCCACGGAGGTCATCATGGCCGCGATCACCCGCCAGCTGGAGGAGATCCGCGGCGAGAAGGCGCCCGAGACGCCCTACGATCCGCGCAGGGAGCGGATCGAGCAGCGGCGCCGCACCCAGGCGCAGACACAGCGGGGCGGGCAGCAGGCGGCATCGCAGGTGCAGTCGGCACCTTCGGCACAGTCGGCACAGGAAGAGGGGCTGGGCAAGTGAGCAAGCCGGTCAAGGCGGCGGTCCTGAGCGCCGGTTCGTGGGGCACGGCCTTCGGCATGGTGCTCGCCGACGCCGGGTGCGAGGTCACCCTGTGGGGGCGCCGCCCGGAGGTCGTGGAGGCGATCAACTCCACGCGCACCAATCCCGACTACTTCCCGGGCGTCGAACTCCCGGAGAACGTGCGGGCCACCACGGACCCGGCACAAGCCGCCGCGGACGCCGACTTCACGGTCCTCTCGGTCCCCTCGCAGACCCTGCGCGGCAACCTCGCCGACTGGGCGCCGCTGCTCGCACCCGGCACGGTCCTGGTGTCGCTGATGAAGGGCGTCGAACTCGGCTCCGCGATGCGGATGAGCGAGGTCATCGACGACGTCGCGAAAGTCGGCCCGGACCGCATCGCCGTGGTCACCGGACCCAACCTGGCCCGCGAGATCGCCGCGCGGATGCCGGCCGCCGCCGTGGTCGCCTGCACCGACGAGGCCGTCGCCCAGCGGCTCCAGGCCGCCTGCCACACGCCGTACTTCCGCCCGTACACCAACACCGACGTCGTCGGCTGTGAACTCGGCGGCGCGGTCAAGAACGTCATCGGCCTGGCCGTCGGCATCGCGGACGGCATGGGCCTCGGCGACAACGCCAAGGGCTCGCTCATCACCCGCGGCCTCGCCGAGACCACCCGGCTCGGCATCGCGCTCGGCGCCGACCCGCTGACCTTCTCCGGACTCGCGGGCCTGGGCGACCTGGTGGCCACCTGCTCCTCGCCGCTGTCCCGCAACCACACCTTCGGCACCAACCTCGGCAAGGGCATGACCCTCCAGGAGACCATCGCGGTCACCAAGCAGACCGCCGAGGGCGTCAAGTCCTGCGAATCGGTGCTGGATCTGGCCCGCAGGCACGGCGTCGACATGCCCATCACGGAGACGGTCGTCGGCATCGTGCACGAGGGCAAGCCTCCGGTGGTGGCCCTCAAGGAGCTGATGTCGCGCAGCGCGAAGCCGGAACGACGCTGAGCGACGCGGGTTCTCGGGCGCTGTATCCCGGCCCTACCAACGGGTACTCTCAACGCGATATGAGCACCGAGAACCTCCCCCAGAGCCCCGAGCAGCCGTCTCGTAAGCCGCGTGTGGCCGTCGTGTTCGGGGGGCGCAGCTCCGAACACGGGATCTCCATGGTCACCGCCGGAGCCGTCCTCAAGGCCATCGACCGGACGAAGTACGACGTCCTGCCGATCGGCATCACCCGAGAAGGCCGCTGGGTGCTCACCGCCGACGAACCGGAACGCATGGCGATCACCGAACGCCGCACACCCAGCGTCGAGGAACTCGCCGAGTCGGCCGAGGGCGGCGTGGTGCTCCCCGTCGACCCCGCCAACCGCGAAGTCGTCTACAGCGAGCCGGGATCGGTCCCCAAGGCGCTCGGCGAGGTCGACGTGGTCTTCCCGGTGCTGCACGGCCCCTACGGCGAGGACGGCACCCTCCAGGGCCTCCTGGAGCTCTCCGGCGTCCCGTACGTCGGTTCGGGCGTGCTCGCCTCGGCCGTGGGCCAGGACAAGGAGTACATGAAGCGGGTGTTCACCTCGTTCGGGCTCCGGGTCGGCCCGTACGTGGTCATCCGCCCGCGCGAGTGGGAGCGGGACGAGTCCGCCGCCCGCAAGAAGATCGTCGACTTCGCCGGCGAGCACGGCTGGCCGCTGTTCGTGAAGCCCGCGCGCGCCGGTTCGTCGATCGGCATCACCAAGGTCGACGACCTCTCCGGCCTCGACGAGGCGATCGCCGAGGCCCAGCGGCACGACCCGAAGATCCTCGTGGAGGCCGCGCTGCGCGGCCGCGAGATCGAGTGCGGCGTCCTGGAGTTCGAGGACGGCCCCCGGGCCTCCGTCCCCGCCGAGATCCCCTCTCCCGAGGCGCACGCGTACTACGACTTCGAGGCCAAGTACATCGACTCGACGCCGGGGATCGTGCCGGCGCCTCTGACGCAGGAGGAGACGGCCGAGGTGCAGCGCCTGGCGGTCGACGCCTTCGAGGCGGCGTCCTGCGAGGGCCTGGTCCGCGCGGACTTCTTCCTCGCCGAGGACGGCGAGTTCGTGATCAACGAGATCAACACGATGCCCGGATTCACGCCCATCTCGATGTATCCGCAGATGTGGCAGGCGAGCGGGGTGAGCTACCCGGAGCTGGTGGACCGCCTGGTGCAGGCGGCACTTCGCAGGTCGACAGGACTGCGCTGACTCAGGGGCGCGGGGAAAGCGCGGCGGTCAGGAGGCGATCCCTTCGGGGATCGCCTTTTTCACAGCGGAAGCCAGATCGATCAGGACCCCCGAGCTGTCCACACCCTCCGGCACGGCCACCTCGACATAGACCTCACGGTTCGCCGAGGTGAACCGGTACCCCCCGTCGTCCTGCTTCTCCATCAGCCAGTCGACCCCGTTCACACCCCCGGCGACCGCGTCCGGATCATGCCCATCGGCCACCTTCGGATCGACCATCTTCGGCGGCTGCGGCACACCGCAGCGAAGTATGATCGCCGGGCTGCCCCAGCCCGCCGTCAGCGCCGACGCGGGCTCGGGATCCTCACGACGCTCTCCGTCCACCTTCGCGGGCAGTACCTTGTCCAGGTTCCGGCACAGTTCCGCGACCTTCGCGTCCGGACTGGGAACCGCCGCCGACGCGCTGTCGTCTGCTGAGGAGCAGCCCGCGGCAGTGATCAACAGCGCGAGAGCGGGCAGGCGGAAGAAAACGCGGTACACACAGTGGTGCCGGTGACGGAAAGAGTTCACCGGCACAGGGTAGACGGGGGCTACAGATGGACGACCGGGCAGGTCAGGGTGCGGGTGATGCCGTCCACTTGCTGGACCTTGGCGACCACCATGCGGCCGAGGTCGTCGACGGTGTCGGCCTGGGCCCGCACGATCACGTCGTACGGTCCTGTGACGTCCTCGGCCTGGATGACTCCAGGAATCTTGCTGATCGTCTCGGCGACGGTCGACGCCTTGCCGACCTCCGTCTGGATCAGGATGTACGCCTGTACCACGGAACCTCCAGGGCGGCCACGAGGATCATGTGGGGAAAAGGAACGCCACGGTATCGCGTCGCCGCTCGCCGCGGGGAGACCTGCGGGGACCGGGTCTTGCGCGCCGGGGTGCAGGTCCGGCAGAACTTGACGGTCACTTCGACCGTAACGAGGACCGAAAGGCCTCGCGACCGGGCACGGACAGGGACAGAAGGGGAGAAAGGGCAATGAAGGGCACTGTTGGTGAGCTCGGTGAGTTCGGGCTCATCAGGGAGCTCACCTCCCGTCTGACCACCACCCCGGCGGTCCGGGTCGGCCCCGGCGACGACGCCGCCGTGGTGGCCGCGCCCGACCGCAGGGTCGTGGCCAGTACGGACATCCTGGTCGAGGGCCGGCACTTCCGCCGGGACTGGTCGACGGCCTACGACGTGGGCCGCAAGGCGGCGGCGCAGAACCTCGCCGACATCGCCGCCATGGGCGCCGTGCCGACCGCGCTGCTGCTCGGTCTGGTCGTTCCGGCCGAGCTGCCGGTGACGTGGCCGAGCGAGCTGATGGACGGCCTGCGCGACGAGTGCCAGGTGGCCGGTGCCGCCGTGGTCGGCGGTGACGTCGTACGCGGCGACTCGATCGTGGTGTCCATCACCGCGCTCGGCGACCTGCGCAACCAGGAGCCGGTGACGCGGGCGGGCGCACAGCCCGGCGACCTCGTCGCGGTGACGGGCTGGCTGGGCTGGTCGGCGGCCGGGTACGCGGTGCTGTCGCGCGGGTTCCGCTCGCCGCGCGCCTTCGTGGAGGCCCACAGGCGGCCTGAGCCGCCGTACCACGCGGGTCCGGCCGCCGCCGCGCTCGGGGCGACCGCGATGTGCGACGTGAGCGACGGGCTGATCGCCGACCTCGGGCATATCGCCGAGGCCAGCAAGGTCCGCATCGACATCCGCTCCGGCGCGATCGACATCCCCTCCCAGATGAACGACATCGGGCAGGCCGTCGGCGTCGACCCCATGCAGTGGGTGCTGACCGGGGGAGAGGACCACGCGATCGTGGCGACCTTCCCGCCGGACGTGAAGCTGCCCGCCCGCTGGAAGGTCATCGGCGAGGTGCTCAACCCGTCGGCGCTGCCCCAGGTGACGGTCGACGGGGCGCCGTGGACCAGCAAGGGCGGCTGGGACCACTTCGGGGACATGGAGTCATGATTCCCAACGTCCTCACGGTGGCGGGCTCCGACTCGGGCGGCGGCGCGGGCATCCAGGCCGACCTGAAGACGATGCTCGCGCTCGGCGTGCACGGCATGAGCGTCCTCACGGCGGTGACCGCGCAGAACTCCCTCGGCGTACAGGGGGCTTGGGAACTGCCCGTGGAGGCGGTGCGGGCCCAGTACCGCAGCGTCGTCGACGACATCGGCGTCCAGGCGGTCAAGACCGGGATGCTGGCCTCCGCCGAACTCGTGGAGACGGTGGCCGAGTTGATCGCGGGCGCGCACGCCCCGGCGGTCGTCGACCCGGTGGGCGTCTCCAAGCACGGCGACTCCCTGCTCGCCTCCTCGGCGCTGGACTCCGTCCGTACGAAGCTGCTTCCGGTGGCGACGGTCGCCACCCCGAACCTCGACGAGGTGGCCCAGCTGACGGGCGTGCGCGTGGAGTCGGAGGAGCAGCTGCGGCGGGCCGCGGCGGCCGTGCTCGGGTACGGGCCGCGGTGGGTGCTGATCAAGGGCGGCCACCTGTCCGGGGACGCCGTCGATCTGCTCACGGACGGCTCCGAGGAGCATTGGCTGCGGGCGCCGAGACTCGACAACCGGCACACCCACGGCACGGGCTGCACCCTCGCCTCCGCGATCGCGTCACAACTCGCCAAGGGGCACTCGGTGCCGGAGGCGGTGGCGGCGGCCAAGGAGTACGTCACCGGGGCGATCGCGGCCGGATTCGCCCTCGGCGGGGGCATCGGGCCGGTGGATCACGGCTGGCGGTTCCGGGCCGGTTCCTGAGCATCCGGACACGGCAAAAAGCCGGTCCACCAGAGGTGGACCGGCTCTCTACGGCGAACCAGCAGTGGCCGCGCGCTAGCTGAGCGTCAGCGCGAGACCTTGCCGGCCTTGATGCACGAGGTGCAAGCGTTCACGCGCTTCGGCGTCCCGCCCACCACGGTACGCACACGCTGGATGTTCGGGTTCCAGCGGCGGGACGTACGGCGGTGCGAGTGCGAGATGTTGTTGCCGAAGCCCGGCCCCTTGCCGCAGACGTCGCAGTTGGCAGCCACGGGTCACTCCAAAGACTTCAGATGCACTTACGGTTGATCCCGGCATGCCGGGATCAGGTCGTAGGATCTGAGTGGCGCTGCCAGGGGAATGGCCCGATTTGGATCGGGCAACCGGAGCAGCATACAACGGCTGCGCCCGTAGAACGAAACTACCATGGTCGGCCCGGGACCTCTCCCGGCCCACTTCCGGTGGACACCGCCCCGGGGTCTACGCTGCCTGCCACGTCCAGCAGCTCAGGGAGGCGCAGTGGCGCAGGTGCCGCAGACATTCTTCGATGCTCTCGCGGTGCGCACCTGGTGCGGTCTCGCACTCGAGACGCTGGGGCGGGCGCGTGAGGAGATCGACGCGATCAACGTCTATCCCGTGGCGGACGGGGACACCGGCACGAATCTGTATCTGACCGTGGAGTCCGCCGTCGCGGCGGTCGAGGCCGTGTTCGCGGGGCACGCGGCGCGGTCGGACCCTGAGGGGCCGACGCTGGCCGACGCCGCCCGGGCGATGGCCCACGGAGCGCTCATCGGTGCCCGGGGGAACTCCGGGACGATCCTCGCCCAGCTGCTGCGCGGCATGTCCCAGGTGCTGGCCGACGCCGGGACCGCGCACGCCGATGGCGAGAGAGAGCTTGCCGACGGCCAAGGCCTGCGGCTGGCCCTGCGGCACGCGGCCGACTCCGCCCGGCAGGCCGTGGCCCACCCCGTCGAGGGCACGGTCCTCACGGTCGCCTCGGCCGCCGCCGATGCCGCCGACGCCGCCTGCGGTGCCGAGGGCGACTGCGGGACGGTGGCCCGGGTGGCCTACGAGGGAGCGCGCGCGGCCCTGGCGGCGACCCCGGGCCAGCTGCCCGTCCTGGAACGCGCAGGGGTGGTCGACGCCGGTGGGCGGGGGCTGGTGGCGGTGCTCGGGGCGCTGGTGGAGACGTTCACGGGGGAGAGGCCGCGGGCAGTGACGGCGGGGGCCTTGCGAGTGGGCGCGGGAGCGGCGAGTGCGGTGGTGTCCGAGGCCGGGGTGCCCGGTCAGGCGGACGGTTCGGCATCGGGTGTGCTCGCAGGGCCGGCCGAGGACTCCCAGGACTGGTACGCGGACTCGTGGGGCCCGCACGCGCGCGTGCAAGCCGCCGACGGGCTTGCCCCGGCCCTCGGCGCCCCGCGCGGTGAGTGTGCCGACAGTGCCGCCGCGGGCGACCAGGACGGTCCCGCCTTCGAGGTGATCTACCTCCTGGAGGCCGAGGACGCGGCCGTGGCGCGGTTGCGGGAGCGGCTCGACGCGCTCGGGGACTCCCTCGTCGTGGTCGGCGGCGACGGGCTGTGGAACGTCCATGTTCATGTCGACGACGCGGGCGCCGCCGTCGAGGCCGGTATCGAGGCCGGGCGGCCCTACCGGATCCGCATCACGCACTTCGGCGCCGGCGACGTGCACACCACCGGCGCCGAGCGGCCTGTCCGCGAGCGCGCCCAGCGTGCCGTCGTGGCCGTGGTGCCCGGCGAGGGCCTGGCCGGGCTGTACACCGAGGCAGGAGCGACCACCGTGCTCGCACGCCCCGGGGAGCCGCCCGCGAGCGGCGAGCTCGTACAGGCCGTACGGCGGGCCCACGCGCGCGAGGTCGTGCTGCTGCCCAACGACGCCGAGCTGCGCCACACCGCCGCCGCGGCGGCCGAGCAGGCTCGCACCGACGGCATCCGCGTGGCCCTCATCCCCACCCGCTCGGCGGTCCAGGGCATCGCGGCGCTGGCCGTGCACGAGCCGGAGCGCCGCTTCGACGAGGACGTGGTGTCGATGACCTCGGCGGCCGGCGCGACGCGCTACGCCGAGGTCACCGTCGCCGAACGCCAGGCCTGGACGATGGCCGGCATCTGCCAGGCCGGCGACGTACTGGGCCTGATCGACGGCGACGTGGCCGTGATCGGCTCGGACGTCACGGCCACCGCCGAGACCGTCCTTGACCGCATGCTCGCGGCCGGGGGCGAGATGGTCACCCTGGTGCTCGGCGACGAGGCTCCCGACACCATCACCGAGCATCTGGAGGGCCGGGTCCGCGAGGGGTACCTCGCCGTCGACACGGTCGTGTACCGGGGCGGACGGCAGGGGGCCCTGCTGCTCATCGGCGTCGAGTAGGAGGAGCCGTTCGGTCCGGCTGCTCCTACTCCACGAGTCGGAGTATCTGCTCCGCCTCCGCCCGCCGGGCCCGCACCGCCTCGCCGTCGGCGTCCCCGTCGTCGGTCTCGGTACCGCCGAAGCCGTCGTAGCCGTCGTAGCCGTCGTACGTCGCCAGCACCGCACGCGCGCGTGCTGCCGCGTCGGCCGGGCGGCCCAGGTCCGCCTCCAGCCAGCCCGCCGCGAGCTCGGCGCCGGTGCGGCTGTGCAGGGCGGTGTCCCCGAGGGAGGCGAACACCTCGGCCGACAACAGCACTTGGGACAGGGCCTCCTCGAACACGGCCCGGGCCGAGGCGTCGTCGGCGCCGTCGGCGACGGACCGGGCCAGCAGATCGCCGAACTGCCGGTGGGTGTGCCCGAGTTCGGCGACGAGCTGCTGCCGGGACTCGGCGTCGGCCGCCGTGTCCCGTGCCGCCTCGCACTCCCGGACCGCCTCCGCCATCAGGGCGCGTGCCTCCTCGACTCCCTCCTGCGCGCGCAACGCCAGCCAGGCGCGGGCGCGCAGGGAGCGGATCAGCCCGTGGACGTTGCCGAGTTCGCGCCACAGGTCGCCCGCACGCGCGTAGGCCCGGTCCGCCTCGTCGGCCAGCCCGGCCTGTCCGAGGGACTCCCCGGCCAGGTGGGCGAGGGTCGCGTGGTCGTGCTGTTCGGGCCAGTGCCGGGCGATCTCGGCGGCCTGGAGACGCCGTTCGGCGGCAGCGCGGTGCTCGCCGAGTTCGCTCAGGCAATCGCCGAGCCACCACTGCGTCTGCACGATCGCCCCGTCGCCGTGTGTCTCGGCGGTCAGGTCGGGCAGCGCCGACTCCAGGATCTCGGCGGCCTCGGCCCACCGTCCCTGCCGCAGCAGGAACCCGCCGAGTTGCTGGCGGGCCCAGGCGCCCAGCGTCGCGCCCTCGCCCGCCTCGTCGGCCCGGTGCGAGGCCTCCAGGGCGTGCTGGGCGGCCTCCACGGCATCGCCCCGGTCGCCGACCAACTCGGCGAGCTGGAGGTGCAGCTGGGCCCGTCCGGTCGACTCCAGTTGGGCCCCGCCGTGCTCCAGGGCCGCCCGCAGCGCCCGTTCCGCCTCCGCCATGTCGCCGAGGTGGTGGGCCAGGGAGGCCAGCCGGGCCTCGTACTCCACCGCGAACCACGGCAGCCCCGCCGCGACGAACGCCGCCGCGCCCCGCGCGAACAGCCCCGCGGCCGACTTCAGGTCCCCGCGCAGTCCGGCCAGCTCGGCGAGCATCGCCTGCGCCTCGGCGCCCCGCGCGGCCAGCCGTACGTCCTCCCCGTCCCGCCCGCCCACGAGCGCGAGCACCTCCCGGACAGCGGCTCCGGCCTCGGTGAGGGCCGCTTCCGGCCCAGAACCCGTGGTTTCGCCGAGAACCGTGTTCGGCCCGGCGGCACCCTCTGCGAGACCCTCCCCGGCCCCCGGGCCCCCGGCCTCGTGCGCCCGGCGCAGCAGGATCCGGGCCCGGCCCATCAGGACGGACGCCGTCTGCCGTATCCCGGTGTCGCCGGCGGCGTACAGCGCGAGGATCTCGTCGTAGGGGCCGGACACGGCCGCGAGCGCCGCGTCCACGTCACCCCCGAGAGCGCGTACGTACGCCGCACGCGCGCGTGCCGCCAGGGCCTCTCCGGGGTCGCCCGCCGCCGCGTACAGCTCCGCGGCGCGCTCGAAGAGCGCGGCGCCCTCCGGGCCGAGGCCCATCGCCTCGTGGTCGGCGATCTCGGCCCGGTCGCGCGGGTCCAGATCCACGCCGGCCACGCCCTGCGCGGCTTCGGCGACCGCCGCCCACGCCTCCACGGCGCCCGGCCGCAGGTTGTCCGACAGCCGCCGTGCCTCGGCCAGCAGGGAGGGCAGATCCGGCTGCCCGGTGGCCGCGGCCGTGACCACCGGGGGAGCGGGCGGCGGCACCGGCCGTACCGACCGCACCCCCAGCGGCAGCCGCTCCACCAGCGGGCGCTGCTCCATACGCGCGCGTGCCCGCTCGCTGACGTACGTCGTGTAGTTGCGCTCATCGAAGCGGGCCGCCAGGGCGAGGGCCTCCGCACGCGCGTGCGTGGCCAGTTCCCCGGCGGTCCACTCGCGGCCGGCCGGACCGGGCACCTGCCGGTCACCCAGCCCCAGCCCGGTCAGGCGGTCCATGAGCAGGGCCACCACGCTCATGAACTCCAGCCTGCTCTGCGGCTGCCCGTCGTCGGTGAAGTACGCCGGCCGCTCCGCGAGCAGCTCCAGACCGCGCGCCTCGTTGCCGGTCAGCGCGCAGAACTCCACGTGCTCCGCGTAGGCGCCGCGCATGCTCTCCATGGCCCGCACCAGCCGCAAGCCCCGCAGGTGGTTCGCGCGTGCCTCGTCCAGGCGGCCCAGCCGCAGCAGCGGCATCAGGGAGGAGGCGAGGGCCGCGTGCGGCTCGTGGGCGCAGGCGTACTCGCCCTCCAGCACCGGCCGCCACAGCTCCAGCGCCTCCGCGTCCCGGCCCCGCTCCGCATGCCACCAGCCCTGCCCGTGCAGTTCGCAGGCGTGGCAGTCGGCCATGCTGTCCCGGTCGGCGGCCAGCCACGCGGCGTACGCCCGCTCGGCCCGCCCCAGGTCCCCCACGTGCGCGGCCACGCTGTGCTCGGCGCTGCGCACGGCCCGTTCCGAGTGTCCGGCGAGCCGGTAGCGGTGCTCCATCTCGCCGAGCCACTTCTCGATCGACGCGAGCGGGATGTGCGGCTGGTCGAGCATGCCGGACGACACCCACTTGAAGACCCAGTGCAGCGTGTGGGTCTCGTACTCGTCGAAGTCCTCGGGCCGTTCGTCCCACATGCGCAGCAGGCGCGCGAAGGGGACGAACATCCTGGCCTTCTCGGAGCTGTAGTTGTAGACCTTCAGCTGGTGTCCGAGCGCCTCGATCACGGCGAGCGGGATGTTCAGCTTCTCGGCGGCGGCCAGCAGTTCCTCGGCGCGCGCGTTGCGGGCCGGACCCTCCGGCTGCTCGGAGTTCTCCGCCATCGCCCGGCGCAGGGCGTCGAAGTCCGTGATCTCGCTCATGCCTGACCGTCCTCGCTGTGCGTGGCCCACTCCAGGAGGCCGAGGAACGCGCGGTTGAGCAGCGCCGAGTCGGCGGGCCTGAGCGGCCGCTGCGCCATCAGCAGCGCCTGCCCGTACAGCGACTCCGTGGCGGTGCCGATCAGCTCCGGGTCGTGCAGCGAGCTGATCCGCCGGACCAGCGGGTTGAGGTGGTTGAGCACCAGACGCGCGCGCGGGGCGCCGCCGCGCAGGGAGCCGAGGATGCCCGCCCACAGGTCGTCGGCCTGCGCCTCGGCGTCGGCGCGGGCCTGTTCGTGCCGGGCGTCCCGGTCGTCGAGGTGCAGCGCGGGCAGGGAGAGCGGGTGGAAGGCCCTCAGCACCACATCGCAGCCCAGCGGGTCGAGCCGCGCCCGCGCCGCCGCCAGGAAGCCGGACAGGGCCAGCTCCTCGGCCGGGTCGACCGCATCCAGATGCGCGGTCACCGTGTCGGCGTCCAACTCGGCGACCACGGTGCCCGGCCGCACCGACGGCAGCGCCTGAACCAGCTCGCTGTCGTACGTGTAGCCGCCGTTGATCACGCCGATGCCCTGCGCGGACGCGATCGGCGCGACCTGCCGGTACTCCTCGACGGTCCGCGTGAAGTGCACCACCGGGTGCCGCTGCGCGAACTCCTCCAGGGACAGCCGCCCGTCGGTCGTCTCGAAGGGCAGCCACGGCAGCATCGTGCGCAGCATCTCCCGGTCGTGCCGGGCCAGGGACTTCACGCCCAGGTGGTGCACCGACAGGAACGCGGCCAGCCGCTCCGGATCACCGGCGGCCAGACCGGTCAGCCAGGCCCGGATCCGCTCGCCCAGCGCCTCCCGTACGGCGGCCAGCGTCTCGTCCTCGTACAGCGCCTCGCGCGATGCCGTCGGCCGCAGACTGTCCGTGTCCAGGACACAGCGCACGAAGAACGCCCAGTCGGGCAGCAGCTGTTCGGCCCGCTCGGTCAGCAACATGCCCTTGAGATGCACGCGGTGCCCCGCGCGCTGCGCCGGGCTGACCGCCGACGGCAGCACGTACGCCACCCCGCGGATGCCGGCCAGCGGCACCGCCAGGTCGATCGTGTCCAGCGGGGTGAAGCCGAACAGCTCGTGGCAGTGCCGGGCGAGGGCGACACGGCGGGCGGCCGGGCTCGGATACGACCGGTCCCAGGGCGCCGGGAGGTCGGTGACCGGCTCGTCGCCCACCCGGACGTCGTACGGCAGCAGCGACCCGAAGTCCCGCGCCAGCGCGCTGACCCGCTCGGGCGTGAGCCACTGAGCGGCTCCGGCCCGCGCCACCAGATGCACCGTGGTGCCCGGTTCGGGGCGCTCGGCGTCCGGCAGCGTCCGCACGGTGTACGAACCGTCGTCGGACGCCGTCCACTCCACGGGCGGCGTCCCGGGCGCAGCGGCGCTGCGGCTGACCACCCGGATCCGCTCGGCGACGACGAAACAGGCCAGCAGGCCGATGCCGAACTGCCCGAGGAAGTCGGAACGCGCCTCCTGAAGGCCATCGGCGCGCTTGGAACTGCGCCCGATCGTGGCGAGCAGGTCGTGCACGTCCGCCTCGGTGAGCCCGATACCGGTGTCCTCGACGCGCAGGGCGCCGCCCTCCGCGGACAACCGCACCAGGGCCGGAGCGTCGGGTTCCGCCGCGCGTCTGGCGGTGATGGCGTCCACGGCGTTCTGCAACAGCTCGCGCAGATACACCTTGGGACTGGAGTAGAGGTGGTGGGAGAGCAGGTCCACCAGACCACGCAGGTCGACCTGGAAGGTGTGAGGTGAACGGGGTGGACGGGGTGCCTGGGATGCCTGTGAGCTCTGGGAGTCCATCATCACGGCGCCGGTGGGGGACTCGCGACGGCGCGGGGTCGGGCGGTCCCGGTGAGGCGGTGACCGCGAAGGAGGGCCGGGAGCGCGTCATCCTAAGGCCCGAACCAGCCGCCTGACCAGGGCTTTCCGGGACGTATACGGCGACGTGCGCCGCGGCCTCTACGGCATTGTCAGTGGTGTGGTGTGCAATGGATCTCGTGCCCGCACTTCACGAACCGCTGCGACAACCACTGAAGTCGGTGCTCGGCCCCGCCACCGCGAAGGTGATGGCCGAGCACCTCGGCCTGCTCACCGTCGGCGACCTCCTCCACCACTTCCCGCGCAGATACGAGGAGCGCGGCCAGCTCACACACCTCGCCGACCTCCCCATGGACGAGCACGTCACGGTGGTCGCCCAGGTCGCCGACGCCCGCCTGCACACCTTCGCCTCCGCCAAGGCCCCGCGCGGCAAGGGCCAGCGCCTGGAGGTCACGATCACGGACGGCAGCGGCCGCCTCCAACTGGTCTTCTTCGGCAACGGCGTTCACAAGCCCCACAAGGAGCTCCTGCCGGGCACGCGCGCGATGTTCGCGGGCAAGGTCTCCGTCTTCAACCGCCGCCTCCAACTCGCCCATCCGGCCTACGAGTTGCTGCGCGGTGACGCCGAAGACCCCGGCGAGTCCGTCGAGACGTGGGCCGGCGCCCTGATCCCGATCTACCCGGCCACCGCCAAGCTGGAGTCCTGGAAGATCGGCAAAGCGATCCAGACGGTCCTGCCCACCGCCCAGGAGGCCGTCGACCCGCTGCCGGACTCCCTGCGCCAGGGCCGCGGCCTGGTCCCTCTCCCCGAGGCCCTCCTGAAGATCCACCGCCCCCACACCAAGGCGGACATCGAGGACGCCCGCGCCCGCCTCAAATGGGACGAGGCCTTCGTCCTCCAGGTCGCCCTGGCCCGCCGCCGCCACGCGGACGCCCAGCTCCCGGCGGTCCCCCGAAAACCCAGCCCCGACGGCCTCCTCACGGCCTTCGACGCCCGCCTCCCCTTCACCCTCACCGACGGCCAGCAGCGGGTCTCCAAGGAGATCTTCGGCGACCTGGCGACCGAGCATCCGATGCACCGGCTGCTCCAGGGAGAGGTCGGCAGCGGGAAGACGATGGTGGCCCTGCGCGCCATGCTCGCCGTGGTCGACGCCGGCGGCCAGGCGGCCATGCTCGCGCCCACCGAGGTGCTCGCGCAGCAGCACCACAGGTCGATCGTCGAGATGATGGGCGAGCTGGCCGAGGGAGGCATGCTGGGCGGGGCCGAGCAGGCCACCAAGGTGGTGCTGCTCACCGGTTCCATGGGCGCGGCCGCCCGCCGTCAGGCCCTGCTCGACCTCACCACCGGCGAGGCCGGCATCGTCATCGGCACGCATGCGCTGATCGAGGACAAGGTGCAGTTCCACGACCTGGGCCTGGTCGTGGTCGACGAACAGCACCGCTTCGGCGTCGAGCAGCGCGACGCCCTGCGCGGCAAGGGCAAACAGCCCCCACACCTCCTGGTCATGACGGCCACGCCGATTCCGCGCACGGTCGCCATGACGGTCTTCGGCGACCTGGAGACCTCCGTCCTCGACCAGCTCCCGGCCGGCCGCTCGCCGATCTCCAGCCATGTCGTCCCGGCCGCCGACAAGCCCCACTTCCTGTCCCGCGCCTGGGAACGGGTCCGCGAGGAAGTGGGCAACGGCCATCAGGCGTACGTGGTCTGCCCCCGCATCGGCGACGAGGAGGACGACCCCAGGAAGTCCGCCAGGAAGAAGTCCTCCGAGTCCCCGGAGGACGCCGCCGACAAGCGCCCGCCCCTCGCCGTCCTCGACGTCGCCGAACAGCTCTCCAAGGGCCCCCTGAAGGGCCTCCGCGTCGAGGTGCTGCACGGCCGTATGCACCCCGACGACAAGGACGCGGTCATGCGCCGCTTCGCCGCCGGGGAGACGGACGTCCTGGTCGCCACCACGGTCATCGAGGTCGGCGTCAACGTCCCCAACGCCACGGTGATGGTGATCATGGACGCCGACCGCTTCGGCGTCTCCCAGCTCCACCAGCTGCGCGGCCGCGTCGGCCGTGGCTCGGCCCCGGGCCTGTGCCTCCTGGTCAGCGAGATGCCCGAGGCGAGCGCGGCCCGCCAGCGCCTGAACGCCGTCGCCGCCACCCTCGACGGCTTCGAGCTCTCCCGTATCGACCTCGAACAACGCCGCGAGGGCGACGTCCTCGGCCAGGCCCAGTCGGGCGCCCGCACCAGCCTGCGGATGCTCGCGGTCATCGAGGACGAGGAGATCATCGCGGAGGCCAGGCAGGAGGCGGTCGCTGTCGTGGCGAAGGACCCTGAGCTGACCCACCTCCCGGCCCTGCGGACGGCATTGGACGCCCTCTTGGACGAAGAGAGGGAGCAGTACCTGGAAAAGGGATGAGTGAAGCTGACTCAGGGGAGCGGGGCCGTAGTCCATATGCGGCTACCGCCGCGCGGGCGCGACCAGCCACAATGAATCTGAAGCCGCCCACAACCAAGGACCATCAGATGACCCGCGTGATCGCCGGCACAGCCGGCGGACGTCGCCTGGCAGTACCTCCGGGCACCGGCACCCGCCCCACCTCCGACCGCGCACGCGAAGGTCTCTTCTCCACCTGGCAATCCCTTCTCGGCGGCCCCCTGGAAGGCGAACGAGTCCTGGACCTCTACGCGGGATCAGGAGCCGTGGGCCTGGAGGCCCTCTCCCGAGGCGCAGGCCACGCCCTCCTCGTCGAAGCCGACGCGCGAGCGACCCGCACGGTCCGCGACAACGTGAAGTCCCTCGGACTCCCCGGCGCCGAGGTCAGATCAGGCAAAGCGGAACAGATCATCCGCACGACACCCCCCGGCGACCCGTACGACCTCGTCTTCCTCGACCCGCCGTACGCCGTCACGGACGACGATCTCCGGGAGATCCTCCTCACACTCCGCTCGGAAGGCTGGCTCGCGGAAGAAGCCCTCGTCACCGTGGAGCGGAGCACCAGAGGCGGTCAATTCCGGTGGCCCGAGGGTTTCGAAGCCCTCCGGGCCCGTCGCTACGGCGAGGGAACGTTTTGGTACGGTCGCGCCGCCTCTACGTGCGAAGACGCACGATGACCGGACCGGAGAGCGAGGGATCACAAGTGCGCCGCGCCGTATGTCCCGGGTCGTTCGACCCGATCACCAACGGACACCTCGACATCATCTCCCGCGCCTCCAGGCTGTACGACGAGGTCTACGTCGCGGTGATGATCAACCAGTCGAAGAAGGGCCTGTTCGAGATCGACGAGCGGATCGACCTGATCCGCCGGGTCACCGCCGCGTACGGCAACGTCCGCGTCGAGGCCTTCCACGGCCTGCTCGTCGACTTCTGCAAGCAGCGCGACATCCCCGCCATCGTCAAGGGCCTGCGCGCGGTCAGCGACTTCGACTACGAGCTCCAGATGGCCCAGATGAACAACGGCCTCTCGGGCGTGGAGACCCTCTTCATCCCCACCAACCCCACCTACAGCTTCCTGTCGTCCTCCCTGGTCAAGGAGGTCGCGACCTGGGGCGGCGACGTCTCCCACCTGGTTCCCGAGGAGGTCCTCCAGGCCCTCGGCGAGCGCCTGCGGAAGGACTGAACGCGCCCCGGGCGCCCCAGGGGACCCTGACACCCCGTCACCCGGTGTCCCCCGGGGACCCCATGGCCGTACAGTCGTCCCGTCCGTCTCCAACGCATCTGTAGAGAGTGGCGAGCACACGGTGGACGTGCAGAAGAAGCTCGACGAGATCGTGACCGCGGTCTCCGGCGCCCGGTCCATGCCCATGTCGGCCTCGTGCGTGGTCAACCGCGCCGAGCTGCTCTCCATGCTGGAAGAGGTGCGCGCGGCGCTGCCCGGCTCCCTCGCCCAGGCCCAGGAGCTGATCGGCGACCGCGAGCAGATGGTCGAGCAGGCCCGCCAGGAGGCCGAGCGGATCATCCAGAGCGCGCACGCCGAGCGCGGCTCACTGATCTCCGACACCGAGGTCGCCCGCCGCTCCCAGGCCGAGGCCGACCGGATCCTCGCCGAGGCCCGCAAGGAGGCCGAGGAGATCCGCGCCGAGGCCGACGACTACGTCGACTCCAAGCTCGCCAACTTCGAGGTCGTCCTCACCAAGACCCTCGGCTCCGTCGGCCGCGGCCGCGAGAAGCTCCTCGGCACCGGCCCCGGCACCGACGAGCAGGGTTACGAGGACGAGGACGCCCCCGAGCGCAGCCACGACCCGCAGACCCAGCGCCGTAGCGCCGACGAGTACGTCGACGTCAAGCTCGGCGCCTTCGAGGCGGTCCTCGCCAAGACCCTGGAGGCCGTCGGCCGCGGCCGGCAGAAGCTGCACGGCCGGATCGCCACCGACGACCTCGGCGCCCTCGCCGACAACACCAGCACCATCCAGCACTCCAGCGACGCCGACTACCTCGCCGACCTGGCGGAGCAGAAGCCCCCGGCCGAGCAGCCCGCCCAGCAGCAGGACTACGGCCAGCCGCAGCCGGCCTACTCCCCCACCTCCTACGCTCCGGCGGGAGGTGCCCCCATCCAGCAGCAGCCCGACCCCTACGGCGGCTACCCGCAGCAGGCGTACGCCGCCCAGCAGGACCCGTACGGCTACCAGCAGGCCGATCCCTACGCCTACCAGGGCTACGACCCCCAGCAGGCCGCGTACGACCCGAACCAGGCCCAGCAGCCCCAGCACGGACACCAGGGCGAACAGAGCCACCAGAGCCAGCAGGGATACGCCCTGGACGAGACCAGCCTCTTCGACACCGGCGTGATCAGCGCCGAGCAGCTGCGGGCCTACGAGCAGGGGCGGGGCAACGGCTGAGCACCGGATTGGGCCGACAGGCAAAGGTCCAGTATCCTGGCTCTTCGGTCGCGCGTACGTCCGCGATCAACGCTGCCCGGGAGCACCGAAGGGCGGCGTCTCCCCCAGCTCGGCAGATCGAAAGCAGGAATGGCCCTGAACGCCCGCCTCGACCACCGCAACCCCCTCGTGTTCGACACACACGAGCTGGGCCGGCGGCCCGGTGCGCTACAGCGCCTGACCCGCACGGTCGACGCTCCCAAGGACTTCGGTATCAAGGAAGTCATCGGAGTGCCGGAAGGCGCCCCGGTGGAGCTCGAACTCCGCCTGGAGTCGGTCATGGAAGGGGTGCTCGTCACAGGCACCGCCCGTGCCGCTGCCGAGGGGGAGTGCGTAAGGTGTCTGGAGCCGCTTCAGCTCGACGTCGAAGCGGACTTCCAGGAGATGTTCTCGTACCCTGACGCCGACGACCGGGGCCGCGTGATCGCGGAGCCGGGCGACGACGCCGAGGACGACGAGGACAGGCTCTTCCTCGAGGACGGCCTGTTCGACCTCGAGCCCGTGCTGCGTGATGCGGTGGTGCTCGCACTGCCGATGCAGCCGGTGTGCCAGGAAGACTGCCCTGGTCTGTGTGCCGAGTGCGGCGCACGGCTGGCGGACGACCCGGACCACCACCACGACGCCGTCGACATCCGTTGGGCGGCATTGCAGGGACTCGCCGGCACCATGAAGGACGGCGAGAAGGACGAGATGAGCGGCGCCGAACCTGGCGTCGACGAGAAGCAGGAGAAGTAGCCGTGGCTGTTCCGAAGCGGAAGATGTCGCGCAGCAACACGCGCCACCGCCGGTCGCAGTGGAAGGCTGCGGTCCCCACCCTGGTTGCGTGCGAGCGCTGCCACGAGCCCAAGCTGCAGCACATCGCGTGCCCCTCGTGCGGCACTTACAACAAGCGCCAGGTCCTCGAGGTCTGAGCGGCTGGTGAGAGGCACTGTGTCCACGCCTAAGAACAAGTCTCCCCGCGTGAGCGGGAGCGCAACGGCGGACAACCAGGCCTCGTCCCACACGCTTCTGGAAGGGCGGCTCGGCTACAAGGTCGAGTCCGCCCTTCTGGTGCGAGCACTGACCCACCGGTCGTACGCATACGAGAACGGCGGTCTGCCGACCAACGAGCGCCTGGAGTTCCTCGGGGACTCCGTGCTCGGCCTGGTCGTCACGGACACGCTGTACCGCACCCACCCCGACCTGCCCGAAGGCCAGCTGGCCAAACTGCGGGCCGCGGTGGTGAACTCGCGTGCGCTCGCGGAAGTGGGGCGCGGACTCGACCTGGGCTCCTTCATCCGGCTCGGCCGCGGTGAAGAGGGCACGGGCGGCCGGGACAAGGCGTCCATCCTCGCCGACACCCTCGAAGCGGTGATCGGCGCCGTCTATCTCGACCAGGGCCTGGACTCGGCGGCGGAGCTGGTGCACCGCCTGTTCGACCCCCTGATCGAGAAATCCTCGAGCCTCGGAGCCGGCCTGGACTGGAAGACCAGCCTCCAGGAGCTCACCGCGACCGAAGGGCTCGGCGTGCCCGAGTACCTGGTCACGGAGACCGGCCCCGACCACGAGAAGACCTTCACTGCTGCCGCCCGCGTCGGAGGCGTCTCGTACGGCACCGGCACCGGCCGCAGCAAGAAGGAAGCGGAGCAGCAGGCCGCCGAGTCCGCGTGGCGGTCCATCCGGGCCGCGGCGGACGAGCGCGCCAAGGCGGCGAAGGCCGCCGAGGCGACGCAGACGGCGGCGGCTCAGGCCGCCCATACGGCCGTCGACGGCAGCAGCGTCGACGGCTGACGAGCCGGCCGCCCTCACCGGCGGCCGGCACAGCACAGCGCACCCGAGCGCCCGCCCCTGCCCGGGGGCGGGCGCTCGGTCATCCACAGGTTCGTGACGGGGGTACCCCATGCCCGAGTTGCCCGAGGTCGAGGTCGTACGGCGCGGACTTCAGCGGTGGGTCGCTCACCGGAGCGTCGCCGAGGCCGAGGTGCTGCATCCGCGCGCGGTGCGCCGCCACCTCGCGGGCGCCGACGACTTCGCGCACCGCCTCAAGGGCCACCGCATCGGCATACCGAGCCGCCGCGGCAAGTACCTGTGGCTGCCCCTGGAGGACACGGACCAGTCGATCCTGGCCCACCTCGGCATGAGCGGCCAGCTGCTGGTCCAGCCGCACACGGCCCCGGACGAGAAACACCTGCGCATCCGCGTCCGCTTCAGCGACGCCCTGGACACCGAACTCCGCTTCGTCGACCAGCGCACCTTCGGCGGGCTGTCGCTGCACGACAACACCCCCGACGGCCTGCCCGACGTCATCGCGCACATCGCCCGCGACCCGCTCGACCCGCTCTTCGACGACGAGGCCTTCCACCGGGCGCTGCGCCGCAAGCGGTCCACGATCAAGCGGGCCCTGCTCGACCAGTCGCTGATCAGCGGCGTCGGCAACATCTACGCGGACGAGGCCCTGTGGCGCGCCCGCATCCACTACGAGCGCCCGACCGCGACCTTCACCCGCCCGCGCACCCTGCTGCTCCTGGGCCATGTGCGGGACGTGATGAACGCGGCCCTCGCGGTGGGCGGCACCAGCTTCGACAGCCTGTACGTTAACGTCAACGGCGAGTCCGGCTACTTCGACCGGTCCCTCGACGCGTACGGCCGTGAGGGCCTGCCCTGCCGGCGCTGCGGCACCCCGATACGCCGGCGGCCCTGGATGAACCGGTCGAGCTACTACTGCCCCAAGTGCCAGCGGCCGCCGCGGATCACGCCCTAGCGGAGTCGTACCGCTCGCGCGCGGCCAGCACCTCGTCCATGCTGCCCTCCACGAAGTGGAATCAAGGCGAGCAGCCGCTCGGCCACGCCGCGTCCCAGCGGCGTCAGTTCGTAGTCCACGCGGGGCGGGTTGGTCGGCTGGGCCTCGCGGTGCACCAGGCCGTCGCGCTCCAGCGCGTGCAGCGTCTGGGAGAGCATCTTCTCGCTGACGCCGTCGACGCGGCGACGCAGCTCGTTGAAGCGGAGCGAACCCTCGTGCAGGGCGCCCAGCGTCAGTGCGCCCCAGCGGCCCGTGACGTGCTCCAGCGTGCCGCGCGAGGGGCAGGCCTTGGCGAACACGTTGTACGGGAGGTCGTCCAGCCCCGCCGTGAGCTCCTGGGTGGTGGTCATATGCCCAGCCTACGCCAGCGCAGCG
Organism: Streptomyces sp. NPDC050164; assembly: GCF_044459945.1. Classification (NCBI taxonomy): domain Bacteria; kingdom Bacillati; phylum Actinomycetota; class Actinomycetes; order Kitasatosporales; family Streptomycetaceae; genus Streptomyces; species Streptomyces sp. NPDC050164. Next base: position 172,257 of record NZ_JBITJK010000013.1, read on the forward strand.
CTAACCAACAGGTTGCGCTAACTGTTGGTTAGCGTCACGCGGGAGCGGCTCAGTACCCGAAGTTCTGGGTCCACCACGGGCCGCCCGACCCGAACTCGACGCCGACGCCGAGCGTCTTGAAGTCGCAGTTCAGGATGTTGGCGCGGTGGCCGGGGCTGTTCATCCAGGCATCCATCACGGCCGCGGCATCGGCCTGGCCGCGGGCTATGTTCTCCCCGCCGAGGTTGGATATCCCGGCCTTCTCGGCCCGGTCCCACGGCGTCTGGCCGTCCGGGTTGGTGTGGTCGAAGAAGCCCCGCGCGGCCATGTCCTCGCTGTAGTTCTGCGCCAGCCCGGTCAGCGCGCTGTTCGCGGCGACCGCGCTGCATCCCACCTTCGCCCGTTCCTCGTTCACCAGCTTGAGCACCTGGGCCGCGGCGGAGGACTCCTCGGAGAGGGCGGCGGGCGCGCTGGGCTTCTGCGGCGCCTTCGTGGCCGTACGGGAGGGAGTGTTGTCCGGCTTCTCGCTGGGAGTGGTGACCGTCGGCTTCTTCTTCTCCGGGGTCTTCTCCTGCGTCTTCTCCGGCTTCGCCGGCGTCTTGGTCGGCGCGGCCGACGACTTCGAGGTGGACGGCGAGGGCGAGAGGGAGCGCTCGGCGCCCCGGCTCGCGGGCGCCCCGTCCCGGCCGTCGGCGCTGCCGGTGGTGCCGCCCTGCTCGGTCGGGCTGTTCGTCGGCGTGTCCCCGGCCTGCACCTTGTCGGTGCCGCCGTTACCACCACCGAGCTTGTAGTTCTCGAGGCCGGGCACTGCGCCCGTGGCGACCGCGACCGTGCCGAGGGCGACCGCCGCGGACACGCCGAGCAGCCCGGTGCGCATCGGCCTCGCGGCCTTCTTCCGGCGGCGGTGCGAGCCCGCGCGCCGGGCGCCGCCGTCGGGGGTGAAGCCGTCGCTCGCGAAGACGGCTGTGTCCTCGAAGCGGTCACCCGCCGCGGACGCCTCCGCACCGAACAGGTAAGCCTCGCTCTTGGCGTAGGTGTCGGCGTACGGCTCGGGGTTCAGGTAGGGCGCGGTGCCCATCGTCGGGCCGTCTCCCGCGGGGGAGTGCAGCGGGTCGTGGCCTGTCACGGAGCCGTCGGCCTGCGTGAGCCCCGTGGTGGCGCGGCCGGCGGCGGAGCGTCGGTGGCGTCCCATGTCCTGGCCTTCCTCGTCCTGGCGGTCGACTCGTCCTCGAGATCAACACCAAACTCACTCGATCGTGTGAGTTTCATATGAGATTCGTTGGGTGGGGACGGTACCGCATGGCGCAAGTGGAGGAAGTGCCCGGAGAAAGATCGGGCGGTTAGGTTGCAGTCATGAGTGAGGATGTGCGACTGGTCGCCTGGGTGCGTGGACGCGTCCAAGGTGTGGGTTTCCGCTGGTTCACGCGGGCCAAGGCCCTGGAGATCGGCGGCCTGAGTGGTTTTGCTCTCAATTTGGGCGACGGACGCGTCCAAGTGGTCGCGGAGGGCGCGCGAGAGGGCTGTGAAGGTCTGCTGGAGTGGCTCCGCAGTGACGACACGCCCGGGCGCGTGGACGGCGTCACCGAGATCTGGGACACACCGCGCGGCGGCTACGAGGGCTTCGCCATCCGCTGATCCCACCCTGCCGGGCGGCCCCCGGCGCCGCCCGCGGACCGGTCGCCGACGGCCGCCTCGGACGGAAACTTGCTGGTGATTGCCAAGAATCACTTGCCTTGGCAGGCCGCACACGCAAGGATGATCGCCACGCCCCGAGGGCCCCGCAGAAGCCGCAGCACCGCCGTTCCAGGCCGTGCGCGACCGGGTCGCCCGCCAATACGGGGCGTGATCGTGTTGACCGTCAAACTTTTTGGTGAGACGCTGAAAGCACCCCGCGCACCTTAGCTGTTTGGCATGGCTGAACGGCAGCACAACTCCAGGCCCTGCCAAGACTGCGGGTGCGGAATCCCTCACGACCCACACCGCATCGGTCGGTCACTCATTGTGGAGGACCATCCATCATGGCAAAGGCGCTTCTCGGTTACGTCGGCGGCTCCGACCCTCGACTCCTCGCCGAGATGCGACGGCTCCAGCAGCGCGTCCAGGACCTGGAATCCGAGCTTGTACGGATCCAGGCGGAGAACGAAGCGCTGACGGCTGCCGCTTCTCACGACAGGATCATGGAGAGCGTTGACGCACACCAGGCGGAGCCTGCGCTCACCTGATCACTGCACCGCTCCACAACAGCACCGCAGTGGTTGGGCCGCCCGTCACAACCGCTGAGTTGTCAGAAGTACAAGGGACGCCGCTGGCGTCCCTTCTTTCTTGCCCCCGCGCATCCTTTCACTGTCTTTAACGTCTGGTGTGCCCTGCGCGTTCAGCGGCGAAACCGTGGGTTCATGGAGTGAGACGAACCCGAGCGGTAGAGTCCAGCGGCGTGCACCTCAAGGCCCTGACCCTCCGCGGGTTCAAGTCGTTCGCCTCGGCGACCACACTCCGGTTCGAGCCGGGGATCACGTGCGTCGTCGGACCGAACGGCTCGGGCAAGTCCAACGTCGTCGACGCGCTCAGCTGGGTCATGGGTGAGCAGGGCGCCAAGTCGCTGCGCGGCGGCAAGATGGAGGACGTCATCTTCGCCGGCACCACCGGCCGCCCGCCGCTGGGCCGCGCCGAGGTGTCCCTGACCATCGACAACTCCGACGGGGCCCTGCCCATCGAGTACGCCGAGGTCACCATCACGCGGATCATGTTCCGCAACGGCGGCAGCGAGTACCAGATCAACGGCGACACCTGCCGCCTCCTCGACATCCAGGAACTGCTCTCCGACTCCGGCATCGGCCGCGAGATGCACGTCATCGTCGGACAGGGCCAGCTCGACTCCGTCCTGCACGCCGACCCCATGGGCCGCCGCGCCTTCATCGAGGAGGCCGCCGGCGTCCTCAAGCACCGCAAGCGCAAGGAGAAGGCGCTGCGCAAGCTGGACGCGATGCAGGCCAACCTCGCGCGCGTGCAGGACCTCACCGACGAACTCAGACGGCAGCTCAAGCCGCTGGGCCGCCAGGCCGCCGTCGCGCGCCGGGCCGCCGTCATCCAGGCCGATCTGCGCGATGCCCGGCTGCGCCTGCTGGCCGACGACCTCGTACGGCTCCGGGAAGCCCTCAAGGCCGAGGTCGCCGACGAGGCCGCGCTGAAGCAGCGCAAGGAGGCCGCCGAGCAGGAGCTGCGCAAGGCGCTCCAGCGCGAGGCGCTTCTGGAGGACGAGGTACGGCAGCTCACGCCGCGCCTCCAGCGCGCCCAGCAGACCTGGTACGAGCTCTCCCAGCTCGCCGAGCGGGTGCGCGGCACGATCTCGCTGGCCGACGCCCGCGTGAAGAGCGCCACCTCCGCGCCCCCCGAGGAACGGCGCGGCCGCGACCCGGAGGACATGGAGCGCGAGGCCGCCCGCATCCGCGAGCAGGAGGCCGAGCTGGAAGCGGCCCTTGAGGCGGCCGAACGCGCCCTGGAGGACACGGTCGCCCACCGCGCCGAGCTGGAGCGCGAACTGGCCCAGGAGGAGCGGCGCCTGAAGGACGCCGCCCGCGCCATCGCCGACCGGCGCGAGGGCCTGGCCCGGCTCAGCGGCCAGGTCAACGCGGCCCGCTCCCGCGCCGCCTCCGCCCAGGCCGAGATCGAACGCCTGGCCGCCGCCCGCGACGAGGCGCAGGAACGTGCCGTCGCCGCCCAGGAGGAGTACGAGGCCCTCAAGGCGGAGGTCGACGGCCTCGACGCCGGCGACGCCGAACTCGCCGGGCAGCACGAGGCGGCGAAGCAGCAGCTCGCCGAGGCCGAGGCCGCACTCACGGCAGCCCGCGAGGCGGTCACGGCGGCGGAACGCAAGCGCGCCGCGACCCAGGCCCGTCACGAGGCACTGGCGCTCGGCCTCCGCCGCAAGGACGGCACCGGGATACTGCTCGCGGCGAAGGACCGTCTCTCCGGCATCCTCGGCCCGGCGGCGGAACTCCTGACGGTGACCCCGGGCTACGAAGTCGCCCTCGCGGCTGCCTTCGGAGCGGCGGCGGACGCGATCGCGGTGACGAGCCCGTCTTCGGCAGCAGACGCGATCAGACTCCTGCGCAAACAGGACGGAGGCCGGGCAACCCTGCTCCTGGCGGGGGATCCTCGCCCTGGGGGCGCGGGGGACTGCGCGACCAGCCCCAACGAACCCGCAGACGCACGACACACCTACGCCGCCGACCTGGTCCGCGGCCCCTGCGACCTCATGCCGGCCGTACGCCGCCTCCTGCACAACATCGTCATCGTCGGCACCCTCGAGGACGCCGAAGACCTCGTCCACGCCCACCCCGACCTCACGGCGGTGACGGCCGAAGGCGACCTCCTCGGCGCCCACTTCGCCCACGGCGGCTCCGCGGGCGCGCCCAGCCTCCTGGAGGTGCAGGCCTCCGTCGACGAGGCAGCCGCCGAGCTGGAAGAGCTGGCCGTCCGCTGCGAGGAGCTGACCGAGGCCCAGCACGCGGCCGGGGAGCGGCGCAAGGAGTGCGCCGCGCTGGTCGAGGAGCTGGGGGAGCGGCGCCGGGCCGCCGACCGGGAGAAGTCGGCCGTCGCCCAGCAGCTCGGCCGGCTCGCCGGGCAGGCACGGGGAGCCGCGGGGGAGGCCGAGCGGTCCACCGCCGCCGCGGCCCGGGCACAGGAGGCCCTCGACAAGGCACTCGCGGAGGTCGAGGAACTCGCCGAGCGGCTCGCCGTCGCCGAGGAGATGCCGATCGAGGAGGAGCCCGACACCTCCGTACGGGACCGGCTCGCCGCCGACGGCGCCAATGCGCGCCAGACCGAGATGGAGGCTCGCCTCCAGGTCCGTACACACGAAGAACGGGTCAAGGGCCTGGCCGGACGGGCCGACTCCCTGGACCGGGCCGCCCGCGCGGAACGCGAGGCACGCGCGCGTGCCGAACAGCGACGGGCCCGGCTGCGGCACGAGGCGGCCGTCGCCGAGGCCGTCGGCTCGGGCGCCCGCCAGCTGCTCGCGCACGTCGAGGTCTCCCTCGCCCGCGCCGACGAGGAGCGCACCGCCGCCGAGGCCGCCAAGGCCCGTCGCGAACAGGAACTCGCCCGCGCCCGTACCGAGGGACGCGATCTCAAGGCCGAGCTCGACAAGTTGACGGATTCGGTCCACCGCGGCGAGGTACTCGGCGCCGAGAAGCGGCTGCGGATCGAGCAGCTGGAGACCAAGGCGCTGGAGGAGCTGGGTGTCGAACCGGCGGGGCTGGTGGCGGAGTACGGACCGCATCAGCTCGTGCCGCCCTCGCCCCCCGCCGAGGGCGAGGAGCTGCCGGAGGATCCGGAGCATCCGCGCAACCGGCCCAGGCCGTTCGTCCGGGCCGAGCAGGAGAAGCGCCTGAAGGCCGCCGAGCGCGCCTACCAGCAGCTCGGCAAGGTGAACCCGCTCGCCCTGGAGGAGTTCGCGGCGCTGGAGGAGCGCCACCAGTTCCTCAGCGAGCAGCTCGAGGACCTGAAGAAGACGCGGGCCGATCTCCTGCAGGTGGTGAAGGAGGTCGACGAGCGCGTCGAGCAGGTCTTCACCGAGGCCTACCGGGACACGGCCCGGGAGTTCGAGGGCGTCTTCAGTCGGCTGTTCCCGGGTGGTGAGGGGCGGCTGATCCTGACCGACCCCGACAACATGCTCACCACCGGCGTGGACGTCGAGGCCCGGCCGCCGGGCAAGAAGGTCAAGCGGCTGTCGCTGCTCTCCGGCGGGGAGAGGTCGCTGACCGCTGTGGCGCTGCTCGTGTCGATCTTCAAGGCGCGGCCCAGCCCGTTCTACGTCATGGACGAGGTCGAGGCCGCCCTCGACGACACCAACCTCCAGCGGCTCATCCGGATCATGCAGGAGCTCCAGGAAGCCTCCCAGCTGATCGTGATCACTCACCAGAAGCGCACCATGGAGGTCGCCGACGCGCTCTACGGCGTCTCCATGCAGGGCGACGGTGTGTCGAAGGTCATCAGCCAGCGCCTCCGCTAGATGGATGCGGTCTACACCGGTCTCACCTGCAACCCTCGGTGCCTTCAATACTTGAACACATTACGGGCACACTCCTGCCTCAGATTCACAGCTACTGATCTATTGACTTCGAAACTTGAAGGCATAGTCTCGGCAACGTTCCTTTTACCTTCAGGTACCTTCAGGTGGCACCTCGAAGGCTGATTCGCTCCGGCAGCGTTGCCGGTGGCCCGAGGAGTACACGTGACCAGCACAGCGCAGGCACCCAAGTCAGGAGCCAGGGCGGCTCATCCCGAGCATCTCGGGCATGTCATCTTCATCGCGGCGGCGGCCGCGATGGGTGGTTTCCTCTTCGGCTACGACAGTTCCGTGATCAACGGCGCCGTCGAGGCCATCCGGGACCGCTACGACATCGGCTCCGCAGCCCTCGCCCAGGTCATCGCCATCGCCCTCATCGGCTGCGCCATCGGTGCCGCGACCGCCGGCCGCATAGCCGACCGCATCGGCCGCATCCGGTGCATGCAGATCGCCGCGATCCTCTTCACGATCAGCGCCGTCGGCTCGGCACTTCCCTTCGCGCTGTACGACCTCGCCTTCTGGCGCGTCGTCGGCGGCTTCGCCATCGGCATGGCCTCGGTGATCGGCCCGGCCTACATCGCCGAGGTCGCCCCGCCCGCCTACCGCGGCCGGCTCGGCTCCTTCCAGCAGGCCGCGATCGTCATCGGCATCGCCGTGTCGCAGCTGGTCAACTGGGGTGTGCTGAACGCCGCCGACGGCGACCAGCGCGGCAAGCTGATGGGCCTGGAGGCCTGGCAGGTCATGCTCGGCGTCATGGTCATCCCGGCCGTCCTCTACGGGTTGCTCTCCTTCGTCATCCCCGAGTCCCCGCGCTTCCTCATCTCCGTCGGCAAGCACGAGCGCGCCCGGGAGATCCTCACCGAGGTCGAGGGCAAGGACGTCGACCTGGACGCCCGTGTCGCCGAGATCGAGGGCGCCATGAAGAGCGAGCACAAGGCCAGCTTCAAGGACCTGCTCGGCGGCAGCTTCTTCTTCAAGCCGATCGTCTGGATCGGCATCGGCCTGTCGGTCTTCCAGCAGTTCGTCGGCATCAACGTCGCGTTCTACTACTCCTCGACGCTGTGGCAGTCGGTCGGCGTCGACCCGACGGACTCGTTCTTCTACTCCTTCACCACGTCGATCATCAACATCGTCGGCACCGTCATCGCGATGATCTTCGTCGACCGCATCGGCCGCAGGCCGCTCGCGATCATCGGCTCGGTCGGCATGGTCGTCGGCCTGGCGCTGGAGGCCTGGGCGTTCTCGCACCACCTGGTCGACGGCAAGCTGCCCGCCACGCAGGGCTGGATCGCCCTGATCGCCGCGCACGTCTTCGTCCTCTTCTTCGCCCTGTCCTGGGGCGTGGTCGTCTGGGTCATGCTCGGCGAGATGTTCCCCAACCGGATCCGTGCCGCCGCCCTGGGTGTGGCCGCCGCCGCGCAGTGGATCGCCAACTGGGCCATCACCGCGAGCTTCCCGTCGCTGGCCGACTGGAACCTCTCCGTGACCTACGTGATCTACACGGCGTTCGCCGTGCTCTCCATCCCGTTCGTCCTGAAGTTCGTCAAGGAGACGAAGGGCAAGGCCCTGGAGGAGATGGGCTGAGCCCGTCCCGCACACTCGGGGAGGAGGGCCAAAGTCCCCGCTGCCCCTCTCCCCGTAACCCGCCGTCGCCCCGGTTCGGCCACTGCCCGAGCCGGGGCGGCGGTCTCTTGTGTCGCCAGACGCCGCCGCCCCCGATCGCCCGGGTGTGCAGGGCGGCCACCTCCAGGTTCCGCAGCCGCCTCGATCTCGAGTCAGTGGATCACCGAGGGCAACGGCGGGCCACCGGAGATCCGTGAGCGTCAGCTCCCCAGGCCCGGCAGCACCTGCTCGCAGAACAGATGCAGACTCCGCCACCCCTCCTCCACCGGCATCCCGCCCGCCAGCGGATGCAGGACGTAGGAGTCCAGCCTCAGCCCCACACACTGCTCCGGCGTGAGGATCCGGTACACGCCCTCCGCGCGCAGGTCCCCGACCGTCGTCGCCGCCGACTTCACCGCCGAGCGCACGCCGCCCGACTGCCAGGAGGCGTACGTCCGCGCCTCGTGCAGGAAGTGCTCCCCGTACTCCGTCCAGGCCCGGTCCGGATCCTCGGCCACATGCAGCAGCGGTGTCTCGGCGGCGGGCATCATCACCCAGCCCTCGGTGCCGTACTCGACGAGCCGCTCCTTGTAGTGCGCCTCCAGTTCCGGAAGGTGCGCGCTGGGGAAGAAGGGCAGGCCGAGTCGGGCGGCCCGGCGGGCGGCGGCCTTGGAGGAGCCGCCGACCAGGAGCAGCGGGTGCGGGTCGGTGTACGGGCGCGGGGTGATGCGGACCGTGCGGCCTCGGTAGGAGAAGGGCTCGCCCGTCCAGGCCGCGAGCAGCGTCTCCAGCAGCTCGTCCTGGAGCCGCCCGCGCCGGGCGAAGTCCACGCCGAACAGGTCGTACTCCTCGGGCCGGTACCCGATCCCGGCGACGGTCACCAGCCGGCCTCCGCTCAGCAGGTCCAGCACGGCGATCTCCTCGGCGAGCCGCAGCGGGTCGTGCAGCGGGCCGATGACAGCCGAGACGGTGACCGCGACACGCCGGGTCGCGCCGAAGACGGCCCCCGCGAAGGCGAACGGCGACGGCAGCCAGTTGTTGTCGGCCCCGTGGTGCTCCTCCGTCTGCACGGTGGTCACGCCCCGGTCGTCGGCGTACGAAGCCATCTCCAGGGCCGCCCGGTAACGGGCGCCGAGCTCGGCGGGGGCGGCCCCGGGAGCGACGAGGTTGAAGCGTACGACCGAGACGGGCATGGGGCGTCTCCCTTCACCGGGCAGGTGTCCGGAGGACGTTAGCTGACGGGGCGTCAGACATCCAGGGGTGTGGAGATCCGGCGGCCCTTGTCCCGGGAGGACGGAACAAGCAGGGTGACCCGGGGCCCCATGGCTGATACTGGACGGGTTATGGACATCGTCATCCTTGCTGTAGTCATCGCCGTGGTCGTGCTCGGCGCGCTCGGCGGGCTCATCGTCGGCAGCCGGCGCAAGAAGCAGCTGCCCCCGCCCCCGCCCGCAGCGCCCGACATCACCGCCCCACCGGCCGAGCCGCACGTCGGCGACGAGGCCGAGACGCCGCGGGAGGAACCGCGGCGCACGATAGAGGAGGTGGATCTCCCGGACGGCTCGGCTCCGGTCGTCGTCGAGGAGCCGCCCACCGAGGCTCCCGAGATCGAGATCCCGGAGCCCACCGCGGGCCGCCTGGTCCGGCTGCGGGCCCGGCTCTCCCGCTCGCAGAGCGCTCTCGGCCAGGGCTTGCTGACGCTGCTGTCGCGCGAGCACCTCGACGAGGACACCTGGGAGGAGATCGAGGACACCCTGCTCACCGCCGACGTCGGCGTGCAGCCCACCCAGGAACTGGTCGAGCGCCTGCGCGAGCGGGTGAAGGTGCTCGGCACCCGCACCCCCGAGGAATTGCGCACCCTGCTGCGCGAGGAACTCATCACGCTGGTCGGCCGGGACATGGACCGCACGGTCAGGACCGAGCCGGAGGACCGCAAGCCGGGCATCGTGCTGGTCGTCGGCGTCAACGGCACCGGTAAGACCACCACCACCGGCAAGCTCGCCCGTGTCCTGGTGGCCGACGGCCAGAGCGTGGTCCTCGGCGCCGCCGACACCTTCCGGGCCGCCGCCGCCGACCAGCTCCAGACCTGGGGCGAGCGCGTCGGCGCCCACACCGTGCGCGGACCGGAGGGCGGCGACCCGGCCTCCGTCGCCTTCGACGCGGTCAAGGAGGGCAAGGAGATGGGCGCGAACGTCGTGCTCATCGACACGGCCGGCCGCCTGCACACCAAGACCGGCCTCATGGACGAGCTCGGCAAGGTCAAGCGGGTCGTGGAGAAGCACGCCCCGGTGGACGAGGTGCTGCTCGTGCTCGACGCCACCACCGGCCAGAACGGCCTGGTCCAGGCCCGGGTCTTCGCCGAGGTCGTCGACATCACCGGCATCGTCCTCACCAAGCTGGACGGTACGGCCAAGGGCGGCATCGTCGTCGCGGTCCAGCGCGAGCTGGGCGTCCCGGTCAAGCTGGTAGGGCTCGGCGAGGGCGCGGACGACCTGGCGCCGTTCGAGCCGGAGGCGTTCGTTGACGCCCTTATCGGAGAGTGAGCTGCGGACAGGACCGGAGCGTGGCCTCCTGACATCTGTATACGGCAGGGAAGCGCCCGCCCCCGAGGTGCAGTCGGGGTCGGGCGCTTCGCCGTGTGGGGACGCCCCTAGGCCCTGTCGTCAAATTCCCGTCGTCCGCCCGAAGGGCGGGCACCGCGGCGTCAGGTGCGTGCATGGCGTCGCGGGGCAGGCGGGAATTTGACGACAGGGCCTAGATGTGCTGATCGGACAGGTTGGTGACGCGGCTGGCTGGGGTTTGGCCGCCGATGCCGGTGTGGGGTCGGTGGTAGTTGTACCAGTCCAGCCAGTCG